>JAZKAG010000185.1:0-5570 GCA_040389265.1 Acidobacteriota bacterium
TGTTGAAATCCGCGGATGTAATTTGCGAGTAGCTGGTATTCGTGGGGATCGTAATTGTTGGGCTTGGGAAATGGGATCAGGTTGGCAGGATCCTGCGTCAAGATCAAGCGAAAATTGAACGCCTGAACCTCATGATCGCCGCTCCCCGCTGGCGCCATCGTCACCGGGCTGATTTCCGGAAGCAGCTTCCCGTCCCCACTATAGGCCGACACTTTGAATTTGAATTGATGTCCCGGAGATTCGGCGCGAACTCCACCCAGGCTTTCGCCGTATTGCGCGATGCTTTCTCTTCCCCAGGCGAACGATACGCCGGAAGCGGCCATCAGATCCCCTTCATAGGTCGCGTCAATGAAAACTTTTCCCTTCCAGACCGTTCCGTCTTCAGTCGTCAGGCTGATGATTCGCTCTCCAGATTTTCTTACCCCGTCCTTCTCCCGCATGCGCTCTTTCAATCGGACATCGACCTTTGCCACCTGCAACATGGAGCGCAGAATTGCCTCGCCGACATGAGGCTCAAATCTCCACGCGACTTTTTGGCCATATTGCGGCATGTCGTAATAGCGCCCGACTTGTTCGAAAAATTCAAGGGCTACTCCGCCAATAACGTTGGGATTGCCGACGTCTGTCGCGGAAAGTCCGCCGGTCAACATGCCTCCCACATGCGTGCCTGGTTCCAACAGCACGACATGCATCCCCTGACGTGTAGCGGCCAACGCCGCCATGGCGCCACTCGCGGTGGCGCCATACACAACTACGTCATACGACATTTCGGATGGTGACGCAGCGTGCAACTTTGGAACCGAGATCAGCGCTAAGGAGAAAAATACATAGCAGAACGCGCGTCGAAGATGATTCAACTGAACCTCCTGAAGTGATGAGAGAAAATCCCTGCGGAATCAAAAGCCATCAAAGATGGAAATCTAACACCTGCAACCGGCATCCGTCCAAACCGCCACGCGATCGTGGAGTCGCTGCGGCTTTCAGCACGCCAGATGGATGGCACAAACTACCGGAGTGTGCTGGACCATCCGAGCGTGACGATCGCGACTAAGAGAACGACCAGCCCGGCTGCCATCCACCGTTGTTCTTTCTTCCGAGTGAGTTTCCATTCTCCGATTAGAAATCCGCACATATTCGCAATCACGAGACCGGAGATTAAAGTCAGCGGCCATCCGATCGCTGGCCCAAGCTTTCCCAATGCAGGCGAAGCAAAGCCATAGACAAAAATATTTCCGCCCCATAACAGGGCCATCACGATGGCCAGCACATAGAGAGGTGCGACGCCTGGTTCACGATATTTTGCCCAGCTTTTGTTCTTCCGCATCAAGTAAGCACAAAAGCATAGATTCGGTATGGAACCGCCGACCAACATTAGCAGCCAAATCAAGTTAGAACCGGCGAACGCGCTATAGCCCATGTGCACCGCGGTCGACAGCAAAGGCTGGGCGGAGCTGTAGCCGATATTGAACACAGCCGAAAGCAAACCCGATCCGGCGCACAGCAAAAGCCCGATTGCAAAGGGCCGGGCGTGGCCCACCATTTTTCCACGAGAGACGTCTGTGTCGCTTTTTTGACTTTCCTCTTTCAGGAAGCCGGCATATCCGCAACAGGCGATGCCGACAATCCCGATCAAGGCTCCAAGAGCGATCACTTTGCCTTGCGCCTGATGCAGGCGTTCCGGAGCCAACAAAAGAATTGGAATGAACGAGCCGAAGGATGCGCTGATCGCGAGCACCAGTGTGTTAGCCATGGAAATTCCGACGGCACTAATTCCCTGGCCAAACATGATGGCGCCGAATCCCCAGGCAAATCCGAGAACGCATGCCAGCGCCACTGCACGGTGCGGCGCTTGCGCGATGACGGCCGCGAAATTTGGAACCGTTGTCCATGCGATCACGATCGGCATGATGACGCAGCAAACCAGGATGAAAAGGCCCCAGACGTTCTCCCACGACCATCGCCCCATGTATCGCATGGGCAACGTGAATATTCCGTTCATAACTCCGGCAATCAGTGCGAAGGTGATGCCCAGAACCACGGATGAAGTCACGTTGATCGATGCCCCTTCAGGTTAGCGCGGCTGGCGTTCTGTGCGAAACTCTGAAACTTCTATCGTCTACCATTCACCGTCAACTACTGCACTGCATCGAAGGCTGCCACGGCTGCGCCTAATACTCCGGCTTCGTTCACAGCGCTCGCCAGCCGGACACGAGGATTGCGAAGCCTTCCGAAGTGCAGCATTTGCGCGACTCGCTTTTCAACCTCCTCAGTGAACCATGGTTTCCCTTCGACTAACCCTCCAGCGACAATGATCACCTCCGGGTCAACTAGGTTGCACAAACTGGCAATGCCCTCGGCGAGATATCCTGCCAAGGCAAAATATGCCTCACGTGCCAGGGAATCATTCGCGCCTGCGAGTTGGCTCACCTTCCACGCCAGCTCCGCGTCGCTGAGTGGGTCAGCTTCCAGATCAGCGCCAGAACGATCCCTGAATTCGCGCGCTAATGCCGAAGCGGAGACGTAGGATTCCAGGCACCCTTCGCGTCCGCAGGTACAGGGCCGGCCATTCTGTCGAATGATTGTGTGTCCAAACGAGCCTGCAAATCCGTGCTGGCCCCGTATCAGCTTGCGGTCGACGACAATACCTCCGCCGATCCCTGTTCCGATGGTAATAGCCACAAAGTTCTGCAAGTCGCGCGCAGACCCAAAATGCATATCCGCCAGGACTGCTGCATGCGCATCGTTTTCTACCCGTGTTGGCAGATGAAACTTCTTCTCAGCAAACCCACGCAGATCGAACCCCGTCCAGCCAGGTAAGTTTTCTGTAGCAGCAAGGACGATCCCAGCAGAAACATCGATGACGCCTGCGCTGGCGATGCCCAGGGCAACAGGTCCCACATCGTGCTCACGTGCGGACTGCAGCACCTGTTGGATGGCTACAGCGGTGGCGGCAGCGATAGCTTCGCGCCCTGCACGCGCGTCTGTGGGAACGCGCGCCGGGAAACGAATGCACCCGTCTCGGTCGACCAACCCACCTTTAATCCATGTTCCGCCGATGTCCACGCCAATTACGCAGCCGGACTTCCGCGGATTTCGCACCGCGCGGACAAAACCGGTTGTGATGGTTCCAGGCCGCGTGATCGCCGATCCTACAACCACGCACCATGCACCAGCCACAATGGCTTGTCGTGCCTGCTCCGGAGTCTCGATGTGGCCCTCAGCAACCACGGGGCGTCCTGTTTCCCGGATCGCATCGGCAAGCAAACTCCAGCTGAAACCATGAGCCTGTTCAGTCTGATCTGTATATCCATGGAGCGTAGTGCCGATCATGTCGGCCCCGGCCTTTGCGGCGGCGCGTGCCTCTTCAAGTGTTGAGATGTCAGCCATCACTGGAAGTTGGAGTTCATGATGGATGCGCTCGACCAGCCGTTGCCAGGGCTCGCCACCGGGCCAGGTTCGGTTCGTACAATCAAGCGCGACAATGTCCGCACCGGCGTTAGCCAACTCCGCCGCTGCAGCAAAGTCCGGCGTGATTCGAAGCCGACCGCCTGCATAAGACTTCTTTAACCCGATGATGGGGACATTTGTATCCGGACGTACCGCGGCAATACAATCACCACCGTTGAGACGCAAGCCGCCTGCACCCGCCTGCAGGCAGGCCAAGGCAATTCTTCGCAGAGCATCGACGTCTTCTAATGGATCGCCAGGAGCCGCCTGGCATGAGATTACAAGCGCGTCTTTCAAGGTAGCAAGCGGCGATGTCATTCTTGTCGGGCCTCACC
Organism: Acidobacteriota bacterium; assembly: GCA_040389265.1. Classification (GTDB taxonomy): domain Bacteria; phylum Acidobacteriota; class Terriglobia; order Terriglobales; family Acidobacteriaceae; genus JAKAAZ01. Next base: position 3,783 of record JAZKAG010000185.1, read on the forward strand.
GGAGTTCAGCCGGCGCTCAAGATCTTTCCTACTGCATCCTGTACAGATGTATAGTGTACCAAAGCGAAAGAGACAAGCCTTCGAATTGTGCCCAGCATGCAGCGGTGCTCCACCCACCACTGGAAGCCTTGCCCATGGAGATGTGATGACAAGTAGGCAGGACAAGACAGAGGATAGAAATCGTCTCCGGCCTTCCGATCACGCCACGGCGAGCACTGCGAGTCAGCGCAAGGTTGAACCACTGGACAAGAGTAGTTTTATCCCGCTGTATTTCCAAATCCAGGAGAGGCTTACAAAGCAGATTCAAGCGGGCGAGCTTCAGGTGGGAGACATGCTGCCCGGGGAAGAAGATCTTTGTCGGCGGTACGGTGTCAGCCGGATGACGGCCAGGCAATCCCTACAAGTGCTGAAGCACCAGGGCCTGGTCCGCAGTGAAAAGGGTCGGGGCACCTTCGTGATTCAACCGAAGGTGGAAAAAAAGATTGCACACCTCTCCGGATTCAGCGCAGAGATGCGCTCGCTTGGCATGAAACCTTCTTCCCGCATTCTGGAACAGGGCACCAAGCCTGCTTCCCCGGAGATAGCGCTCCGTCTGAGAGTTCCTCCTGGATCGCTGCTGTTGGAACTTCATCGACTGCGATTGGCGGACGGTCTTCCCCTTGCGATCGAACAAGTATGGCTCTCGCTGACGGAATTCCCCAGAATTGACAAGATCGACTTCGCCCGTTCCTCACTCTATGGCAACCTCCGCGAACGATACGGAATCGAGGTTGGCTCAGCCGACGAAATCATTGAGGCTCGTGCTCCTACACATCGGGAGGCGAAACTGCTGGAGATTCCTGCTCGTCAAAGCCTGCTTGTCATCTCCCGTACCATTCGCACCGTGCAAGGCAACCCGATCGAGGCCTCGCTGTCGCTCTATCGCGGCGATCGCTATCGGGCGGTCTTAAATATCCCGGCGACCATCGTCGAATAGCTTGCCGTCCTAGAATTATTGGCGCGAAAAACGCAGTGTAGAATGTACCTACAGATGCCCCTGGCTCGAAGCCCGCTTATGGAACCACCTCGCGCCGTGCTTTTCTAAAAGGAGTTGGAGCGAGGAGTGAGACCAGCGAACGGCATGCACCTCTCTTCGCCGACCCGGATCAATACCGCTGGGAACTCTGATTCCCAGAGCCTCCAATAATCTGTTGGCTGCTTCGAAGAACATGTGGCTGCTGCACGCGCGACCCCACTCCCGACAGCGCAATGATGCATGATTGGAAGAAGTTTTGCGGGCGCCCTGCGGCTGCGCGCGAATTTCGTCCAACCGTTTCATCCCTCTCAAGCACCGCCCGGTTTCGAGCTCTCAGGGTTGGAAGATGGCGAGCAACCTATGGAATGTCGGTAGCCCCGCGAGAGGAATTCGCATCGCTCGATGAAGCACCGTCAGTCATTGCGTGCTTCCGAGTGGACACAACCCATGCAAGGGCCGCTACACCCATGGCCGCTACCAGAGGAACAGCCAGCACCATAGCCGGCGTGACAGTGGCAGCCCAGCTTCCGAGCACTGGCCCGGCAACACCGCCGACCAGGCCGACCGTAATAATGGCGCCAAACACAGTTCCGGTTTCGCGCGGAAAGCGATCTCCCGCCATTCCTAGAATGGTAGGAAAAATGGCAGAGAGACCTAAGCCGATCACGCAAAAACCCGTTGCGACGCCGACGAATGTTGCAGAACTAAGCACGGTGATCGCTCCAGCAATAGTGATGCTTGCCGAGAGAAACACGGTATTGCGGTCGCCGATC
>JAZKAG010000186.1:0-37821 GCA_040389265.1 Acidobacteriota bacterium
CGCATCGGCTATGCTAAGAGCCGGTACCATGCGAACCGCCAAAACCATCGCCGTGCTGTTTATTCTGCTGCCGTTCTGCGCCCCGCCCGTTCAAGCCGTCGACCCCGTTCCCGCGTTCCATCCCGGGCAATGGGAGATCGATTCCATGACCACCCAGAGCGACGGTCGCACCATCACGTCTCAGACCTCTCTCTGCGCCAAAAAGCAGGTCGATTTCTGGAAGGTGGCGCAGGCTGGCTTGACCTGCAAAGCTCCCAAAACCCATCCCGAACACGGCAACCAGGTTCGCATCCACGTCCACTGCGAATTTAACGGCGAGAACCTCCATTCCGACATCATTTCCGAAGCGGCTGAAACCCTTTCTGATCACGGCGACAGTTTCACGTTGGAAGGAACGACTACCACCAACACCGTCTACCAGGGCGTTCAACCGAAACAGACCTCCGTTCATTTGCATGCCACCGCGCATCGAACCGGGGAATGCCAATAGTCCGCATTTACACCCGACTAAACAATTCTGCCCGGGGATCTTCCGGATTCAATCTCGCCAGCTCGCGCAGAATCTCCTTCGATCGCTCGTCCTGTACCTTCGGCACCGCAATCTGTACCTCGACAATCTGATCGCCACGTTTGCCTTCGACAGAGGCCGAGGGCACGCCCTTCTCTCGCAGGCGCAATTTTTGTCCAGTTTGCGTTCCCGGCGGGATTTTCAACTGCGTGCGGCCATCAATTGTCGGCACTTCAATCTTCGAGCCCAGCGCGGCTTCCGCAACTGTCACCGGAACAGTTACATAAATATCGTCCACGTTGCGGGTAAACACGGGATTGGTTCCAGCACGAACAATCAGGTACAAATCTCCCGCCGCACCGCCGTGGCTGCCGGCATTTCCTTTGCCGGCCAGACGAATTCGCTGGCCGTCGCGCGTCCCTGGCTTAATGCGAAATTCCGCCGTCTCCGTCGTTGGTATCGTTCCCTGGCCATGGCAGGTCGCACAACTCTGCTGCACCTGTCCCGTGCCGCCGCAGCGCGGGCACTGGATATTGAATTTCATCCGCCCGCCCATCTGCGTCACCTGTCCGGTGCCATCGCATTCCGGGCACACGGTTTCGCCACCCTTCGCTGCTGTTCCATGACAAGTCGGGCACACGACCTGGCGCGTAATCTGCAGCTTTAACGAGCCGCCGCGGATCGCCGTCCAGAAGTCAACATTCACCTGGTACTCAAGATCGCTGCCAGGTTGCGGACCGGCTTCATGCTGGTCTCCGTGGAACATGCCGGAAAAAATGTCGCGGAACCCTCCCCACGATGTCGATCCTCCGGCTCCCCCACCTGGGCGCTGTCCAGCTCCGGCACGCTGTCCGGCTCCGGCGGCGAAATCCGAAAAATCAAATCCCTCAAACCCGACTGGGGCACCGCCACGCTGCCGTTGTTGCCCATGCCCTTGCGCGCCGCGGAAGCCGTATCCGCCCTGCGCCGCAGCTTCCGCCGCTGCCGGATCGATGTTGTCGGAGTAGAAGCCAAGCTGGTCGTAAATCTTCCGCTTCTTAGGGTCGCTCAGGATGTCGTTGGCCTCCGACATCTCCTTGAACTTCTCCTCCGCCTTTTTGTCCCCCGGATTCACGTCGGGATGATATTTGCGCGCCAGCTTGCGGAACGCCTTGCGAATATCGTCCGCCGACGCTGTCTTCTTCACCCCGAGAATGCCGTAATAATCTTTTGTCTGTGTCGCCATAGCTATTCTTTATTCACAATTTGCAACTTTATGCGCTCCGTCTCATGCGGGCCGAATGCTCGCCTTCTTTATTGACCCTGCGTCGTACTTCCTGGTGAATTTTCGACTTCAATTCACGTTCGGCAACCCCCATTTCATAAGCCATCTGCATGTTCATCCAGAAGTTTGGCGTCGTTCCAAAGTAGATTCCAAGACGGATCGCTGTATCCGCCGTGATCCCTCTTCGTTCACGCACAATTTCCGAGATGCGCGTCGCCGGAACTCGCAATGCCAGCGCCAACGCATTGATCGATAGAGACAGCGGCTTCATGAAGTCCTCGCGCAGGAATTCACCCGGGTGGATTGGCACCAGCCTGTCCTTCTCCGTTCGCATCCCCATACCCAAACCTCCTAGTGATAATCCACGATCTCGACGTCCCACGCGCTATTGTCTTGCCAGCGAAAACAGATTCGATATCGATCGTTGATGCGAATGCTGTATTGACCTTGACGGTCGCCCTTCAGAGACTCCAGCCGATTGCCAGGTGGGTCTCGCAAATCATCCAGTGTCTCGGCAAAGTCAAGAGCTCCCAGTCTGCGGGCAGCCACGCGAGCAAGATTGCCATACTTTTTGCTGCGACCGGTGTTGTAAATCTTCTGCGCTTCATCATCTTTGAAATGCCGGATCACACGTCCAGCGTACCACGGAGAACGTTATAGTGCCTGCTCCCACCCGCCAACCATGATTCGTTCAATTCCCATAGAAGGTTTCATCGGCCAACATCTCTGGATTCTTTGGCCGCGCGGCGACCAAAGAATCACCCCGGCTACGAATGGAACGGGCAAAACTCATGTCAGTTCCACACCTTGTCCACATCAATCGGTTGAATGCGGCAAAAAATATCCGGCGCCACGCGCGCCATTTTCGCCACAAATTCTTCAGCCTCTGCGCGCGTCTGGAATACTTCTTTGCTGTACACCTGACCCGCACGAAGCTGCTCGCATTGCCATACAGTATCGGTCATCACAACTCCTTTTTCGAATTCTGTAGCCCCCTATATGCAGCGGAGGGTGCCCGTTGCTTCTCAGGACACCCTCCAATCACGGAATGCGCTTGCATCCATGCTTTGCGTACGTTGGTGAACGGCTTGCCGGATTCTCTAGTTTGCTCGATCCGGCTACGCCTTTACTTCTTTTCGTCGACGTCGACATATTCCGCGTCGATCACGCCTTCGTCCTTCTTCGCTTCGGCTTCCGGCTGTGCACTGCCGGCGGCGCCTTCCGCGCTTGCGGTTTCAGTTGTCGCTGCGTTGGCTTTATACATCGCCTCGGCCAGCTTATGCGACGCGGCGGTCAGTTTCTCCCGCGCTGCGTTCAGCTCTGCCGGACTCGGCGTGCCTTCCAGCGTCTTCTTGGCGTCGGCCAGCGCGCTCTCCACTTCGCTCTTGTCGCCCGCAGGCACCTTGTCTCCGCTGTCTTTCAACATTTTTTCGATGTTGTAGACCAGGCCGTCCAACTGGTTCCGCGCGTCAATTTCTTCGCGCTTCGTCTTGTCTTCCGCCGCGTGAGCTTCGGCATCTTTCGCCATGCGCTCCACTTCCTCTTTGCTTAGACCCGAAGAGGACGTAATCGTGATCTTCTGATCCTTGCCGGTCGCATTATCCTTTGCGGTCACGTTCAAAATGCCGTTTGCATCAATGTCGAACGTCACCTCAATCTGCGGAATACCGCGCTGCGCCGGAGGAATCCCGCTCAGCTTGAACTTGCCCAGGGTGCGGTTCTGGCTGGCCAGCGGCCGCTCGCCCTGCAAGACGTGAACTTCCACTTCCGTCTGATTGTCCGCCGCCGTCGAAAACGTTTCCGTCTTTTTGGTCGGAATCGTCGTGTTGCGCTGGATCATCGGAGTTGCAACTCCACCCAGCGTTTCAATCGCCAGCGTCAACGGCGTCACGTCAAGCAGCAGCAGATCTTTTACCTCGCCGCCCAGCACACCCGCCTGCACCGCCGCTCCAATCGCAACCACTTCGTCAGGATTGACACCCTTGTGCGGCTCCTTGCCGAACAAGTCCTTCACGATCTGCTGGATCTTCGGCATGCGGGTTTGTCCGCCCACCAGCACCACTTCATCGATCTTGCTGGCTTCAATTCCGGCATCTTTCAACGCCTGCTTGCACGGTCCCACGGAACGCTGCAGCAGATCGTCGACCAGGCTTTCCAGCTTGGCGCGCGTCAGCTTCTTCACCAGGTGCTTCGGACCCGTTGCGTCCGCGGTGATAAAAGGCAGATTGATCTCCGACTCGGTTGTGGTCGACAGCTCAATCTTGGCCTTTTCCGCCGCGTCCTTCAGCCGCTGCAGCGCCATCTCGTTGCCCTTGGCGCGCAGATCCAAACCTTCATCTTTCTTGAACTCGTCAATCAACCAATCCACAATGCGCTGGTCGATGTTATCGCCGCCCAGGTGCGTATCGCCGTTGGTCGATTTCACTTCGATGACGCCTTCGCCCACTTCCAGCACGGAAACGTCGAACGTACCGCCGCCGAAGTCGTACACCACGATGGTCTCGTCCTTCTTCTTGTCGAGCCCGTAAGCCAGCGCGGCCGCCGTCGGCTCATTCACGATTCGCTTCACGTCCAGGCCGGCAATCTTGCCCGCATCCTTGGTCGCCTGGCGCTGCGCATCGTTAAAGTACGCAGGCACCGTGATCACAGCTTCTGTCACCGTCTGGCCAAGATAGTCTTCCGCGGCCTTGCGCAGCTTCTGCAGAATCATCGCCGAGATCTCCGGCGGAGTGTAATCCTTGCCCTGCGCCTCCACGACAATGTGATCCCCCTGCTGCTTCACCTTGTAGGGAACCATCTTCATTTCATCGTTCACTTCGTTATAGCGCCGTCCCATAAAGCGCTTGATCGAATAAATGGTGTTATCCGGGTTCGTGATGGCCTGCCGCTTGGCCACCTGGCCGACCAGACGCTCGCCGCTCTTGGTAAAAGCAACGACAGATGGCGTGGTCCGACCGCCTTCCTCATTGGGAATCACCTTCGGCTCGCCGCCTTCCATGACTGCGACGACCGAATTCGTGGTTCCCAGATCAATTCCTATAATTTTGCCCATATGCCCCTCTTTTGACAGATTCTTCGCCTGACTCCGCTTGTCCAGTATCTCAGTTGAGTGACTTACTGTCAACTTAATTGATGCCGTCTATAGATAGAAGGTTGCAATTCTTTTAAAGTATTGGGAATAAAAGTGATGCGACGAGGCTGAGAGGGCTGGCTGCAGGAGACTTCCACACCTCTGCAGCGGTCTCACTGGCGGGCAAAGCGTAGCGCCAAAGGACTGGATCTAATATCCGATGTGGTGCAGATACCCGACCGCAACCGCCGCGACCAGGCAATATATCCCAAACCAATACCAGCGACCGCTCTCCAGCCACTGGCTCAACCACTTCAGGGCCAGCAGCCCCGCTGCAAAGGCAAATACCATTCCCAGCAGGCTTGGCACCATGGCGTTGGCGATCGGAGCGGCTCCAGCCAGGTGTTGCGCCTTCAGCAGCCGCCAAACTTCCCGGGCAATCGCAGGGGGTGTCAGGATCACCGCCAGGGCAAAACTGAATTCCTCGGCGCGAGCTTTTGCCACCCCCAGCAGCATTCCGGTCGAAATCGTCGCGCCCGACCGGGAAAATCCGCGGAACGGAAGGCACAATCCCTGCACCCCACCGATCCAGCCGGCTTGGTTCATGTCCAGCCCGGTCGAGCCAGAGATTCGATCGTCGCGTGTGCCGGAGCCATTTTCGCGGCTGTGCCGCAAACCGGCGATCAAGATCAAAATTCCTACGGCGGCCAATGCCGGCGCAATCAGCTCGAGCCGTCCAAACAGTTCTTCTACCTGCGCGTGCTTTCCCTGCAGCAGCAGCTTTTCGATGCCTTCAATCAACCCATAGCCAATGATGGCGGTGACGAAGCTGGCGACAAATAATTGAGCGACGATGGCTTTGAAGGTGCGAGCGTCACGGAAATAGGTCGCTTTCCATTGCTTCCAAAAGTAGGCGATCACCGCAAACATGGTGCCGGTGTGCAGCATCACCAGCAGCAACGTCATCTCCGGCGACGTTGGATCCATGCCCATCAGCTTCTCGGCGACCACCACGTGCGCGGAGCTGGAAACAGGCAGCAACTCAGCCATCCCCTGGATGATGGCGAGAATGATGACATGCAGGATCGACATGTGGAAGACCTAATTTCTTAGCAACAAAATTGAAGCATCAAAATTCCAGTCCCGGCTAAAGGATGAAACGCAGGCATCCGTCAACGTGCCACTTGTTCTGAGGCCGCACGCGGCTGTGCCGCCGAATCCGTTTGCTCCAGAGCGTGCTTTCCAGCCAATCGGTTGCGATAGCTTGCCCCGACAAATTCTCGAAACAGCGGATGCGCCTGCAGTGGTTTCGATTTGAACTCTGGATGAAACTGGCACCCCAGGAAAAATGGATGATCCGGAATCTCCACAATCTCCACATAGGTCGCATCGGGAGTGGTTCCGGTGATGCGAAGGCCGGCCCCCGTTAGGATGGCTTCATATTCGCGATTGAATTCGTAGCGATGGCGATGGCGTTCGCTGATCTCATTCTGTCCGTACGCGCGCGCCGCCAGCGAATCCGATTGCAGCATGCATGGCCACGCGCCTAGCCGCATGGTGCCGCCCATCTCCTCCACGCCAGTCAATTCGCGCAGTTTGTAAATCACGCGATGCGGCGTTGCGGGATCGAACTCGCTTGAATTCGCGCCATCCAATCCGCAGACATTCCGCGCGTATTCGATGCACGCAGTCTGCATACCCAGGCAGATGCCGAAGTAGGGAATCTGCCGTTCGCGAGCATAGCGAATCGCATTCAGCATGCCTTCAATACCGCGCTTACCGAAGCCGCCAGGCACCAGGATGCCGTCAAACCCAGCCAGCTGGCTCTCATAGCCGCGATCCCCGGCTTCCTTTGACTCCAGACCCTCGGCTTCCACCCAGGTGACAGACAGCTTCAAATTATGCGCCAGCGCCCCATGCACCAGTGCTTCTTTCAGCGACTTATAACTGTCCTCATACTCGACATATTTTCCAACGATGCCGATTGAGACCTCATCCTTGGGGTTGTAACAGCGATCGACCAGCTCACGCCAGCGATTCAGATCCGCTTCGCCCGCCTGCAAATGCAGGTACTTCAAAACCAGTGCATCTACCTTTTCCTGCGCGAACACCAGCGGAACTTCGTAAATCGATGGAACATCCTTGGCGGTGACCACGGCTTGTTCCTCGACATTGCAGAACAGCGCGATCTTCGACTTCATCTCGCGCGACAGAAAACGATCGGTGCGGCAAAGCAGAATGTCCGGTTGAATTCCAATCGACAGCAGTTCCTTCACCGAGTGCTGTGTGGGCTTGGTCTTCAGTTCCTGCGCCGCTGCAATCCACGGCACCAGCGTGACGTGGACAAACAAAGTGTTTTCCCGGCCCAGTTCCTGGCGCATCTGGCGGATGGCTTCAAGAAAGGGCAAAGACTCAATGTCGCCCACCGTCCCGCCAATCTCAACCAGCACGACGTCCACGTCAGTCGCCACTTTGCGCATCGCATTTTTGATTTCGTTGGTGACGTGGGGAATCACCTGGACAGTCTTGCCGAGATAATCTCCGCGCCGTTCCTTGGTGATGATCTGCTCGTAGATGCGGCCCGTGGTCAGGTTATTGTCCCGCGACAGCCGAGCATGCGTGAAGCGTTCGTAATGTCCCAGGTCCAGATCCGTCTCCGCACCATCGTCGGTGACAAACACTTCGCCATGCTGAAAGGGCGACATGGTGCCGGGATCGACATTCAGGTATGGATCAAATTTCATCAGGTTGACGCGCAGGCCTCGGCTTTCCAGTAAACAGCCAAGCGAGGCCGCAGCCAGTCCTTTACCCAGGCTGGACACAACTCCACCGGTAACGAAAATGTATTTGGCAGACATGGGTGCGATTCCTTGGAAAGTTTGTGGGTGTGGATCGTACGAGGTAGGCACGATCCATTTTCGCAGAAGCGGCGAGACGTGCAAAGAAATTTTCAGTCAATTTCAATGGGACGAGAAAAAAGAGATGGCGATGCGACCGAACTCACCGCGCTCCTCTGTTCAAAGTACGTGAAGTGAGAGGACGCAGCAGCTTCACAGCGATCGGCCGACGAGCAAAAGGCAGGGGGCAGCGTGGCAAACCACCGGCCCCCTTGCTGTTCTGGGGAAGGACCCTCAGAAATATCAAGCCAAAATCAGCATACTAGAAATTGAAAACCGCTTGTCCTGTAATCATCCTCGGTGGCACAAAATGGGTTCCGCTGAAGGTGGAAAGAAAATTGTAAAGCGCCACTTTGTTGGTGATATTGGTGACCGTCAGGCTGAGATTCGTCTGATAGCGCTTGCCGTGGAAAATATTGTTCCAGCCCGCATCCATGTCGAACAGGTTGCGCGGCGCGACTCGAGGCGGATTTTTGTCCGGCGACTCTGTCCCGGCTCGCGGAATCGTCACCAGCGGCGACTTCAACTCCTCCGGCAAACAGCTCACCAGTGGGCTGGTCAGCGTCGCCTGCACCCCGTTGCAGCTTAACCGGATCTGCTGTTGCTGGTCGGCCGTCAAATAGGTCAGGCTGACCGGAACTCCCGGAGCGGTGCCAAACGGCACGTTGCCGGCGACTTGCCCGCTGTCATATCGCCAGGTCAGGCCATACCAGGGACCATTCGGCTTGGGTTGATATTGCATGTGCGTGTTCTGCTCGAACGCCTGATCGTGATCGATCAGGAATGGCTGCAAGCTGGTCGCGCTGCCGTTGTCATTGAAGATCAGGCCGCCAATCTCCGGCGGATAGAACAGCGAGTGAGAATGGCCCATCACCGAGTATGCCGAGATTCCGTGGATGGGTGTCAGCGAAACCCGCAGGCCGCCGCCGCTGATCTCGGACTTCCTCCATTGAATCGGAAAGGTGAGCGGCGTGTTCAAAATTACGTCGAAGTCGAAATCCCCCTTGGTGTGTTTCCAGAAATAACTGCCGCTGACGACAACGTACTTCCCAAACGCCTGCTGAAACCCCAGGTCATATTGATTTCGAGATGCCGGAGTCAGCGGATGCACTCCGTTCCCCCCAAGGTTATTCGCCAGTCCGCCGCTGCCGACCGAACTAGAGAGAATCAGGTTTTCGTTGTAGGGAGTCGGCATCAGTCGAGAGTACCCGGCCGACAAAACCGTCCCCGTTTTCCGCATTTGATAGGTGGCGCCGGCCCTTGGCTCCAGCATGTATTTGCTGCTGATTCCGTTGTAGTTATCGCCCCGCGCGCCGAACAGGAATTGCCAGTTCTTCCAGGCAATCGTGTCCTGCACGTAGAGCGATTCTTCTTTGATGTCAGTGTGGCCCTTGAATGCGAATTGTTTGCCGTCTCGCGTCAGGTCATACTGCAACTCGCCCGGTAGAAAGTTCGGATTCGGTTGATAGCCCTGGGTCACGCAGTCATCCGGGTTGGTAATACCGGGAGCTACTACCGGTGTGCCGTCCGCCTGCTGACAAACAGCGTTATACGTGGGGCCGGTGATACCGAAACCGAATCCTTCATTCAGAAAGGTGTGCTGGAACACCGCTCCCGCTTTGAAATCGTGGATGCCTTTCACATAGGAATAATCCGCCGTGATACCGGCATTTTGCAGTCGGCGACTTTGTTGTAGGGTCGCCGGTGTGTCGGCAAAAACATCCGCACTCGGGTAATAGTGGATGTTGTCCTGGCGAAGGAAAGGCGCGACGCTCAGCAGCGCATCCGAACCGAATAAATGAGTCCAGAAGGCAGCCACGTTGTACGTCAGATTTTTCTGTCGTTGGTCCTGGTGCAGCCCCAGCGGATTGTATTGGTTGGGAGTCGGAAATTGCTGATCGAATTGATTCGGATTTTGAAACCACGAGCGAGCCGCAGTCATATCCAGGTGCAATGTGTCTTTCGGCGTGGGATTGTAGTCAATTCGATCGAAGAAATTCTCGTTGTTCCCGTAGGCGTGCATCACGGTGAACTCGGGCGTGTCCAGAAACCGGCCGCCGTTCATCCCATTCAGATCGAGAAAATTCCCCCACTTCTGGCTTCCGATCCCAACATTCGCGTCCGCCAGGACCGTTCCGAAACTGCCGTAGCTGGCCGAAATATCGCCGGTAGGCCGCTTGTTGCCCAGCCCCGACTTGGTCGTCGTCTGCACCACGATGCTGGCCTTATCGCCATATTCAGGCGGAATCATGCCGTTAATTACCTTGATGGATTGCACGGCGTTCGCGGTCAGCTGGTTAGAAAAATTGCGGCTCTGCTGGTCAGAGATCGGCTGGCCATCGATGCTGAACGTGGTGTCCGAGTGCTCCCCCAGGGGATGAAACATCCCGTTGGAATCGGCCGCGACGCCCGGTGTGGCCAGCGTGACTGCGGAACTGAGCCCGTTCGTCACATCGTCGGTCGGTAAGGTAGGCAGCAGCGACATGTCCACGTCGGTGTGCGTGGTAGGGCTGGCGTTGACCAGGTCGCCGCTGTCCGTGGTGACGGTGACGGTGGTGCTTTGCGCTAGCACGTTCATCGTCAGATCCACAGCGACGGGAACGCTCCCGACCACGTCGACGTCATGGGCAATCGAACCAAATCCGGCGGCGGTCACCGCCAAATGATAGTTATTCAGAGGCACGTTGGAGAATGCGAAGTGTCCGGCCGCATCCGTCGTGGTTGTTCGCTGAAATCCAGTCACCGGATTGAGAATTTTCACGCTTGCCCCGGGTATGACGGCTCCCGAAGGATCCGAGATTACACCCGAGATACTACCGCCCGTGCCCGCGGTGGGCAGCGCCTTGGCCTGGGGCGATCCGAACCACACCAGTTGAAATAACAAGCCAAGTGCCAGCACAATTGCCGCACGCCTCATACAGAAACTCCTCCCACAGGGTTGAACAGCACTGCCATTCGATCCATTCGATCGAGAAGGGTGAAATCAGCAGGCGGGAAAAGGTGGGGCGCGACTGGCTGCGAACTTAGGTCCGACGATGGACTGGATTGGAAAGTCGGGAATGACAACTTGACCGGCCTGGTACAACCGCACAACCGGTGGCAGATGAATCCCCAGGGGTGGCGCGGCGTGCAGCGTGACGCAGATGGCGCAGTGCTCGGGAGCGGACTTGTCGAGCAGCGGATGCATGTGGCAAACCGGCAGCATCATTGCCAGCAGCAACAGCAATACGCTGGTGACAACAGTGGTCCTGGTGGCCCGGTTTGGAGTACGAATTTGCATCGTTGCTTTGCGGTTTCGCTGGATGGATGGCGGAAATCAACGCCTCTCGCCATTATATCGAGGCTTGCACCTGGTCCAGCCTGCCTGCCGTGCCCAGCATGATTGGATGTCAACGGGGTTGCAATCGATGGAGCCCGGAGCCAACGAGCCACGCCACCACCTGGCGACTCCTGCTAAACCGGCATTTTCGCCGCAACCATCTCTTCTGCCAGGGCACAAACCTGTTCCAGGGTCAGGCCGCTGGTGTCCAGGCGGATGGCATCCGGGGCTGGCTGCAGCGGAGATGCAACGCGGTTACGATCCCGCGAGTCGCGTTCGCGGACCGCTGCCAAAACTGCCTCTGGAGTGGGCGCATCGGTCGACCCCGCGCTTTGCAGGTAGCGCCGCTGCCCGCGAATTTCGTCCTGCGCGTCGAGAAATATCTTCAACTCGGCATCCGGAAACACCTTGGTGCCGATGTCGCGGCCTTCCATCACCACGCCGCCCTGCTGGCCCAAAGCGCGCTGGCGCTCTACCATCCAGGCACGCACGCGAGGGTGCACACTCACTTGCGACGCCGCCTCGGAGACGTCCTTTTCACGGATGCGGCGGGTGACATCCTCGCCATCGAGCACGACACGGTTACTTTCATTGGGCCGCGGCTCCAGAATGATCTGGGTGGTATCGGTCAGCCGCACCAAAGCCCCTTCATCGTCCAACGCTGTGCGTGTGTTCAGCGCTTTCAGCGCCAGCGCTCGATACATCGCGCCGGTTTCAAGATTAAGGAATCCGAACCGCCGCGCCAGGTGTGCGGCCAGCGTGCTTTTGCCGGCACCCGCGGGCCCATCGATGGCAATCACCGGGCGCAGCCGCCGCTGCCCGGATCCGACCGTTCCCTGGGAGGTCGCCGTCATTTCTTTTTGCCGCTTTTTCTCGCCGCGTGCTTGCCTGGCGGACGATGGCTCCGTCCAGCTGCTGTAGAACCTTTCCCGCCTCGCGGATTTTTAGCCCAGAAAGGCTTAGCCCCGCTCTTCTCCCGCGGCCCGGCGTCAGCACCTTCCTTGCGATCGCGGCGTTTTGGCGCGGATCCTTCACCATCCGAGGCCGCGGATCGCTTCCCCCACGGCTTTGCGCCACCAGCTTTGCCGAACGGCTTGCCGGCAGACCGCGCTTTGTAGGATTTGGCGCTGCCAATCCGCGAGCTCGCCCCTTTCGACACCCATGGCTTCGCTCCCTCAGGGCGCGATTCGCCCTCGGCCGATCGCGCTTCGGCAGATCGTGCGCCGGCGGATTTGAATCCCGAGCGCGTAAATCCCGACGGCTTGAATCCAGAAGATTTGCCATACGGCCTTTTCCCTGACGGTCTTTCACCCGCCTCACCGCGATCACGCTGCCACGGTTTCGGCCGATCTCCAGCTTCCCGAGGAGCCCGCGGCCGCGGGGAGGATTCGCCATCGCCGGACTTTGCAGCCCAGGGCTTTGCGCCGCGCGGTTTGAATCCGCCAGATTTCGCGCCGTACGGCTTGCGATCTCCGCCACGTGCATCGTCCCCACTATCGAATTTCTTCCACGGTTTTGGGCGATCTCCGCCAGTCGACGCCCTCGATTGCCACGGTTTTGGGCTGCCGAATTTCGATCCCGAACGCTTCGCCCCGAACGATTTTCCTCCGCCGAATTTCGCTCCGCCCGGCTTGAATCCGCCAGCCTTGGAAGCAAACGGCGTTCTACCGGAAGCGGGCGCTTCGGGAACTTCGCCGGCCTTCTCCCAGCGTCGAGCGCGCTCCCCTTTACCATGTCCCTTGGCGGCGTAACCCTTTCTCTCCTGCGTTTTCTCGCCTCGATTGCGAGCGAATGCGCCACCAGTAGATCCAGAGTCGCGATCGCGTCCAAATCGCGGCGATCCGGAGCGACCCGGTCCGCTTGGCCGCCGACGATCTGCATCCGGACGTCCGTCCGCACTGGCCGCAATTCTGCCTCCACGCGGAACATACCCTCCCGCCGGACGAGCAAATCCACCCGCCGCCGCCCTCGCTCCTCCGCTGAACGGCCGCCGAGGCGCTCTATCCTCGCCACCCGAGCGCGCCGCAAATTTTCCAGGCGCCGAGCTTGCCGCTCTGTCCACAAACTTCTTCGGCGTAAATTTCTTGATGGTCGAACCCGCGGCCATGTCCGACTCTTCCAGCGGCTGCGATCGCCAGGGACGCTGCGACGGAGGCGCCACGGCTTCAATCTGAATCCCGGAATCCATCTCCATCCCCGAATTCATGTCGATTTCTGCCTCACTTTCAACCTCGGCTTCCATCGCAATTTCCGGTTCGCCAACGATCGAATCCGTCGCAGCAGGCGGCGCAGCCAGAAATTCCTCTGAAAGCTGAGCCACCATCTCCGGCAGCAGGCCGCCTTGCAACGCAACATGGGCGCGACCGCCAATATCCAGAATGTCAAGTTGGCGCATCGAACCCAGTCCGCGAATCACTTCGCGCAGTTTCGATTGCGGCGCCAGCGGCGACAGGAATGAGAGAATCTCTTCTTCGCGTGCCGCCACCGATGCCTGCAAATACAGCGAAATCATTGCCGACTGCGCCTCAGCGTGGCCCGTACTCGCGCCCGCCGCCACCGGCTTCGGAAAGCGCCGATAGGTCAATTCCCATTGCGCCGGCTGCCCGCCCGCACGAAGAATCGGAAAGATGTACATCGCCGACCATAGTTCCTGCAACGCCCGCGCAACCGCCGCCTCTGTAATATCCCGGCCAAGAATCGGCTGCAGCGTGGCGACACCCAGCGGACCCTGCTGCTCGATGGCCTGCCAGCAATGCAGCGCCAGCGGCGTCACCTTCTCATTGCCAACCGTCAGCGGACCCGTTTTGAAATTGCGATCCCCGCGTAGCGCGTAGACAAAGCGCAACACCTCCGGACTGCAGACAAAATCCGGCTGCTCGCCCAGCGACGCGCCCAGCTTCAACGGCACGATAGAAGAATTCTCGATCACCCGCGCCAGCAGTTCCATGGCGCGCGCGCGTTCTCCTGCGCTTGGCGTCTGCGCCGGCCGGCCCACCACCGCCTCAACAAAACTGGGAGCTGGCGCGCTGCCCGTCAGGCCCATCGGCACATACGGGCAAAATCCAATTTCGTCGATCCACTCCGACGCCGCTTCCAGAGTGAGTCGTGCTTCGCCGTTCTGACTCCACCGAGCCAGCCTTGCCGAGTTGAGTTGTTCCGCGTTCAAGATGTCCTTCTTCCTAGGTTTGCAGGCAGGCGCGAACGCTGGTCGTTCTTCGGTACGAATCGCTACGTGCTAGATGCGCTGAAAGGCGCGTTGAATCTCTTTTAAAGAATACCGTAGGACGATGGGACGCCCATGCGGACAGCTGGTGGGATGCTCGGTCTTCGCCAATTCTTCCAGTAGCCACTCCATCTTTCCCATTTCCAGCGGCGTGTGGATCTTGATGGCTGCATGGCACGCGATCGAAGCGGCAATACGCAGCCGCAGCGTGTCCAGATTTTGTACCTGTTGTTCCCGCTCGCTCTGTTCCAGCACTTCGACCAGCGTGCGCTCCAGTTCACGCCCGACGAGCCCTACCGGAGTGGCTTTTACCGCCAGCGTACGCGGCCCGAACGGTTCGGCTTCAAATCCATTCCGTTCCAGCTCCGCGGCAATCGTCGCGAACAGCGGCATCTGGTCCGGCTTCAGGTCGATCAAGACCGGCATCAGCAAGCGCTGCCGCTGCACCTGCTCCACGTCGCGATCGCGAACGATCTTTTCAAACAACACCCGCTCGTGCGCCACATGCTGGTCGATGATCCACAAGCCTTCCTCATTCACCGCCAGGATGAAAGACTCTTCCAATTGCCCCAGCGGTTGCAGCCGAGCCAACCCATTCAACGACGGTGGCGTGATGTCCTCACTCTCCTCCGGCGCCGGAATCGTCGGACTCCCCGCTAAGAACGGCAGCGATTGTGCTGACGGAGAAATGGGCGGAGGCTGCAACTCGAACCGGTCTGCATCCTCAGCAGCGGGCGGCAGGTCCGAATCCTGAAACGCAACAGCCGCGGGAGCAGCCGTATCGCCCGGCAACAACTCGGGTGCCCCAGGTCTCGATTCTGAGACCTGGGATTTCGCGTCGATTGAATCTCCGCCTTGCATCGTGCGATCCGCCGGCTCAGGCGCGCCGGGCAGCGGAGAAAGATCCGGCACCAGCGCCGGCGTCATTACGGCGTGATCGCTCAACGCCGTTAGAAAACTGGCCGCCGGACGCGTTTTGATCATCGAATTGCGCACCGCGTCACGAACAAAATCATGCACAAACGCCTGCTGCCGAAACCGCACTTCCGTCTTCGCCGGATGCACATTCACATCCACTTCCTGCGGCGGCATTTCCAGAAACAGCAGCACCACAGGAAACGAGGTCGGCGGAATCACATTGCGATACGCCTCGGTCAACGCATGCAAAATGGCTCGATCGCGAATCAGCCGTTGATTCACGAAGACATACATGGAATTGCGATTCAGCTTTTGCAATTGCGGTCGCGACACATAACCGTGCAGCCGCAACGCGCCGGGAGGTTGCGGTTGCCAGTCGGCGGGGCGCTTCCACGGAGGTGGCTCTGGAATGCCCGCCCGCTCAAAATTCGTTTCCGCAGCCACCGGCAGTAGTTGATCCAGCACATCGCGCCCGAAAATCTGAAAGATGCGCTCAGAAACATGCTGCACCGCCGGAGCCTCCAGCAGCGCATGGGTCGCGCTATGCAACTCGAAATGTTTCGTCGGGTTCGCCAGAGCGTAATGCGTCGCCAATGCCGCGATATGCGATAGCTCCGTCTGCTCCGCTTTCAGAAATTTCTTCCGCGCCGGTGTGTTGAAAAAAAGATCGCGGACCTCCAACGTTGTTCCGGCAGGAATGCCACAGTCAGCGACTCGCAAAATTTTGCCGCCAGCAATTTCTATTTCCGTGCCGACCGATTCTTCTTGAGAGCGAGTGGTCAGATGTACCCGCGCAACTGACGCAATAGAAGGAAGCGCCTCGCCACGAAAGCCCAGTGTCGTCAGCTCCAGCAAATCGTCGCTGGAATGAATCTTGGAGGTCGCATGCCGTTCGAAGGCCAGCAGCGCATCATCGCGCACCATGCCGCGCCCGTCATCGGTGATGCGAATCAGCTTGCGGCCGCCCGCTTCCACGTCAATGCGAATCCGCTGGGCACCGGCGTCGAGCGAATTCTCCAGCAGTTCCTTTACCACCGACGCAGGCCTCTCCACCACCTCGCCGGCAGCAATCTGGTTTGCCACCTGATCGGAAAGAACCCGGATGTAGCCCATAAGGAATCAATTGTAGGACGTTTGCGGAATGTGGTGAGATTGCGCTTCCTCATGAGTTCGAAAATCCGAACCCGGGCACTCAAATTGATAGCAGGGTCACCCGCCCGTAGAAGCTTCTAGGACCGCGTAGGAGGCCGGTCGATAGTAGCTGCCGGAGGATCTGCATGAACTTCCTCCGGGCGTGGATATCGCTTCAAAGGGTTAAAATCGACTTTCCAGAAATCCAATTCGAAGAGTCGTCCATCCTGATCAAGATTGACTGATATGGAAACCGGTACCTGATCCTCATCGATGTATTCCGCCACGATCAATTCGCGCCCCATCTTCCTTGCACGATCTAATTTGTCAGTGAGCCGTATGCTTCCCATTCCACCGTCGGCAAGATCCACAGCGAAGAGTTCATCCTCGGACGGCGGCTTGGCATTGGAAGAGGCCATCCCCAGCAACGCCTCTAACACCTTGGATTCTTCCTCTCTCAGCGGTCGCATGGCTCTTACTCCTCGATGATTTTTCCAATGTTGATTGTGCCGGGCGCATAAGAACTCAGGTCGCGGGGACCGCCGCGCCATTCTGCCTCGCCGCTTTCGTCTTTTTCTTTTTCTGCTTTGTTGCGCTCGAGTGCCTGCGCGACGCCCGCTCACTATCTCCAACCGTATGCAGTCGCAGAAAGTTCGTCGACCCCGATTTGGTTCGCGTGCCTGCCACCATCCCCAGGATCTGCCCATACTGCACATCTCCCGACTCTGACAGCAGTCGCTCCGCCGTATCCACCATCTGATCCGTATGCAACATCTTCTGACATTGCACCGAGTTCACGCCCCATAACAAAGACATGCGCCGAATGGTTTTTTCAACGCTGCTCAGCGCGAAGATGGGTGGCACCGGATGATACTTCGACAGCAGGCGCGCGGTATTTCCTGTTTCCGTAAACACCGCAATCGCCGCTACATCCAGTTCTTCGGCAGCGTGCGCCATGGCTTCGCAAATGGTTTCTGGAATCGATCCTCCCCGGTTCACGTGATAGGGATATCGCTGCGCTTCCACCCGAATCTGCATTTCAGTTTCGGTAACAATTTTTGCCATCATCGCCACCGACTCAATGGGATATTTCCCGGCAGCGCTCTCTGCAGAAAGCATCACGGCATCGGTGCCATCGTAGATTGCGTTGGCAACGTCGCTGGCCTCGGCGCGTGTCGGCCGCGGATTTTCAATCATTGACTCCAGCATCTGCGTTGCCGTGATTACCGGCTTGCGCAACTCCGCAGCCCGGCGAATCACTCGCTTTTGAATGGCGGGAACTTTTTCCGGTGAGATTTCCACGCCCAGGTCGCCGCGCGCCACCATCACGCCATCGGCAACTTCCAGAATGGCTTCGAGATGCTCGATCGCCTGCGGCTTTTCCAGCTTGGCGATGATCCAGGTTTCCGCCCCCAGAGCGGCGACGCGGTGCCGCACCAGTCGCACATCCTCCGCCGTGCGCACAAAGGAGACGGCAACCATATCCAGGTCCTGCTCAATCGCGAAGGCAAGATCGACCTCGTCCTTCTGCGTCAGAGACGGTACTCGCACTGCGATCCCGGGCAGATTGATTCCTTTGAATTCACCCAGAATTCCGCCATTGATCACTTCGCAGGCCACGTCGGCGCCGCGAATCCGCCGCACTCGCAGCTCGATCAATCCATCCGATAACAAAAGCCGCGAACCTTCTTCCAGATTCTCCGCTAGCGTCGCAAATGTCGTCCCAATGACGGCAGAAGTTCCTGGAATATCGCGCGGCGTAATCGTCAATTGCTGGCCGGTTTTCAGCGAGATTGGCAGGCGATTCTTCAGCCGGCCGGTGCGAATCTTGGGGCCCTGCAGATCGGCAAGAATACAAATGTTCTTGCCCTCTTCCGTTGCCACTCGGCGGATTAACTGGATCAGTTTTACTTTTTCAGAGTGTGTTCCGTGCGAAAAATTTAAGCGCGCGACGTCCATGCCTGCTCGCAGCAGGCCACGAAATACCGTCTCCGTGTTGCTGGCTGGCCCAATGGTTGCGACAATTTTTGCGCGCCGAACGCCCGCTGGGGAACTCGCTGAACTGAGCGAAGTGTGCATTCATGCTCCATACAAGGGTATTTTGCTCGTCAGCCTCATTGTAATGGGTGCAATGTTGGCGGCTTATGAACGAAGGCGCTGATGCCGCGCGCTATTGGGAGGAGTGACGAGCGTGGGCCGCGGCGCGTTGCAACTTCGGATACACTTGCGCGTTGAATTCCGCTCCAATCATCACGCTGACCAAAATGATGTAGAGCCAGACCAGCAATGCGACACCGGCGCCCAGCGAGCCGTACACCTGTCGATAGTGCGCGTGCCGCGTCACATACCAGCCGAAGGCCAGCGTCGAAGGAAACCATAAAGCCGTTGCGAGAACGGAACCAGGAAGCACTCTGCGCCATGATTGCGTGCGCGGAGTGCCCATGTGATAAATCACCGCAAGAACGGCCACGCTGGTGGTCAGCGCCAACATCCACCGCACGATGCGCGCCAGCACCACGACGTAAGGACGCACATCATACAGCGATTGATAGAGCATCCAGTTTTCAATCTGATGGCCAAACACGACGAACATGGACGCCAGCGCCAGCGGCAGGAACGATAGAAACGTCAGCACCCCCGCGATAAAAATTTGTCGCGGAACACTCCATGCCCCTTCGGGAATCTTGTAGGCCCGCCGCATTGCTTCCATCAACGTCGTCATCACGCTGTTCGACGCCACAAGAAATACCGTCGCCGCCGAAAGCAACAGCCGAAACGACCGATGCTGTCCTTGAAAGTAGGCCAGCACCAGCGGTGGCACGTCGGGCGGAAACATCTGGTACAACATGGCACGAAGTTCAGTGCGCACCATTTCCGCCGCGGGAGATGAGGCGATCACCGCCGCCGTTAGCAGCACGATAGGAAAAACGCAGAGAATCGCGGAGTAAGCACCGGCGCGCGCCAGCATCAGAATGTCATTGCTGAGGCTGTTGACGGCCGTTCTTCGTAGATGTACAAGCCAGCGCCGCATACGTGGAAAAACCCATACCGAAACAGTCAAGCAAGTTCCATGCGGCATCCTAATCAGAGGTAGTTCGCCGCGAGGATTTCGACGAGCATAACCTCTGCCGCCCGGGATATTCACTGCTAGCATAAAGGATGCTATGGATTCAGTTCGAAGCAATGTACGAATCGCTGTTGCAGCCCTCTCCCTTCTGTTCCTGATTGGCTCCTCCGCAGAACAAACCCAGGCACAGTTGCATCGTCGGCGTTCCTCCGGTTCAACCGCTATGCCTCAAGATGTCGCCAACACGGACGTTCCCAATCCGCAACTAACGGATCCCGCCTTAAACAAAAAGGTGGAGGCACTGCTGGACAAGATGACACTGGAGGAGAAAGTCGGCCAGCTGGTGCAGTTCTCCATCGGCACGCCGACCGGCCCGGGAACAGGGCGCCAGAGCTATGACGACATGATTGCCGCCGGCCAGGTGGGAGCGCTACTGAATGTCGTCGACGCCAAACAGGCCAACAAATATCAGCACATCGCCGTCGAGAAGAGCCGGCTCCATATTCCCTTGATGTACGGTTTCGATTCCATCCACGGCTATCGCACCATCTTCCCCGTGCCGCTCGGCCTCGCCTCCAGCTTCGATCCCGCGCTGGTCGAAGCCACCGCCCGCATGGCCGCCCAGGAAGCCAGCGCCGATGGAATTCGCTGGGTCTTTTCTCCCATGGTGGATATTGCCCGCGATGCACGCTGGGGTCGCATTGTCGAAGGTTCCGGAGAAAGCCCATTCCTCGGATCCGCCCTGGCGCGCGCCTATGTGCGCGGCTACCAGGGAACCAGTCTCAGCAATCCAGACTCCGTGGCCGCCTGCGTCAAACATTTTGCTGCCTACGGCGCCGCCATTGCCGGGCGCGATTACAACGCCGTCGATATGTCGGATTTAACCTTGCGCCAGGTCTACCTGCCGCCGTATCAGGCTGCAGTCGACGCTGGATCGGCAACGGTGATGAGCTCCTTCAATTCGCTGAACGGCGTCACGCAAACGGCGAATCCGTATACGTTGACGCAAATCCTGCGCAAGGAATGGAACTTCGATGGTTTCGTCGTCAGTGACTGGGGAGCGGTCGGCGAACTGATTCCCCACGGCATCGCTCTCAACAACTCAACCGCCGCGCAAAAGGCAATCACGGCCGGTCTGGATATGGACATGGAAAGCGGCGCCTACCACGAACGTTTGGTCGCCCTGGTCCGCAACAATGTTGTTCCAGAATCGACCGTTGATGAGGCCGTGCGGCGCGTGTTGCGAGTGAAGTTCGCCCTCGGCATTTTCGATCATCCCTATGTCGACGACACTCGCCCGGCGTACCAGGCGACTCCAGCGAAACGTGCCCTCGCGCGCAAGGCAGCGGAAGAATCCATCGTGCTGCTGCAGAATCGCGCCCAGCAAGGTCAGCCGAAACTATTGCCAATATCCACCCATGTGCACACCATCGCTTTGATCGGCCCCCTGGCAGATTCGCAGGGAGAGATGCTCGGCTCATGGGGAGGAGCAGGGAATCCCGCGGACGCCATCACCCTGCGCACTGCGCTGCAGCAGCGCATGGACAGCCACGGAGGCAAGCTGCTGTACGCCGAAGGCACGCAGATCCTGACAACATCCGACGCCGGATTTGAAGCGGCAAAGAATGTCGCCCAGCAGGCCGACCTGGTGATTCTCGCTCTGGGTGAAGATGGTCCCGCCATGACAGGAGAGGCCGGATCGCGCGCCCATCTCGATCTGCCCGGCAACCAGGAACAGTTGCTGCAGGCTGTTGCCGCCACCGGCAAGCCCGTGGTGTTGATTGTTTTCAGCGGACGGCCGCTGGTACTCAACTGGGCCGCGCAACACGTTTCTGCAATCATGGAGGCGTGGTTTCCCGGCATCGAAGCCGGTCCGGCCCTCGCCGATCTCTTGTTCGGCAATACCAATCCCAGCGGCAAACTTCCCGTCAGCTTTCCTCGATCGGTCGGTCAGGAGCCGCTCTACCTCGCTCAGTTGCCCACGGGACGTCCAGCAGGAAATATGGACCTGTCCCATCCGCCAGAGAACGCGGCAGAGAAATACGTTTCTCGCTACATCGACCTGCCCAATTCGCCGCTGTTTCCCTTTGGCTACGGTCTGAGCTATACCCAGTTTGAAGATTCGCCGGTCACGCTCAGCACCAGTTCTATCCCGATCGCGCAGTTAATGTCTGCGCCGAGCCAGGGCGTCACTCAGCCGGCGATCGAAGCAACAACCACGGTGCGCAATGCAGGCTCCATGGCCGGGACAGAAATTGTTCAGCTGTATATTCGCATTCGCGGTGCCAGCGTCGAAGAGCCGCTGCGCGTGCTCAAAGGATTTGAACGCGTGACCCTGCAGCCGGGTGAGTCGAAAAAAGTCACCTTCCGGCTGGGCTTTCAGGAGCTATCGATCATCAACGCGAAAAGCCAGCGCGTCGTAGAGCCGGCGGATTACACCGTGTTCGTCGGGGGCAGCTCGGACGCCACCCAGAGCGCTGACTTCAAAGTTGTCCCTTAGAGAGCGCCGGGTGCCCCTGCTCTCGATTCTGAGACCTGGGATTTTCTGTGCGTCACTGCCGGCTTGTGAACCGGCTGCGGCTTCCACTTTTGCAAGAACGCAGTCACCGCAGAAGAATCCTTCACCCGCATGTTTTCGAACTCGGCGTTCCGCTGCGTGTACAAAACACGTCCCGCGCCATCCAGCACCACCAGCGCCGGCACACCCTTGCTGAGCGGGATACCGTACTTGCGGGCCAGGTCCAGATTCCTGTCATACTCGCCGATGTTCACATCAACCAGCACATAGTTTGCAGATAGCAGCGAAGCATTGCCCGGATCGTGGAAATAAAGATCCAGCAGGTGGCAATCGATGCACCAGTTGCCGCCAAACACCAGCAAAACATTCTTGTGCTCCGCGCTGGCCTTCAGGATTGCCTGGCGAATATCTTCATGCGCATTGGCGGTTGCGGGATACAAGTCATTCATGGCCATCTGAAAATGCACGCGGCCATGCAGCGGCAGGCGCGGAAGCGCACCGGCTGGATGCACAGCCGCGACCACAACACCGGCGCAAGCCACAATTGCACGGAGTAATTTCGAAACGCGCATTGTCGGATTGTAGCGCTTTGCCGCCACTAATTCGTTAGTTGGTTTTGTAGTAGAAGTGTTCGCGGACAATCTTGCCGTTCTCAACCGTGTAAAGCCCTACCTCATCCATCTTCATACGCTTGCCAGACGGTTTCTGAGTTACATCCAGCTTGAACTGAACCGCAAATTGCTTGTCTCCAACAAAGGGACCGTTCACTTCGGCGCTATGAACCTCGTTATTCTCTTCGAAGTGTTTTGTTTTTCCCTTGATGGCCTCGATGCCACTCATCTCCGCCGGCATCCCAGGAAACTCGGCCGATTCTACGCTGACAATCTTGTCGGAATAATACTTTTCGATGGCGTCCATGAACTTGCCTTGCCGACACAGGTCGACCAATCCCTTCGCTACTTCTGCTGTAGACATAAAATTCTCCCTATCCGATGGAGCGGCGACGAACCGCAGTGGTGGCGTGCAATCGGGCAAACAAACCCACCTGTGCAGCAAATTGCGCCACGCAGTTTGAGCTTCACCCCTCTTCTATACACATGGGATGCGGAGTGGAAGCGGGGGTCGCACAAAGTTTGCGGCGTGGACACTCCGCTGGAATGTCCACGCCGCTTTGCTGATGACTGCTGGCAGTCTCACTTCAAGTTAAGTCCGGGGAGCACGGGCGTGCCTTCCAGACGTACCGCATCGAGTTTCGTGGGATCGAGTCCCAGCTCCTCAAGGATGGTTGGCGCCACCTGGTTCGTTCCCACCCCCGCGGATACAACCCTGGGAGCGATCGCAGGATTGGAGACCATCAGGATTACATTGGTGTCGTCATGAGAAAAACCGCCATGCTCCTCCAGTTTGGCGGAACTGCCGGTAAAGGTGACTCCCACATTGGGCGTGACGATGATATCCGGTGCGCGCGGATCGCCGTTCGGCGGCAGACCCGGGATGTTGTAGTTGAGCGCCAGGCTTCTGCCGTAATAAATCTGGCCGATGCCTGCCTTGATTGCATTGTCTTCGAGGATGGATACGGCATCCTTGGTCTGGTTGGAGTTCGCCAGCCAGAGCAGCGAGACGTCATCTTCCGTGGGCCCAATTCCCGTTGGATTGTTGGGCGACTCAGAATAAGGAAGAAGATTCGCAAGTAGGTTTGCAGGCGATTCTCCATTGTTGCCGCTGTGGCCTGGGATGGGAAAATAGCGATTCGGATCGATCGGTGACTGGCCATGCTTCGCTGTTAACACGATCAGCGTCGAGTCCAGCAGGCCGCGCGATTTTAGTTCTGACACCATTTCGCCAATGGATGCATCGGCGAATTCAATTTCGCCCAGAAGAGAAGGGGAGGGGGTTCCTTCCGCATCCAGATAGCCGCCTGTAGCCACATTCTTCTCGATCAGTTTCTGCCCCACGCTCAGCGCCTGAAAGTTCATCCCAAAGACGGCCGGTACGGGCTGGTTGCCCTGCCCATCATGATTTTTGCCGGCGATCTCATTCAGAATTGCATGGACTTTCAGCGTGTCGTAGCACTGGATGTTTTTGAAGCTGTCGGTCCATGCGCCGGTTTGCGAAGGGTCGGGTACCGAAGCGCACGACATGCCGCCCGGAGTGGTCACTCCCGGTAAGCCGATAACGGTGGAATTAATTTCCGGCGCGTAGAAATCGTCAATGTTGGTGCCGGTCCCCGGGCCGGAGACCGAGGAGTAGGCCGGGTGCTTATCCGACCAGGCGGTAAATCCGCCCGCTTTGTGGATCACTCCGAAAATCGTGTTCACGCGGACGAAGTTCCACGGGTAGACAGGTTGGCAACCGTAGCGCGGGTCGCGCGGCAGGCGCTTGGGATCGATCGAGGCAATACCTCCATCCGTGAGTCCTGCACCGGGTGCGCCGCCGTTCAGCTTGCTTTGATCCAGGTCGATGCCCTCTTCATATTCCGTGGTTGTTCCCGTGGGAGCCGCATCGGGTGTGCACGTTCCTGCTGCAACGCCATTGCCGGTGGTCTTGGCTGGCGCATCCAGTGAACGGTCATACGAAACGTCGTAATACACGCCCATCGTTCTAGGTGTGCCGCCCGTAACGATTGCCATCAGTCCGGGAAAAGAGTCGGATGGTTTTGAGGTGCTGGCGGCCACGTAATTGACCGCGTGATTGGCCAAGGCCGTCATGTTCGGGCAATATGGCTCGCCATTGTTGACGGTGCCTAAGCCCTTTCCGCAGTTCAACAGATCCACCTCGTGCATGCCGTCCACACTGATCAACAGCACATGACGAATACCAGCACCACCCTGTCCCCGCGCCTGCTGGGCGTTAGCCGCACACGACGACACAAGGATGGCACATGCGATTGCAACCAACTTTCTCATAGAACTACCTCCAGATGTAGTTCTTATCGCTGCAATAGGAGGTGAGGCGTCAAACTACAGTAAAAATTTGATGAATCACGTAGCTGTTTTTATCAGAAATGAAAGACTCGTCAGCATGACGCGTTCGATTGAAGGGGGAAGCCAGGAGAATGAATCGGCCAGCACCATCTGCAAAAAACAAAAAGGGCATGCGGTTCGCGCATGCCCTTCCATTTAGAACAGTCACAGTTACAAATCGTTACTCGGCTGCCATTTCTTCGGCTTCGCCTTCCTGACGCATCAGTTCCAGCTCGCGTTCAGCTGCCTCGGTGGCCTCGGAAACCTCCTGCTGCACGCGGGCAGCAGCGTCTTCCAGTTCCTGCGACAGCCGGACGTTGCGGTAATACTCCATGCCTGTGCCGGCAGGGATAAGCCGACCCACGATGACGTTTTCCTTCAGACCGCGAAGCTGATCGACCGCGCCGTTGATGGCCGCTTCGGTCAGAACACGCGTTGTCTCCTGGAAGGAAGCCGCGGAGATGAACGAGTCCGTCGACAGCGACGCCTTGGTGATGCCCAGCAGCAACGGACGACCCACAGCGGGACGGCCGCCATTGTTGATGACGCGTTCGTTTTCCTCGCGGAAGCGGAACTTATCAACCTGCTGCTCCACCAGGAATGCCGTGTCGCCCGGATCTTCCACCTTCACCCAGCGCAGCATCTGGCGAACGATCACTTCGATGTGCTTGTCAGAAATTGCCACGCCCTGCAACCGGTAGACTTCCTGAATTTCCGTCACCATGTAGGACTGCAATTCCTTTTCGCCCAGGACCGCGAGAATGTCATGCGGGTTCAGCGGGCCATCCATCAAAGGATCGCCGGCACGCATGCGCTCGCCTTCCTGCACGTTGACGTGCACACCGCGCGGCATCGAGTATTCCTTCTCTTCGCCGCTATCCGCCGTCACGTAAATCTTGCGCTGTCCCTTGCTCACTTCGCCGAAACGAACCGCACCATCGATCTCGCTGATGATGGCCGTCTCACGCGGCTTGCGCGCTTCGAACAGTTCCGCCACACGCGGCAGACCGCCGGTGATGTCCTTGGTACGCGTCGTTTCCCGAGGAATCTTGGCCAGCACATCGCCAGGGAAAACCTCGTCGCCATTCTGCACCATCAAGTGCGCGCGGCTTGGAAGCAGGTAACGCTTCGAGCCCTTCGCATTCTTGATCATGATGGCCGGCTGACGCTTTTCATCCGACGTTTCCGCGACCACTAAGCGTGACAGTCCCGTCACTTCATCCACTTCTTCATTCAGCGTGGTGCCTTCATGCAGATCGTGGAACTGAACCGTGCCGCCCACTTCCGTCAGAATGGCAAAGGTGTACGGATCCCACTCGCCAAGCGTCTGGCCCTGCGTAACCTGCGTGCCTTCTTCTACCTTGAGTCGTGCGCCATAGACCAGCGTGTAGCGCTCCTTCTCGCGGCCGCGATCGTCAACCACCACCACCACGCCCGAACGATTCATCGCCACCAGGTCGCCGCCCTTGGAACGGACCGTCACCAGGTTGATGAAGCGCACCGTGCCCGCGTTCTTCGCTTCCAGTCGAGACTGATCGGAAACTCGCGATGCCGCGCCGCCGATGTGGAAGGTACGCATCGTCAACTGTGTTCCCGGCTCGCCAATCGACTGCGCCGCAATCACCCCGACCGCTTCGCCCATCTCCACCAGGCGACCCGATGCCAGGTTGCGACCATAGCAAAGGATGCAGACGCCGCGCTTCGATTCGCAGGTCAGCACCGAGCGAATCTTCACCCGCTCGACACCGGCTGCCTGAATCGCACCCGCCATGTCCTCATCGATCTCCTGGTTTACCTCCACCAGCACGTTGCCTTCAAAGTCCTTCAACTTTTCCAGCGACACGCGGCCAATGATGCGATCGCGCAACGGCTCGATCACTTCGCCGGCTTCGACAATGTGACCCACGTAAATGCCTTCGACCGTGCCGCAGTTGTAATCGCTGATGATCACATCCTGCGCTACGTCGACCAGGCGGCGTGTCAGGTAGCCGGAGTCGGCCGTCTTCAACGCCGTATCCGCCAGACCCTTACGGGCGCCGTGCGTGGAGATGAAGTACTGCAGCACCGTCAACCCTTCACGGAAGTTCGCCGTGATCGGTGTTTCAATGATTTCGCCCGACGGCTTGGCCATCAGTCCGCGCATTCCCGACAGCTGACGAATCTGCTGCTTCGATCCGCGAGCGCCCGAGTCCGCCATGATATAGATCGGGTTCATCGCGCCGGCCTTGTCGGCAGCCTTCATGTTGTTGAACATTTCATCGGCAACCTGCTCGGTTACAGATGACCACAGCTGAATCACCTTGTTGTTGCGCTCGCCGTTAGTGATCGCGCCGTCCAGGTACTGACGCTGTACGCTCACCACCTGCTTCTCGGCATCGCTCACCAGTTGGTACTTGGTCTCAGGAATCACCATGTCATCAAAACCGACAGAAAGTCCGCTGCGCGTCGCGTACTTGAAGCCGATGTCCTTGATGCGGTCCAGCATTTTCACCGTAACTTCCAGCCCAAGGTTCAGGTAGGAGTAGCTGACCAGCTGCCCGATCCCTTTCTTCTTCAGCAAGCCGTTCACAAACGGCATGCCAGCGGGAAGGGAATCGTTCAGAATGACGCGGCCCACCGTCGTCGAAAGATACTGGTTCGTGTATTGAACAGGCTCGGTGTGCAGCAGATCCTGATCGTCATACGCGTTCGTCATATCAAGCACCGCACCCGAATAACGCAAACGAATCGGGCTCAACGTCTCGACTTCCTTCGCCTCTAATGCCAGCAGCACTTCATCGGTGTTGGCAAACACGCGGCCTTCGCCACGCGCGCCGGCATGCGACTTGGTCAGGTAATAGATACCCAGCACCATGTCCTGCGTCGGCACCGTGATCGGCTGACCAGAAGCTGGCGACAGAATGTTGTGCGAGGCCAGCATCAAAACGCTGGCTTCCACCTGCGCTTCTGGCGACAGCGGAATATGCACCGCCATCTGATCGCCGTCAAAGTCTGCATTGAACGCGGTGCAGACCAGCGGGTGAATCTTAATCGCCTTGCCTTCCACCAGCACCGGCTCAAACGCCTGAATACCCAGGCGATGCAGCGTTGGCGCGCGGTTCAGCAGCACTGGATGGTCCTTGATGACCTCTTCCAGCACATCCCACACGATCGGATCCTGCAACTCGACCAGCTCCTTCGCCTGCTTGATCGTGGTGCAATGCCCAATCTGTTCCAGCCGGTGATAGATGAACGGCTTGAACAGTTCCAGCGCCATCTTCTTCGGTAGACCGCACTGGTGCAGCTTCAGTTCCGGACCGACAACGATGACTGAACGACCGGAGTAATCCACGCGCTTGCCCAGCAGGTTCTGGCGGAAACGTCCCTGCTTGCCCTTCAGCGTGTCCGACAGCGACTTCAGCGGACGATTGTTCGCCCCACGCAGCACGCGGCCACGACGACCGTTATCGAACAGCGCATCGACCGCTTCCTGCAGCATGCGCTTTTCGTTGCGAACAATCACTTCCGGCGCGTGCAGGTCCATCAGCTTCTTCAAGCGGTTGTTGCGGTTGATCACGCGGCGATACAGATCATTCAAATCAGAGGTCGCAAAGCGGCCGCCATCGAGCGGCACCAGCGGACGCAGCTCCGGAGGAATGACCGGGACTACATCCAGGATCATCCATTGCGGCTTGTTCTGCGATTTGCGGAAGGCCTCCACAACCTTCAAGCGCTTGGCATACTTCAACCGCTTCTGCAGCGAAGTCTCAACCTTCATGCGCTCGCGCAGTTCCACTGAAAGCGTATCGATATCCACGCGCTTCAGCAGTTCCTTGATCGCTTCCGCGCCCATCATGGCCTTAAAGCCGGCGGGACGGTATTGCTGATCCAGTTCGCGATAGCGAGTCTCGTCCTTAATGATGTCGCGCTCTTTTACAGGAGCATCGCCGGCATCGATGACAACATAGCTTTCGAAATAGAGGACGCTCTCCAGCTCGCGCAGAGAAATGTCGAGCAGGTGGCCAATGCGCGACGGCAGGCCCTTGAAGAACCAGACATGCGAACACGGCGACGCCAACTCAATGTGGCCCAACCGCTCGCGACGGACACGCGAAAGCGTCACTTCCACGCCGCACTTGTCGCAGATTACGCCGCGATGCTTCATGCGCTTGTACTTGCCGCAAAGGCATTCCCAGTCGGTGATCGGTCCAAAGATGCGGGCGCAGAACAAGCCATCGCGCTCCGGCTTGAAGGTGCGGTAATTAATGGTTTCCGGCTTGGTCACTTCACCGTGCGACCAGCTGCGGATCTTCTCTGGCGATGCAAGGCTGATGCGGATTGCATCAAAGTCCGAAATCGGATTGCTGAGCTCGAATGGATTAGAACGGAACAAGACAACCTCCGTGACCTGATCGCTGCTGCGCGCGGATCAAACGCAGCAGAACCGGTTCTCGCGTTCCCGGGATTTCCATGATTCCGGTCGTCCGTCCGTCCCGGGAGCGCGTTGGCTTATGTGGACGACGACCGTGTCTCTTACAAACTCGCTTCAAAGAAAAAACTGGCTTCAAAATTCTTAATGCGGCCCGAAAGTATTGCCTCGGGTGCCCCATCCTGGCCGCGTTTTTTGCGGCTAGGATGGGAAGAGGTACTTAGTCGGCGGCAGCCATGGTCGGCAGCGGCACCTTCTTGTTTTCTGCCTGCTTGATCAGTTCCACATCCAGGCACAGCGCCTGCAGTTCGCGGACAAGCACGTTAAAGGATTCCGGCACGCCAGGTTCAATCGCGGCTTCGCCCTTCACAATGGCCTCATAAATCTTGGTACGGCCATATACGTCATCGGACTTCGCCGTCAGCAGTTCCTGCAGAATGTAAGCCGCGCCGTACGCTTCCAGCGCCCAGACTTCCATTTCTCCAAAACGCTGGCCGCCGAATTGCGCCTTGCCGCCCAGCGGTTGCTGGGTAATCAAGGAGTACGGCCCGATCGAACGCGCGTGAATCTTGTCATCGACCAGGTGAGACAGCTTCAGCATGTACATGTAGCCAACCGTGACAGGCTGCTCAAACTGCTCACCCGTCATGCCGTCGTACAGGTAGATTTTGCCCGCCGTCGGAAGTCCCGCAGCCGTCAAAAGCGCCTTGATCTCTTCCTCTTTGGCTCCGTCGAATACGGCGGTTCCAAACCAGATGCCGCGCTTCATGCCGCGCGTTACCTGCAGCAGTTTTTCGTCATCCAGGTCCAGCAGCTGATGCAGCAACGCGGTTCCAGCGAAGCGCTCTTCTACAATCTTGCGCACTTCGTTGGCCTTCTGATTCTTCTCCACCAACTCGGCGACCTGCTTGCCCAACTCGTGTGCAGCCCAGCCAAGGTGAGTTTCCAGAATCTGACCCACGTTCATACGCGAAGGCACGCCAAGCGGATTCAGCACGATGTCCGCAGGAGTTCCATCCGGCAGATACGGCATGTCCTCTTCCGGCAGAATGCGGGAGATGACACCCTTGTTGCCGTGACGGCCGGCCATCTTGTCGCCGACGGACAGCTTGCGCTTCATGGCGATGTAGACCTTCACCTGCTTGATCACGCCCGGAGCCAGCTCATCGCCCTTTTGCAGCTTGCCGATTTTGTCGTTGGTGATCTTGCGCAGCACATCAATCTGGCGCGAGGTCATCTCTTCGATTTCATCGATCTGCTCATTCACCCGCGGATCTTTATCGGCGTAGCGAATGCGCTTCAAGTTGCGGGTGCTGATCAGCTCGATTGTCTCGCGGTCAAGAATCGCACCCTTGGCCAGCAAGCGTTTGTTGCTGCGCTCATCGTGCAGATCGGCCAGAACTTCCTTGGCGCCAAGAATCATTTCCAGACGCTTCAACCGCTCGTCCGTCAGGATTCGAATCTCGTCTTCCAGGTTCTTTTCGAGCTTCGCTACCTGGTCGGCTTCAATCAGCTTGGCGCGCTCGTCCTTTTCCTGTCCCTTGCGGGAGAAGATGCGGACATCGACAATGGTTCCTTCCACGCCCGGAGGGCAGGTGAGGGAAGCGTCGCGAACGTCGCCGGCCTTTTCACCGAAAATGGCGCGCAACAACTTCTCTTCCGGCGTCAGCTGAGTTTCGCCCTTGGGCGTTACTTTGCCGACCAGGATGTCGTTGTGCTTCACCTTCGCGCCGATGCGGATAATGCCGCTCTCGTCCAGGTCGCGCAGTGCCGACTCGGAAACGTTGGGAATGTCGCGCGTGATCTCTTCTGGACCCAGCTTGGTGTCGCGCGCTTCAATTTCATACTCTTCAATATGCAGCGAGGTGTAATAGTCTTCCCGCACCAGCTTCTCGCTGATCAGGATGGCATCCTCAAAGTTGTATCCGCGCCAGGACATGAAGGCCACTAGCACGTTGCGTCCCAAGCCCAACTCGCCCTGCTCGGTGCAAGGTCCATCGGCGATTACCTGACCCTTCAGCACGCGGTCGCCCTGGCGGACGATCGGCTTCTGGTTGATGCAGGTGTTCTGGTTGGAGCGCTTGAACTTCGTCAGCTGATAAATGTCCGAACCCACTTCACGCGACAACTGCGTGGGGTGATGCTCGCCTTCGACGCGAACGATGATGCGCTCGGAATCGACGGAATCGATGATGCCATGGCGGCGTGCCAGCACCACTGCGCCGGAATCCCGCGCAGTTACGCCTTCCATCCCGGTGCCGACAAACGGCGCTTCAGAGATGAGCAGCGGCACCGACTGACGCTGCATGTTGGCGCCCATCAACGCGCGGTTGGCGTCATCATGCTCCAGGAATGGCACCAGCGAGGCGGCCACTGAAACCAGCTGCTTCGGGCTGACGTCCACATAGGTGACTTCACCGCGATTCACCAGGACGAAGTTGCCCTGACGCCGCGCCGTCACCAGCTCGCGCTTGATGCTGCCGTTCTCATCCAGTTCCACGTTCGCCTGGGCGATGGTGTAGCGATCTTCTTCCCACGCCGACAGGTAGAAGCTGAACGGACCATATTCCATAGGCCGCTTCTTCTCCTTGATCAGCTGCTGGTTCTTCTTGATCGCGTCCGGCTTCTCAAGATGATCGCCGACCCGCAATCCGCTATCGCCGGCGTTGATCACCTGCACAAAGTCCAGCAACAGGCCATCGCGCACGCGACGGTACGGAGATTCGATAAAGCCGTATTCGTTAATGCGCGCAAAGCACGACAGCGAAGAAATCAAACCAATGTTCGGACCTTCCGGCGTTTCAATCGGGCAGATGCGGCCGTAGTGCGTTGGGTGAACGTCTCGCACTTCAAACCCGGCACGCTCGCGGCTCAAACCACCCGGCCCAAGCGCGGACAGACGCCGCTTGTGGGTAATTTCCGACAGCGGATTGGTCTGGTCCATGAACTGCGATAACTGCGAACTACCGAAGAACTCGCGAATTGCAGCCATCACCGGCTTGGCGTTGATCAGGTCATGCGGCATCGCAGTCGACATGTCCGGATACACGCTCATCTTTTCCTTGATGGCGCGTTCCATGCGAACCAGGCCGATGCGGAACTGATTCTCCATCAACTCGCCCACCGCGCGCACGCGGCGATTGCCAAGGTGATCGATATCGTCCACCACGCCAATGTTCTTGCGCAGCTTTAGCAAATAGCGAATAGTCGCGTAGAAATCTTCCGGCGTCAGCGTGCGGTGGTCGAGCGAAGTCGCATCCTGCTTGTCGTACAGCTTGATGTTGAACTTCAAACGGCCCACGCGGGAGAAATCGTACTTGCGCGGATCGAAGAACATGCCTTCAAACAACGCAGTCGCCGTGTCCAGTGTCGGCGGATCGCCGGGACGCAGCTTGCGATAGATTTCGATAAGCGCTTCTTCCGGCTTGTGTACGGTATCGCGGCGCAGCGTGTGAGAAATCACGTTGCCCACATCGTCACGCTCCGGCAGGAAGATCTCCAGGCTCGTGACGCCGCTCTCCAGAATCTGCGCCAGCTTCTCCTTGGTCAGCTCCTGGTTCGCTTCCAGCAGCAGATCGCCGGTCGTCGTGTCGACTACGTCGGATGCCGTCATCGCGCCGTCGAGCTCAGACTCTTCCACTTCGACTTCGTTGATCTTGGCCGCACGCAGTGCTTTCAGAATGCTGGCAGTAATTTTGCGGCCCGAGTGAGCGATCTCCTCGCCCTTCACCACCACCGCATGTGCCGGCTTCACACCCAGCAGGTGGGTCGGCTTGGTGTCGTCGTGCGTGACGGCCCAGTGCAGCTTGCCACCCTTCAGTGCGATAGTGTCAATGGTGTAAAAGCTCTTGAGAATTTCTTCGTCCGACTTCAAGCCCAGCGCGCGCAGGAACACCGTCCCCAAAAATTTGCGCTTGCGGTCGATGCGGACATACAAGGTATTCTTCTGGTCGTACTCAAACTCCACCCATGATCCGCGGTAGGGAATGATCTTGCCCAGGAAGTAGGTGCGGTTGTTCGCCGTCTCAAAGAAGACGCCAGGCGAACGATGCAACTGGCTGACGATCACGCGCTCGGTCCCGTTCACTAGGAACGTCCCGTTCTTCGTCATCAACGGAATATCGCCGAAGAAGACTTCCTGCTCCTTCATGTCGCGGATGGTCTTCACGCCGGTTTCCGGGTTTTTATCGTAGATCTTCAGCCGGATCGTGACCTTCAGTGGCGCGGAATACGTCATGCTGCGTTCTTCGCACTCGCTCTGGTCGTACTTCAGCTGCAGGCCCACGGGATCGCCGCACTTGTTACAGAAGTCCGGCGTGTTCTTGTTATAGGTGCCGCACTTGCCGCAGAGCACATCGCCCGGATGAAACGGATCGGTGATGACCATCGCGCCGCAATGGATACAAGTGGTGCGCAGGTGATGCAGTCCCTTCAGGTGTCCGCACTTGCACTCCCAGTTGCCGATCGAAAAATCGACAAACTCCAACTCCGACAGGTTGCGGAAATCGGTGATCGGGAATACCGAAGCGAACACCGACTGCAGGCCGAGATCATCGCGCTCGGTGGGCAGCTTGTCCATCTGCAAAAAGCGCTCGTAGGAACGGCGCTGTACTTCAATCAGGTTTGGAATTTGGATTTCTGTTGGAATTTTGGAAAAATCGAGACGGCTACGGACCGCGCGGTTCTCGTTCGACATGCTTCACTCCTGGCTGTTTTGCCGTTTGCGGCCATTCCCGGCGGCAACCCGGAAATAGTTCGACGACTCTCTGGTCTCTTCACAGACTGTCCGTCGATTCGACGTGGGTAAAAAAACATCTACTTCAAGTTCGCTGCGGATGACTCCATCAATTCCTGCTTCGCGCGCTGCATCCTGCTTCGTAGTTCATCTCCGCAATCACGCGATTTTTTTTGAGATACTCTTTTTCTGCTTCTGTCTGCTTCCCAGCCGACAACGTTCCATCAGATTTTCGCTTCCAATCAAGCACGTGTCCCCATCACGGCTCATCGTCTCCGGAAGGTATTGTTATGCAAAGTTGTTCAAAAACAGAGAACGGCCCGCGAGAGACAGTAGGTCCCGCGAGCGCCACAACCGGATTGTGCACTATTCGAGTAGATGGGTTTTTGCTTCCGCCTGCGCCAAGGATCACTCCAGAGCGCTGTTAGACCGATCGAAGTCGGTGAAGCTGAACTGCCGAATCGACAGGAACTTCACGAGCCATCGAGCCTGCGGGGCGAATGGCTCACTCTGTTACAAGAGTAACGCACATCCGCCGCACAAGCAAGGAGAGTTACTTTACATCAACAGCAGCGCCCGCGTCAGTAAATTTCTTCTTGATCGCCTCGGCTTCGTCTTTGCTGATACCCTCTTTTACCGTCTTCGGAGCGCCATCGACCAGGTCCTTGGCTTCTTTCAGGCCTAGGGCCGTCACTTCGCGGACCACCTTGATGGTGTTGATTTTATTGGTCCCCGCGTCCTTCAGGATCACGGTGAACTCGGTCTGCTCCTCGGCAGGCGCCGCTGCGGCACCCGCACCACCGCCCGCAACCATTACCGGCGCGGCGGCTGCGGCAGAAACTCCAAGCCGCTCTTCAAGCTTCTTCACCAGGGCTGCCGCATCCAGCAGGGTCAGCCCGACAATTTGATCTTCAATTTGCTGTAAATCCGCCATGTCCATTCTCCATTAACGCTAAAAGCGAGTGATAAAGCCAAATTCCTGTATTGCTTGCGGGACTTTGAGCGTTCCGTCCCGATTGCCGCCGCGTTGGTTTCCGTTGTGTCCAGACGACACCCCAGCGCGATGCAGCAGATCCTGGTATTTCCGCGAAAACCGCGCCGTTCTTACGACGCAGCCGCTTCCGAAAACTTCTTCTGCTCGACCGCCTGGCCTAGTACTACCGCCAGATCGCGGCTCGTGGCGTTCAACACCGTCACCAACCGTTGCGCCGGCGCGTTGATCAGGAACAGCAGCTTCGAGTACAGCTCCTCGCGTCCCGGCATCGCAGCCAATTGCTGAATCTCCGCCACCGACAGCACCTTGCCGTCCACAATCGCCA
This sequence comes from Acidobacteriota bacterium, assembly GCA_040389265.1. GTDB lineage: Bacteria > Acidobacteriota > Terriglobia > Terriglobales > Acidobacteriaceae > JAKAAZ01. The sequence continues at coordinate 35,341 of JAZKAG010000186.1, forward strand.
GCTTGAAGGAATACTCCGCGTTGTCCTTCACCCAGGTCGTCAGCGCCTTGGCCAACGCCACCGGATCGCCACTGGTATACGCCAGCGAACTCACGCCCTTCAGCCCCTGCAGCGCCTGCTCGATCTTGGTGCCCTTGGCACCGCGCTCCGCCAGCTTGTTCTTCAGCACGCGGTATTTCCCGCCCGCATTGCGAACCACCGTCCGCAGCGCAAAGTCCTGCGATACCGTCAGCTTGGAGAAAGTGCCCACAATCGCCGTCGTGGAGTCGGCCAGCTCCGTCGCTAGATACTGAATCTTTTCAGCCTTTTTGGCTCTTGAAATTGCCATCGCAAGTATCCTTTATCTTTCGCACCCTTGGTTGAACCGGGTGCCAGGTTCGATCGCTCTCTGTGCTCCCGGCTTATGCCTGGGCTTTACCGGCCGCGTCCACAACTGCCTGATCCAGCTGGATTCCCGGGCCCATCGTCGAGCTCAGCGTGATTCCCTTCACGTACTTGCCCTTGGCGGCAGAAGGCTTGGCCTTCACCACGCTGGTAATCAGGGTCGTCGCGTTTTCAATCAGCTTTTCCGCCGTGAACGATAGCTTGCCCACCGGGGCGTGGATCAGCGCCGTCTTATCCGTCCGAAACTCGATCTTGCCGGCCTTGATTTCCTTCACCGCAGCCGCCACATCCGTGGTCACCGTGCCCGTCTTCGGGTTCGGCATCAGGCCGCGCGGTCCCAGGATCTTGCCCAGCCGCCCCAGCGCCTTCATCATGTCCGGGGTCGCGATCAGCGCGTCAAAATCCGTCCAGTTCTCTTTTTGAATTCGTTCCACCAGGTCGTCGCCGCCCACGAAGTCTGCACCCGCAGCTTCCGCCTCGCGTACCTTCTCGCCGGATGCAATCACGGCCACGCGCTTGGTCTTGCCCAATCCATGGGGCAGCACGACAGTGCCGCGAACCATCTGGTCGGCATGCTTCGGATCCACGCCCAATCGCAGCGTAATCTCCACCGTCTCATCGAACTTTGCGTATTTGACCTTTTGCAGAAGCGGAACCGCTTCGGTCAGGGAGTAAGGGCGGACTTCAACAGACGCGCGCGCCTTCTCAATATTCTTGCCTGCTTTTTTCGACATATTTCCTCTGTCTCCCACCGCGCGGACCTATATGCAGCGCTGTTTTCCGCTGAACCGCCCCGTATTGCTTGTATTCAACTGCTTGTTACGGCATTTCTCGGAGCGGCCGTCCGGCCGTGGTATGGCGCATACCCATAGCAAAGATTTGCAGTAGGGACGCGTCTCCCCATTATGGCAGAATTCCACCCAAAAATGCAACTCGGGGGCGGGATCGATCTGAGTTCTACCACAATACGTGGGTGCCCCAGGTGCCTCGCATTTGGGCACCTGGGATTGGACCAATGCGTGCAGACCATTTTTCCCTCCTCCTCGACATCCGGCCTCATTGGTTGTACCCTTCCCATCGATGACGCGAGGACTCAGTCGCTACGAGCACACGGGAAACTTCCATTTCCTCACCTTCAGTTGTTTTCATCGCTTTCAGTATCTTGGTACACCGGCGGCGCGCGATCTGTTTGAGGATGCTCTGGAACGAACTCGGCTCCGTTACCGGTTTGTAGTCACCGGATATGTGGTGATGCCCGAGCACGTTCATCTACTCGTTGGCGAGCCGCTCAAGGGCACGGTGTCCAGTGTGATTCACGCGCTGAAACTCTCCGTGGCGATGCGAAGCACGGAGCGCCCCTTCTGGCAGGCGCGCTACTACGACTTCAATGTGTGGACGGCGGAGAAAGAGGCAGAGAAACTGGAGTACATGCACCGCAACCCAGTCGTGCGCGGATTGGCGACAAATCCTGAGGATTGGAAGTGGTCCAGCTTTCGCCATCTCGCAACAGGGGTGGAAGGGACCGTCGAAATAGAATCTCAATGGACAGCCTCGCGGCGGGGAAACCAGTTGCCGGAATATCTGCGTTCGAGCGAAAAGTCCGGCTAAGGTCCAAGGTGTCCGGGGTGCCCAGGTGTGGGTACCCCAAGGTACGGGTTCCCCAAAGTATGGGTGCCCCAGGTGCCTCGCATTTGGGCACCTGGGAAATCCAGCAGAGCCAAATGTCTCAACCCGTCGTAAGTTGGTCGCCACACCCGAAGCGCAACGCCCAATCATGGCAACGTGGCGATCGCTGCCCGCAGGGGCGCGAGATGCGATTCAACCGTCGCTTTACGGGAAGCAAAACGACTTTCTACATCGCTCTGCGCTAGACCACGGTTGGCAATTAAGGAAGCCTCCATCGCGTCCAAGCTTGCGGCCACATCGGCCAGGCGATTCACTATTTCTGTGAGAATGGCATTCATACATTAACCTCGGGGCTTAATCGCCCGGTAGATAAATTGCCCGATAAAACTTTAGGCCTTCCGCTTTGCAGAGAAATTCTATCGTTACGCGTCCCTTTGTTGCCGTGAAAAAGGTGTCGGAACTATTCGTAAA
>JAZKAG010000186.1:37831-39261 GCA_040389265.1 Acidobacteriota bacterium
GAAGTGGAACTGGTCCGCATGAGCGAAGATTTCGTTGGGATTGAAAACCCAGTTGTCTCCGCCAATATCTACGTCGCGGGGCGCCGATTTGTCGGTAGCCTTGTCGAAGCGTGCGGTCGGCAAGTCGTGACAGAAGGTGAGGCTGGACGCCGGGACCGGACTCCCTGAAAGAGCGTTCGTGGGCATTATCCGCAAGGTGGAGTCATCGATATTCACCGTTACGAAACCTTTACTCCTTAGCTCAAGGTAATCGGCGTCGGGTATTTTCTTATATTTCATCTCAATCATGAGTACGGCATTTAACTTAGTTGCCGTGGACTCGTCCGTTCTGAGTACCTCCGTTATCAAGGGATCATCTACACAAGAAAGGATTGTTTCGAGTGTCACTAAATGCTGATGCGAGGCTTTCTTAAGCGGCCGGGATGGGGCCTGGCCCAGCGTTGGAATGGTGGAGAACGAAAGCGCAGACAGGATCAGGATTATCGCAAACACAGTCTCCGACCTACTGGTTCTTTTTGCGCCATTCAATTACGACACCTCGGCTCTCAAGGTTGGGGACTAAACTCGCACGCTTTACTTCGTCACTGTCATAATCTACGTGAAGAACTCCACATATTTCATCGCCCCTGCCACCTAGATCGAGCGAGAAAATATCCCGGATTTCGGCATCGAGTTGAGCGGCCGTCGCTACGTTGCATGGTCTTGCGTCAAGCATAAGAATTACCTCGTCAAATGCGGACGAACTAAATCACGACGATTAAATCACGATTGCACTACTCTACATGAACTTTGTTGCTTGCAAGGAGATTGCGCCATGTCGATGAAAAATCCACCCCACCCCGGCGGCTTTGTCATGCGCCAATGCCGGGTGCCGGGTTGCCCCAGGTCTCGCCTCTGAGACGTCGGATGGATGCCGGTGCCCTTGCAAGCCTTCCCTTGGCTTGAGTGCGAGGTAAGATAGCTTTTGCAAATTATTGATGAGGAGTCAAAGCCGTGAAGAAAATTCTTAGCACAGTCGCTCTAGCGAGCGTCGTATGTTTTGCTTCCACCGGATCGCTCCTCGGCGCAACCAGCGCCACCGAATCCCCCATTCTTGAGCCGGCAACCGGTGCGTTGCTCGGAATGTTCTACGGTGCCGGTACTGTCGAGCAGACCACGGCTAAGCTCGGGCGCACACCCCCCGTTCATCTCAACTACTACCACTGGACCGGCGACTGGACTGGCGCCGTTACCAAGGCGGATCTGGCCGCCGGCCGCATCCCGCTTATCAGTTGGGAACCGCACAACATCGACTTCAACAAGATCGTCGACGGAAGCCTCGATGCCACCATCAAAGCGCGTGCAAAAGGCTCCAAAGCGCTCGGCAAAAAGTTCTTCGTGGACTTCGCAGCGGAGATGAATGGTGACGACGCATGGGATGGCAACAATGC
>JAZKAG010000187.1:0-4694 GCA_040389265.1 Acidobacteriota bacterium
TTCAGCATTTTTCCTACGCCGCGGTTTCGATAATCCGGTGTCACAGCCAGCATGTGCGAATGGAAATAGGGCCGCCCATCGCGCAATCCTGGAATCGCCAGGGCGTAGCCGATCAGCTTGTCTGCAGCCCAGGCCCCCATCACCTGGCCGCCCACGGCATTGGCCACGGCGAACATTCTGCGTGGAATAATGTCGAGATCGCGAAACTGCCAGACGGCCTGTTGCAACTGCACGCAGGCTTCCATTTCTGGAATGGAAACGATCTTATGAACTGAAATTTTCTCAACCGCTTCACTCACTGGCAAATCCCTTTCGCTCATGGTTTTTGGCACGGTTCCAAAGCTCCTCCAAATCTTCCGGACTCAGCTCCGCGATCGGCGAAGCCGGGGCGGCAAAGGTTTCCATCGCAGCAAATCTTCGCCGAAATTTGGCATTCGATGCGCGCAATGCAAGCTCCGATTGCACGCCTAGCTTGCGCGCCAGGTTGACAATGGTAAATAACACGTCGCCCACCTCTTCTTCTTGCGCCTTTATTTCGCCAGTGGCCATCGCCTGGCGCAGCTCGTCCAGCTCTTCCTGCAGTTTGTCGAACACGGGATCCGCCTCATGCCAGTCAAAACCGATCGACGCAGCTTTGCTTCCCAGCTTGCTGGCCTCCATCAGTGCGGGCAACGATCGAGGAACTTGGTCCAGTAAGGAATCCGTGTTTTCTTTCGCCGCGTTCGCGCGCTCAGATTTCTTGATCTCTTCCCAATTCTTTAGAACTTGTGCCGACGTATTCACTCCATCCCGGTTTGAAAATACATGTGGGTGACGGCGAATCAATTTCTCGCTCAAATTGTCAGTCACATCCTGCAGCGTAAATAATTTTTCTTCCTGCGCCATCTCCGCATAAAACAGCACCTGCAGCAACAGATCTCCCAGCTCATCCTTCAGTCCAGACCAGTCCCTGCGCTCAATGGCGTCCAGCACTTCATAGGTTTCCTCCAGCGTGTATCTGCGGATGGAGTCGAAGCTTTGTTCACGATCCCACGGACACCCACCCGGAGCACGCAACTGCGCCATGATGGCCACCGCACGCGCGAAAGATTTCTCCAGCGGCGTCGTTTGCGAACCGGCCTCGGCCGGCGATGAAATGTCTGCATTCAGGGATGGTCTCTGCGGTGGAGTCATGTCCCTAATCTTAGACTGGTCGCACGGCCGATAGTAGATTGCAGTTTCTCTGCGTATACTGCGGCTGCGTGTCTCTATTCGCTACTATTCCCGTTTGGGCATTGATCGCAGCGGCTATCGTCGCTGGCCTGACATTTGGCAGCTTCCTGAATGTCTGCATCGTTCGCCTGCCGGCGCATCAATCCGTTGTAACTCCGGCGTCGCATTGCCCGCGCTGCGACAAACCGATCCGTGCACGGGATAACATCCCGGTCATAAGCTGGCTATGGCTGCAAGGTCGCTGCCGCGATTGCAACGCAAAAATCTCCACGCAATACCCGCTCGTGGAGCTTGGTACGGCGGCGCTATTTGTCGCATGCGTCCTGCACACCGGTGCAACCTGGCAGACCCTGGTAGACGCCGCGGCCTGTTTTCTTTTACTCGGCCTTGCGGTTATGGATTGGCAGACGATGTTGTTACCCGATGCGTTCACGCTGCCTGGAATTGCAATTGCGTTTTTGATGGAAGCATTCGCGCCCGGAAATCAGTTTCGCCGGCGCATTGCGATGCATGTTCTGGGGGATGCGGCGATCGCGGCCGCCCTGCTACTCATGGTGTGGACGCTATACCGGCTTGTGCGGCGGCGAGAGGGGCTCGGCCTCGGCGATGTGAAACTGCTCGCCATGATGGCTGCTTTTCTCGGCCTTGCAGTGACAACGTTTGCTTTTTTTGTGGGTGTGCTGGCTGCAGCGCTCTTCGCGGTTGGCCTGCTGCTATTGCGCAGGGCCCGCGTCTCCGACCGCATCCCTTTTGGAAGTTTTCTCGCCGCCGCGGGGATCCTCGCCATATTCGCAGGAAGGCCCGCAGTCGCATGGTATCTATCGAGCTTCCACTAACTCACTGGTTATGCGTGCATTTTTCCGGGTGAGCCAGCATCTTTTCGGCCTTGCGCGCATACTTGCCCTCTGGATTGTCGGTCGCATAGGTCTTGAAGTGCGCCATCGCCTCAGCGGTTCGATTCTCCTTGCACAGCGCATCGGCAAGCCCGTACAGCGCAATATCGTTGGTGGGGTCATATTGCAGCGCATCCTGATAGCGCAAGTAGCCGCCGCGATAATTTCCATTCTTCATGTAAAGATCGGCAGTGTTCAGATCATCGTCGACTCGGCCGTCCGGACTTTGATCCCGGGTAAAGGAATCCAGCTTGGGATGTGTTCCCAGATTGCCCTCACCTACTTCCTGGTCGGGCAGATGCGCGTCGCTCGAACTGTATCCGCCTTTGGAACGGGAAGCCGACCCCGGCTGCGGAATTCCAGAGCCCTGGGAATTTCCGCTTCCTGATTCGCCAGACTGAGAATCGTCCGCCTTCGCCGCCGCCTTCGATTGCGCCTCGGGAAACGGATTGTCTTTGGCGGGCGAGGACTGTCCGGCTTTTTGAGGGGAATTCCTTGTCGCCGGTGATGGTGCTCCTGTATTCGGTGAAGAGTTATTCTTTAGCGGCTCGGCTGGCTGCGGAGTGTCTTGCTGCGCGTCCGCCTTGGCCGCCGCTTCCGACTGCGCCATGGGAAATGGATTACTTGCGGCCGGATCGGTGTCGGGCGTAGCTTTGGATCCCTTCTTGTCGGAGTTCTGCGGCTTCGCCGTCTTTGCCTGGCTGGAGGCTGAGGACTGCGATGATTGCTTCTGCGTATTTACCGTGGGAGCATCGGGCGCGGAACTCTCCCTGGTTTGCTGCCCCCATGCAAGGCCTACGCCAAGCAGCAGCCCAACCATCGTGACGCCAAGCCGACGTGATTTTTGGAAACACCCCATACTTACTATTCTGGACGTTTTCTCCGCCGTTTGGGTAGGCGAATTGGCCTCGTCACAGAAAATTCGCATCACGATGGCTGCTATACTCCAAGTTCTGCTTCCAACATGCGTATGGGCCTCATTGTTCGCTCCTCTTTCATCCACGCCGCCGGTTGCTATACCACCACGCCCATCCCAAAAGGCACTCGCGTCGTGGAATACACCGGTCCCATCATTGACAAAGAAGAGGCCGATCGCCGCTATGAAGACAAGCCGATCACCTATCTGTTCGGCATCGGCGACGGCTCCAGGGTCATTGATGGACACGGCATCGCCATGTTTATCAATCACTCCTGCGATGCCAATTGTGAGACCGAGGAAATCGACGAGCGCGTCTGGATCATGGCCATCCGTGACATCGCGCCCGGCGAAGAGCTTTGCTATGACTATTGCCTCTATGACGGCGATGAAGAAGAGGCGCCGTGCAATTGCGGCTCGAAAAATTGCCGCGGCTCCATGTATTCCGCGGAAGAACTCCGACGCCGTAAACGATTGGCTCTGAAACGGGCGAAGGAACAATCCGCAGCGAAAAAGAAGAAGGTCCGCCCGATCCCGAAGAAGAAGAAACGGGTTCGGTCTGAGCTCTCCGCTTCGAAGCCCGCACAACCGGCGAAGACCTCCGGCAGAAGTCCCTTGAAGCGCAAAGTATCGCAGGTTTCATCGCAGCGAAAGTCCACGACCACCCGCAAGCATGCGAAGAAGGCACGCGCCAAATAGCTTCGAACTATTGCAGCGAATGCGCTGGTAGGCTGCCTTTTGGCCGGAACCTTTTGGCCGCCTCAAGCGCTACAATCGAAGAACAGGTCAACTGGCCAAATACCTCAAAATATCCCGCTCCTCGACCCTATGGCTTATCAAGTATTAGCGCGCAAATACCGGCCGCAGCGCTTCGCAGACGTCATCGGACAAGATCACGTCACGCAGACGCTTCTAAACGCGCTGGCGCAGGACAGAATCGCGCACGGATATATTTTCAGCGGACATCGCGGTATCGGCAAAACCACGATCGCCCGCATTCTCGCTATGGCGCTGCAGTGCCGCACCCCGCAGGGCACGACCGAGCGCCCCACGCCGGAACCCTGTGGAGTGTGCGACGCCTGCACTGAAATCCGCTCCGGCAACGCCATGGACGTCATCGAAATTGACGCTGCTACCAATCGAGGCATCGACGAGATTCGGGAACTGCGCGAAGGCGCCCGCTATAGCCCGGCGCGGGATAAATACAAGATTTATATCCTTGATGAAGCGCACCAGATCACCGATGCGGCCTTCAACGCCCTGTTGAAAACGCTGGAAGAGCCGCCCGCCCATGTGATTTTCATGATGGCGACCACCCAGCCGGAAGACATTCCGCAGACGATCCGGTCTCGCAGTCAGCACTTCAGCTTTCATGCGGTGCGATTTCAGGAGATCGTGGAGCAATTGCGCAGCATTGCGGAAAAGGAATCGGTTGGCGTCGATGAAGCTGCGTTGTCGCTGCTGGCCGAGGCCGGCGACGGTTCCATGCGCGACGCGCTCTCCATCATGGACCAGGCCATAGCCAGCGCTCCGCTGGTTAACGGTGCGCATACGTTGGAAGCCTCCCAGATTCGCGCCCTGATGGGCACTGTCTCGAACCAGGTATTCGAAAACATGATGGAAGCGGTACAACAACATAACGCCGCTTCCATGCTGGAACAAGCTGCACAATT
>JAZKAG010000187.1:4704-8042 GCA_040389265.1 Acidobacteriota bacterium
AATTGCTCGATGCCGGTAACAGCCCGCAACAGATCGCTCGCCAAATGGTCCGCTTTCTGCGCAACTGCCTGATGGCTCGGCTCGCCGGAACGAGTTCCGATCTACTGCAGGTATCCGATGAAGAGCGCTTGCGTGCGGAACGGGTGGCAACGGCATTTTCTGAAGAAGATCTGACGCGCTTCTTGAATTCCATGCTGCGGACCTTCGACGACCTTGGCTACCGGCAGGAACAGCGCTTCCACCTTGAGCTTGGACTGCTGAAGTTGGTCCACATGCAACGCCTGTTGCCGCTGGAAGAGTTATTCCGCGACCTTTCTCTGCCCTCAAGAACCGGTGGAGGCTCCGGGGTTCCTCCACCGCGACTGGCGGGAACCAACGCCGCGCCGAAGCAGTTGGAGTCCTCCCTGCCCCGAACCAACATTTCCCCGCCCGCAGCGCCCGCAGTCGTTCGGTCCCCAATCCGTGAGGAATTCAAGCAGCCGGCTCCGCCGCTCAACGAGACCGCAGCCCCGGTGATCGCGGAAAGTCACCCGCTGCAGGGCATGTTTGGGGCCTCCGCAGCACCCGCGGTGGCGGCATCCAAATCGGTGCCTGCGACCACTCCTCGCGTGCAAACCGCGCCGAGCATCCCACCGAAGCAAGAAGTGGTGCCCGCTCCCCTGCCAGTGGAGATGCAGACGAAGGCGTCAGCCGTCCCAGCAACGGCTCCGACTGAGTCGTCTCCTGTGATCGCGAATCGTTCCGCTGCAGCGAGCGAGGCGCCCAAGACCGAACTCGAGCCTGCCCTGCCACCGATCGATGCCGATGTGGACAACCTGCGAGCTGTCATGAGCCAGGCGCTGACCCAGGGTGGCCATGAAACCGCCGGCTACATGCTGGAATCTGGAACCTGTGAGTGGAATGGAAATGAGCTGCGTGTCCGGGTTGCTGCCTCAAAAACGTTGTTCGACATGATGTATCCTGCGGCCGCGCAACAGCTTGTGAAGGAAGTTTTCCGGCAGAACGCCGCGGCCGGCCGCACAATTCGTCTGGAACCCGGGGATCCCGCTGCAGCCAACGGAAAAAAACCACAGGCAAAGACAAGCACACCACCCCCGATTGAGGGAGGAATGCGCCCCCAGGACCATCCCTTGATTCGCCACGCGCAACAGCTTTTTTCCGCGGAGGTGCGCAGCGTTGTCTCCCTCCGCGACTCTCAAGCTTCCAAATCCTGATTGGAAAGGACTTCCCATGGACATGAACAAAGTGAAAGAGATGATGGGCCAGGCGCAGCAGATGCAGCAGCAGGTGGAACAGACCATGGCTCAGATCCAGGTGGAGGGTTCGGCCGGAGGCGGCGCGATCACGGTGCGCATGAATGGTAAAAAGCAGGTGCTTGCGGTCCAGGTCGACCCCGCCGCCGCCTCGGTCGGTACCGGGCCGGACCTCGAGATGTTGCAAGACCTAATTGCTGCCGCGGTGAATGATGCCTCTCGTCGCGTCGATGAAGCGCTGCAGGGCAAGCTCTCTGGAATGATGGGAGGAGTGGATTGGATGCGGATGCTGGGACAGTAGGCGCCCGTCAACTGCGTTACAAGTTTTGGATTTCCGCAGCGTTCGCTACTGCAACCAAGGAAAAATTGTGTCACGCTTCGCGCAACCCCTCACGCAACTGATTGACGAGCTTTCCAAGCTGCCCGGCATCGGCAGAAAGTCCGCCCAGCGCCTCGCATTCCATATCTTGCGCGCCACCGAGCAGGATGCCTTCGCCTTGGCCGATGCGATCCGAGACATGAAGGCTCAGCTTCACTTATGCTCCATCTGCCACAACATCACCGACGTAGATCCATGCCAGTTCTGCAGCAATCCCTCAAGAAACCAGGCGGTGATCTGCGTCGTCGAAGAGCCCTCGAATATTGCCAGCATTGAGCGCACCAGGCACTTTAACGGTACCTACCACGTGCTGCATGGAACGCTTTCGCCACTGAATGGAATCGGCCCGGATCAATTGCGCATCGACAGCCTGGTCGAGCGCGTGCAATCGGGCACGCTGCAGGAAGTAATCCTGGCCACCAATCCTACGGTGGAAGGCGAAGCGACTGCTGGATATCTGCTGCAGCTACTGCGCAGAACTCCTGTCCGAATTACGAGGATCGCAACCGGCATCCCCGCCGGGGCCGATATTGAGTATGCCGACGAAGTGACGATGACGCGCGCACTGGAAGGTCGGCGCGAGGTGTAAACCCACCAAAAGGAACTTTATGCGATTTCGGAGAATATTGATGAGATGAAAGTGAGGTCGAAATGGAACTTTATAGCTTCAAAACTTCACTAGGAGCGCAGATGCATTAACAAGTCTTGCGGGTGCACGGGCTTCGCGAGAATCTCGAATTCGTGACCCTGCGTTCTCGCCTTCTCCAGTAGGTCTGCAGTCGCTGCCTGTCCGGAAAATAACAGGATCTTGCACTTCGGCAACATGCTGCGGATCTGAATGGCTGCATCAATTCCATTCATATCGTTCATGATGACATCGCTGATGATCATTTCAGGCTGCATGGACTTTGCCATCTCGACAGCAGATTCTCCGCTATACGCTGCTGTGGCCTCAAAACCGTTTCGGTTGAGAATAATGACTAGCGTATCGGCAATCACGCGCTCATCATCGACCACCAATATCTTTGGCTTCACGAAAACTCTCTCTTGCATCTCAAGATTTCTTGGACCTTAGTGGAGGTGCTTTGGTCATGAATATAAAGCAAGTGTACTTGAATATGAAAAATTTCGCCCTGACTCTCTCTACTCTAGTTGGACGTTATAAAGCTGAAAATAGACCGGTCGAATCAGGAAGAAAGTGTAGCACCATCAGTGCAAAATCCCGTAAATCTTAATTCCTTAGGCTCCATCCATCCCGACAAATTTTTCTAATTTGCGCGGTTCTGGACCGTCCGCTCACTGTATGCCATGAGATACCGTGGAAAAATCCGCCACCCCGACACGAACAACGGTGTGATCGGCGGAATGCCCCTCGCCAGTCGCGGACGTTGCCTTCTTTTCTACTGGGACTGCCTTCTTTTTCGGCACAGTATCTTCCGCCCACGCGCCGTAGACGCGGTTATTGTAGGAGGCGATGCCGCTGTAATCGCCCATAAAGTCCTGCTCAGCGGCGACGAATGGTGTCTCGCTCCACGCATAGTTTTGAAACGTCTGGCCGCCGTCCGTGGAGCGTGCCAGCGTAACCAGCGTTTTCTCGTTTTTAGGATCCAGGCGCCGATCATAAAAGAGCACGGATACAGCGCCCGAAACCGGATCGACACTAAGCCACTGGAAGAACTGGTCGGCTCCGTCGTGGATGGAGTCGT
>JAZKAG010000188.1:0-3155 GCA_040389265.1 Acidobacteriota bacterium
CGCGCCGACTTCGGCGGTCGCGGCTTCGGCAACTGGTACTCGGAAAATTCGGAGATGGCGTGGGGCGCGCAGATTGCGCAGCAGGTGATGAAGTCCTCGAAAATTGTGCACGATCCCGCGATTGGGGAATACGTGAACCGCGTCGCGCAGAATATTGTGAAGAATTCCGACGCCAAAGTGCCGTTCACCATTCGCGTGATCGATTCCGACGAGGTGAATGCCTTTGCCCTGCCGGGCGGATATTTTTTCGTCAACAGCGGCCTGATTCTTGCGGCGGACAACGAAGCGGAGCTGGCCGGCGTGATGGCGCACGAGATTGCGCATGTGGCGGCGCATCACCAGGCGCGCGAGATGACCCGCATGCATTATGCCGACCTGGGAATGGTGCCGCTTGTCATGGTCACCGGCTACAGCGCAGTCGGCTATGGGATCTACGAGGCCTCGTCCTTCGCGATGCCGCTGAGCATGCTGGAATTTCAGCGCGACTTTGAAGAGCAGGCCGATTGGCTGGGCGTCGAATATATGTATGACGCCGGCTACGATCCGCAGCAACTGATCGCCTTCTTCGAGAAGATTGAAGAGTTGCAGAAGACCAAGCCGGGGCTGATTGCGAAAACTTTCGCGACCCATCCGCAGACGCCGGCGCGAGTGCAGCGGACACAGCACGAGATTGCGACGATACTACCTCCTCGCCCGCAATACATTGTCGATACGTCGGAGTTTCACGCGGTGAAGGAGCGGCTGCTGCGGATGGAGAACCGGCGACCGGTCTCACCGGGTTCAGGCAAGAATGGACCGGTGCTACGCAGGGTGGCAGGTCAGGGCGTGGATGCTGGTTCCTCCGGGGACAGCGATGCTCGGCCAGTGCTGCATGAAGGGCCCAGCCATTAGGATGGTTTGGCTTTGCGGGTGCGAGGAGTGGCCGCGGATTTGGCCGGTCGACGCGGGCGCTGTTTGGCGCTGACCGCGCGGATGATCAGGCGATGCTTCCCGGTTGGGTCGAAGGGAACTTTGGCGCGGGTCGCGGCGACTTCCATCAGCGCGACGACAGCGGGATCGTCGAGCGTCTCCGGCGAGGTGAGGCGAATGTGGCGGACGAGATTGCCGCTGCCTTGCAGGATCTTCTTTGGGTCAGGCAGACCTTTGCCTTGCAGAAAAGATAAATTGATCCAGTTGGGATAGATGGCAATGGAGAAGATGCCGTCCGAGGCGCGCTCCGTTGGGCTAAATCCGATGGCAAGCGCGTTGTAGTTGTCGTAGACCAGCTCCAGCGCGCACGGATAGCGGACGCGCATCTTTTTCAGAATGGCTTGGGCTTGCGCAGCAATCTCCGGCGAGTATTTGGCAAGGAACGCACGAAACTGCTCGGTCGCAATTGCTGGCATACGGGATTCTTCACAGCATCCTTCGGATAGGAGATCGCAATCGGCGGATAATGCTTCGACAGAATTTCTTTCGGCGCCGAGACCCTCCGGATTCTTCGCTGCGCTCCATCAAGCAACACAACTACGCAAATTTGCGGACGATGGCGAGCACGCGTCCCTGAATCGCGACCTGGGCGGCGGGAACATAAATCGGTTCCATTTCGGAGTTTGCCGGCTGCAGGCGAACCGTGTCGCCTTCCAGATAATAGTGCTTCAGGGTGGTCTCGCTGCCGTCGACCAGCGCCACCACAATTTCTCCCTGGCGCGCGGTCTGGGCTTTTTCCACCAGCACATAATCGCCGTTCATAATATGGTCGTCGCGCATGGACTCGCCGCTGACTTCCAGCGCGAAGACGGCCTTATTGTCGACGATGTCGTTCAGCGAAAGGCTGTCACGAAACTCCATCGCTTCGATCGGGCGGCCGGCGGCGATGCGGCCCATCAGGGGAATATCCTGCATGGTGGCAGGCTTGCGATCGGGCGTCAGATCGATGGAACGGCTGCGATTGTGCGCGCGGTTAAGGAGACCCTTCCGCTCCAGGTTGGAGATATGTTTGTGCACGGTGGCAAGGGAACTTAGATCGAGCCCGGAGGCAATCTCTTCAAAGGAGGGAGAGTAGCCGCAGCGCTCCACGAAATTCCGTATAAAATCGAGAACCTCTTTTTGACGCTTTGTGATTGCCATGGTGCCTGCAGTCTAGCGAAAGAAAGGCGAACTTGCAAGAGGAAGTTTTTAGGAATTTCGTTCGTCCGAGGCAAAACAGCCTCCGGCGGATTGGCAGTTCGAATCGGCTGTTTTTGGACTCAGGAAATTTCCCCGTTTGAATCCATCGAATACCATGATGGTTGAGGGGTAAACCTGGGCCACCAGCCAACTGTGCGCTGCACCTCATTCGGGTGATCGGACCTGCGGAACAGCGCGCGCCTGGCGGCGAGGGTGATGGCGAAACCGGAGCCTGATGCTTGTCGGCGGTTCGTGTAGCCCCAGGGGCAAAGAGGAGATCGCGTTGCCCGAGGAAAACCACAGCGAAACATCCTATGACGACCGCCCGCTGCGCCGTCTGCTGGCCGCGTTGCCCTCCAAGATGCGGCGTGCTATGGCCTGGCTGCTGCGCACTAAGTGGTCCTGGCTAAGAGTTTCGGTTGGCACTTTGCTCGTCGTGGGCGGCCTGCTCGGCTTTCTGCCTGTCCTTGGATTTTGGATGATACCTCTCGGCATCCTGCTGCTGGCGGAGGAGATTCCCATCCTGCGGCGCCCGACGATGCGTGCACTTGGCGCGGTGCAAACCTGGTGGGATCGCTGGCGTGAGCGGCGAGGACTAGAGGGGCGATGATGGCATGGATCACCGATCCCGGGATATGGCTCAGTCTGCTCACGCTTACTGTGCTCGAAATCGTGCTTGGAATCGACAACCTGATCTTCCTGTCGATTCTGGCAGGCCGTCTTCCGGTAAAAAAACAGGCGAATGCGCGTCGGCTCGGCCTGGTGCTGGCCTTGGCGCTGCGAATACTTCTACTGCTGTCGACTGTCTGGGTGATGGGATTGACCCAGCCACTTTTTGCAATCGCCGGCCACGGCTTTTCCTGGCGCGATCTGATTCTAGTCGGTGGCGGTGGATTCCTTCTCTACAAGGCGACGCAGGAAATACACGCAAACATTGAGGGCGAGGCTCCCGAGTCCCACGAAGACAGCGGGCAGAAATCGCGCATTATTGTCACCGTGGTGCAGAT
>JAZKAG010000189.1:0-14194 GCA_040389265.1 Acidobacteriota bacterium
TTTGTGTCTGCACTTTATCTGCTGCTCGGCATCGGACGCTGGGGCTGGTCGCCGCTGGTCTTTCCGATATGGACGCTAGTGATCAGCGTGTATATCCTGTTCGCCAATTTTCGCCATCAACAGGCGGCCTGATTCGAAGCCGGCCGGTGGCCGATTCAATCCCGGTTGCCGCGGCGAGGAATAGTGTATGTCACACAGTGTGTGACATACACTATGTTACATACAGTGTTCAGACCACCCACCCTCAGCCGACCGTGTCCAGTTGGCGCTCCCACCCTCCCCAAATTGATACAATAAGGATCAGCACCCCCAGAGCACACTCCTCAAGCCAGATTGGCTTCCGGAGAGCGCTCGGGAGCCCCTCAAAGTTTTCGTTTTTTTCCGAAATTCACGGAAAAATCCGAAAAATAAATGAGGTTTCCCCTCATATCGCTGCACAGCAAGCACTTACAGCGGAACAGCCGCTGCATAATCCTTCAACTTTCCCGTATAATCCTTCAACTATCCTGTATATTCCTTCAACTATTCCGTATATTCCTTCAACTTTTCTGCAGCATCCTTCAACTTTCCATGCTCCAACTGTCCAAACTGTGCCTGTGCGGCCACCACCCTCGTCTATACATAGAAGAGGAGTTCCCATGTCCCGACGAGTGATCCCTTACCTGCTGTTCCTCGCCTGTCTCCTCGCCGCTGCAACTCCCGCTCCCGCCCAGCAATCTGCGCCGGTCCCCCCGCCATCCACATCCACTGCCGCGCCGCCACACTCGCCAGCTCCCTACACCCTGCCCCCAGCCATCCTCGCCAAAGCCATCACCCTCACCCGCCTCCGCACCCTCCTCGCCTTCGGCGGCACCGCATGGACACTCCTCGTCCTGCTGCTCATCCTCGCCTGGCACTGGCCCGCCGCCCTGCGCAACTGGGCCGAGCACATCAGCCCCAATCGCTGGCTTCAGGGACTCATCTTTATCCCCATCGCCATCCTCTTTCTCAGCCTGGTCTCGCTTCCCCTCGAAATCTACGGTCAGCACATCGAGCGTGCCTACGGCCTTTCCGTGCAGTCGTGGCCCAGTTGGTCGCTCGATCAGCTCAAAGCCGTCGGCCTCTCCATCGTGGTCATGACGCCCCTGCTGTTCCTGCTCTTCTGGGTCATCCGCGTCGCTCCGCGCAAATGGTGGCTCTGGTTCTGGCTCTGCACCATCCCGGTCATTGTCCTGGCCGTCTTCGTCTCGCCCATTTGGATTGATCCGATCTTTAACCACTTTGCACCGCTCCAGAAAAGCGATCCCGCACTCACCGTGCAACTGGAGCAGCTCGCCCACCACGCCGGCCTAGACATTCCCCCATCGCGCATGTTCCTGATGAAGGCCAGCGAAAAAGTCACCGGCCTCAACGCCTACGTCACCGGCATCGGCGCCACCACCCGCATCGTCGTTTGGGATAACACCATCCACAAGCTGCCGCCGAACCAGATTCTGTTCGTCGTCGGTCATGAAATGGGCCACTACGTTCTGCACCACATTTACAAAGGAATCGCGTTCACTCTCGCCGTGCTGCTCGTCCTGCTTTGGATTGCGTACCTCGCCGTCAACGCGCTGGTCCGCCGCTTCGGCTCTAGCTGGCAGATCCGCGCCCCCGGAGATTTCGCGGCCCTTGCCGTCCTTCTGCTCGTCTTCACCGGCATTAACTTCCTCTTCTCTCCCATCGCCAACGCGTTCAGTCGATGGGAAGAGCACCAGGCCGACGTCTTCGGTCAGGAAGCCATCCACGGCCTCGTCCCCGATCCCAAGCAAACCGCCGTCAAGGCCTTCGTCGCCCTTGGTGAAAATTACCTCGAGGCGCCCAACCCCAACCTCGTCGTAGAGTTTTGGCTCTACAGCCACCCATCGATTTCCCAGCGCGCCAACTTTGCCGCCCACTACAATCCCTGGCTCCCCGGCAGACATCCCAAATATTTTCCGCGCTGATTTTTGTGCGAAACTCAGAGGCATGAACTGTCTATTTTGTCGGATTGTTTCGGGAGAAATTCCCGCCAAAAAGATCAGGATGCAATCGCCTTCGCCGATATCCACCCGCAGGCGCCCACGCACTTTCTCGTGATCCCCAAAAAACACATCGACTCGCTCGCGCACGCGTCAGAGGCCGAGAAAGAGATGTTGGGCCATCTCACGCTGGTCGCAACTGAGCTCGCGAAGAAAAGCCTATCCAAAGGTTTTAGAGTTGTCGTGAATACTGGGGAGGAAGGTGGCCAGACCGTCGACCATTTACATCTGCATGTGCTCGGCGGACGTGCGATGCACTGGCCACCGGGTTAAGAGCATCGCCGACGTTGATGGCGTTGTTTCGCGACCGCAACGATTGCGGAGAAATCGCACGGCGCCTTTACTGTGTTGGAATTCCTGGCAAAATCTTTGCCAGCAACAATCAGGCTTCGATCACCTGCGCCTGATCATCTTCGATCTCGACTTCAATCCCATAGCGGCGCAGCAGGTTGGGCAGCGTCTGGGAAAATGCCGAGCGCGGCATCACGGTATCGCATCCCGCTTCAATCGCTTTGGCTTTCAGCTCTCCTTGGAGATGCGACAAAAATCCCACGATCGACGTAGCCCGCTTCAACTTCGTTTTCAGCTTCGGAATCAACGTTAACGGCTTCGCCGTGTTGCTGTTCAAATCAAACACAATCAGGGTTGGCCGCGCCTCTTCCGGCAGCGCCAGCAGATCCGCGATGGTGTCCTTCTCATTCTTGACGAACGCTACCTTGATTCCTAATTTGCGCGCCGTCTCCTGAATTTTCGCGATGAAGAACAAATCGTCGATGAAGCAGTAAATTCGAACGGGTGAATTTTCGGATGCAGTGGCGGTGCTCGCCGAACCTTGAATATCTTCAACAGAACGGCTTGCATTAGAGTGTTCGGCATTGAAATTTCCGTTGCCATTGCCGTTGTAGTGAGCGTTGGTAAACCCTCGCTGCAATTCAATCGTCGACGGCGGCGCGTCGGAATAATTTCCGTTCACGGCACGGTAGCTGTGATCCATGGGACCAACAAACACTTTGGGCCGCCGCTGCTTGCTGCCGCGACGTTGTTGCTGCTGGCCGTTTGAATTTCCGCGCGAGTCGCCACGCGGACCGCCCGCGTTGGCCTGATTCTGATTCTGACCTTGACGCTGATTTTTCTTGAAGAAGCGTTTCTTCTTGCGCGGCTGGTTCTCATTTCGAGGAGCATTGCCCTGGGGCGCGGAGGCTGCGGAACCGTTGGCCTGACCATTCGAAGCGGCCTGACCCTGGTTGGCGCTCTGGCCGGGATTTCCGCCCGAGCCGCGACGTTTGCGGCGACGACGAAAGCTTTGCTTTTGCCGGGGACCATTCTGTCCAGCGGCGGAGGAATTCCCTTGAGAAGACGGAGAAGAGCTCTCCGGTTGCGGCGTTGAATCTTCTGTCATTCAGACACTTCCTTGTACCTTGCGTTAACTTGAACTGCGCGAGTCGCGATACACGACAACTGGAATAGTCTCAGTCCCGTCCGGCCAGGACGCTATCGAGCAGCATGATGGAATTTTTGTCTCAAGCTAGTTTTATTTGCCTGGCAGGATTCTGCCTCTGAGTGAATCCGGCAGCCTGCTGGCGCAACAGTTCTTACAGCGTTACCGCCATGGGAGCGCATTCTTGAGGCGCTTCCGAACTGTTCTGTATTATTCCTATCCGTAACATTGGTATCGGCGAGCCACGTGTCCCAGAAAGGTATGCAGCTTCAGCCAAACGATGAGCAAGACTGATGCTACTCCGGAGAAGCAAAATCGGCAAGTGGCTCGCAAAAAATCGTGCAAATCAGTAATGGTCGGGAGAAACCCGTTCCATTGATTCGCCTGGAAACATTGGATGCGTGGGATCCACAGGACGTCTGCTGTTGCGCTCTGCCCTTGCTCGCCTGTACCCTTGGTCACTTTACACGCACGAAATCTCACGAATGGGATTTACGGCGACACGGAAAAGGCTATTTGGGGACGGGTCGGCTTGGGCGCTGCACTCGCAACTAGATTCGGGTCACTGGCCTCCCGGATTTGGGTGGACCCGTTTCGTGGTGCGCATTACCATTCGGTTCGGGCGGAGCCGGCTGGTTTCCGTATGCTCAGAAACTCTGCTGACGGCTCTCATTGCCTGAACTTTTCTGTCTTTTCAAGCCTTTCGGCTTAATGTGCGTTCACTGGCTTGCCCTAGTACAGTGCAACTTTGATACCAAAGTGACACATCAGAAAGTAAAGGGTTTACGAAATTATGAATTATCGATTTTCTACAATTCCATAGGAAATCTATCGACACCATCCACAAATTCATAGGCTGAGAACAATGCAGCAACCGGCGGACCCTCGATGGAAAACCCCAACCGGTGTTTGTTCGACTCAGGAGTCTCCTTCGATCCAAGCGTGGCGACTCTCTCGAATCGCATACACAACGATGACGAGGGCTGCGAGAGGATCTGCCCACCACCAGTCGAGATAGCGATTGAGCAACAGGCCGAGCAGCACCGACCCGGCAAGATAGGCGTCCACGCATGTGACACGAGCCTCTGTCAGTAGTACGTCATTGCCCAAGCCGCAGCCGACCCTTCGTTTGCCAGCGGCAAGCAGGAGCATCGCAACGAACGTGAGCAGAAGCCACACGAGACCGAACGTTGAGTTGCCAGGACGAATCCGCTGCACTATGGAGAGCCCCACGGCTATGCCAATATAAGCCGCCAAACCGGCAAAGAGAATCGAGATGATCCTGAGAGCTCTCCTTCGCCGCTGTTCATTGCTTTTGCGTAGTTGCCACACCACGACGATCGAAGCACCGATCTCAATGAGCGAGTCGAAACCAAATCCCAGTATTGCGATCGAATGGCTTCTGAATGCGCTGGCGAGCAGCACTGCTACGGCAACGACATTCCAGAGGAGCGTGGCATATTCGAGCTGCAGTCCCTTTTGAAGCAGCGATACCGCTTCGTCTCTCGTCGAGCGATCCATCACGCTTATCCGAAGAATATCGGTCGAGCGTAGCTGGGTACTGTGTACGCATGCGGACCTCCGACCGCAAACGCAATTGAGCTTGCTGGCATCAGACGCTTCATTCTCGTTCTCCCCAGTGTTTTCCCCGCTGCGAATGCATGACTACGCTGAGTCTACGAGGATCAACGAAGGCTTTTTCTACTCCTCGCACTCACAATCGATTCAGGCAACAACCAGGATGAAGCTGCGTCGCTTACCACCTATCAAACCCTGTCGGTCGATGGCATGCGGGATTAGTGCTGGCAGTGCGGGCAGAAGTGGGTGCCGCGGCCGGCGACGAGGATGCGGCGAATCGGGGTGCTGCAGACCAGGCAAGGCTCGCCGGTGCGGAGATAGACTTTGTGCTCCAGTTGGAAGAAACCTTTCTCCCCGGAAGCATCCACATAATCCGAGACCGACGAGCCGCCTAATGTGATCGCCTCCCGCAACACGGACTGGATGGAGGTGCGGAGTCTCTCGAGTTCCTTGGCCGTGAGGCGACCGGCTTGCCGCCGCGGGCGAATACCCGCGCGGAATAAACTTTCATCCGCATAAATATTGCCGACCCCATGGAGAAGCTTTTGATTCAGCAGCGCAGATTTAATGGGCGTTTTCCGTCCGCGAAACAGCGTGCGAAACACATCCGCTGCGATATCTAATGGTTCCTTACCTGGCCCGATAAAACCTTCATCGCTGGTTGGATTTCCCTCCTTCAGCTTGCTCGTTCGACGTGCAGTGCCGCCTGAAATATTCAAGGCTGAAAGACGCCCGAACCGGCGGGGATCGACGAAGCGGATTTCCCGATCATCGTCGAGCTGCAAAATGGCATGGGTATGCTTGGGCGTTGGCTCATCAGGCTGACATACAAGGAGGCGGCCGGTCATGCCGAGATGGACGAGCCATTGTCCGCGCCACGGTTTTGCTTTCCCCGCGGCAGCGGTAGAACGACGACGTGTGACTGCGGAGCCGCGACTCAAATCGACAACGATATGTTTTCCGACACGGCGAACTCGTTCGATCGTGCTTCCAGTGAGAGCTTTGACCAGTTCGGCGGGAGTTGAGCGTAAGGGTTCGGGCTTGGAACCGAGCCAAACGGAGACGATGGTGCGCCCGCGAACTCGCGCATCGACCCCGTTGGCAATCGTCTCTACTTCCGGCAGTTCCGGCATTGATACACTTCTTCTTCCACACCGAGGTTAGGGAGCGCGTCTGCTTTCTGCTTTGATCGCGTCTCCTCGTAGTATAGGATTCTTAGTTGAGTACATGAAGCGTTGGCGAATCGCCAGCAACCCTCCTGCACAACATTGTTGCCATACCAATCGTGGCCGGACGCAGTTGGAGCCGCCTTCTGAACTATGGAAGCCTCCGCGTGCCCGGGCCCCGGAAACGAGCGGAAACGAGTCGAAATGCAAGCGAAGACTGCAGTGGTTTTGGGCGCCCAGTGGGGTGATGAAGGCAAAGGAAAGATTGTCGACGTCTTATCCGGACGTTTTTCCGTGGTGGCGCGCTACGCCGGCGGCCACAATGCAGGCCATACCGTCATCATTGGCGGCAAACGATTTGTGTTGCAGCTGGTGCCATGCGGAGTGCTGCGGCCGGATTGCCGCGCCGTGATCGGCAATGGCGTTGTCTTGGATCCGATGGCGTTTTTGACCGAGGTCGCTCGGCTAAAGGAACTGGGAGTGGATGTAGCCGGTCAGCTTTTCGTCTCGGATCGCGCCCATGTCATCCTGCCGTATCACCGCATGATTGAGCTGGCGTCTGAAAATGCTCCAGGACGCATGAAGATTGGCACCACCAGCCGCGGCATCGGACCCGCCTATGAAGACAAGATGAAGCGCGGCGGACTTCGCGTGGTGGACCTGCTGAATACGGAGTTGCTCCGCACCCACATCAAAAACGCGTGCCACGAGAAAAATACAATCGTCCAGGCGCTATTTGCCAGCGAGCCAATCGATCCCGAAAAGATGTACGAGGAATATGCGCGCGCCGCGGAAGCGCTGGCGCCGTTCGTAGCGGATACTTCCCGCATGTTGAACGATGCGCTGAAGGCAGGCGAAAGCATCATGTTTGAAGGGGCGCAAGGCACTCTGCTCGACATCGACCACGGGACCTACCCGTTTGTGACGTCCTCGTCGGCGACGGCGGGCGGAGCAGCCACGGGAACAGGTGTGGGGCCGACGAAGATTGGCACCGTGATCGGCGTGACCAAGGCGTACGTGACCCGGGTAGGTGAAGGTCCGTTTCCGACGGAGATTCACGATGCCCAGGGCGAGCAGATTCGAGCTCGAGGACAAGAATATGGCGCCGTAACGGGACGGCCGCGGCGTTGCGGCTGGCTGGATCTGCCGCTGCTTCGCTATTCCACTCAGATCAACGGCACAGAATGGCTGGTGGTCACCAAGCTGGACGTTCTGGATACGCTGAAGGAAATTCCTGTATGCACCGCCTACAGAATTCACGGGAAGATTACCGACACAATTCCGGCAGATGTGCGCGGCCTGGAAGCTATTGAGCCCGTACTGACCACGATGAAAGGTTGGGACGGTGCCACCGAGAATGTTCGCAGCTTCGATGCACTGCCGGCCGCCGCGAAAGAGTACCTGAAGTTTCTCGAATCGGAATCCGGCGCAAAGATAGGAATGATTTCGACCGGACCCGACCGCGATCAAACCATCGTGTTGCCCGAATTTGCGGCCACGCTCGACCGCATGTCGGCGACGCCAAAATGATCAACCCTGTCAAAGCGGATTGCATTTTCGAATTGTGAGAGTGCAATCTGCAGCGGCCTTGTCGCCATTTCGCCTGCGACACTATCCCCACGTAACGCGACAGAGGGAAGCCTATCCCGAGGAGAAGCTGGAATGATTTCATTTATCGTACGTTTGCGCTTTGCCCCGGAGGATCGAAAGCAGGTTCTGGAAGCCGTGCAACAACTGGCGACGGCGTCTCGCCAGGAACCGGGATGCATCAGTTATATTCCGCACGAGCTGGCGGGCGATTCCAGCCTGGTCATGATTTATGAACAATACCGCGATGAAGCGGCATTGGAAGCGCATCGTGCCACACCGCATTTTCACAAATACGCGATCGGTGGACTTTTTCAGTGGATGAAGGAACGCAGTGTCGAGGATTTGAACGCGCTGGCGTAAAGCAGGCGTAAATTAGTGACTAGATGAAGCCGCAGGTCGTTGAAATTTGCGAATTACCCTTTGACTCCGGCGAAGGCTCGAACTAACATCCCGATACAGCCATGCGAGCGCAGCGTCACTCCCCGATTCGAGTTTCCGAAGCGTACGGCGTCGCACGCGGCAGCCTGGGAATCGTGCTGCTGTTGCTTTGGCTGCCCGCCGTCCATGCCAAGTCCATACCGCATCCTCACCCCCAGCCCAGACAGGTCGTCCACATTATTGAGAAGCTGGAACAGATGTGGCAGCAAGCAGAGCTGACTGGCAATACGGCTACGATGACAACGATGCTTGCCGAGGATTACCTGGGGATTTATGGGGATGGAACGCTGGCGACCAAGGCAGAAACGATCGACAGTTTCAAAAAAGGCAGGACAAAATTCAGCCACATCCACACCTGGGACCGCAAGATTCGCGTGTTTGGCAGCACGGCTGTCGTGGTATCCAAGGCGCAGGTGGCCGGGGAGCACGATGGTGAAAGCCTCAACGGTGACTATCGCTATACGCGCGTATATCACCGTCGGAATAGGGTATGGCAGATTGTGAGCTTCGAAGCCAGCGCCAGCCATTCAGCGGGGCGAACGGATGATGGGGCGAGTGGACATTCGAAAACTCCATCCCCTGCGGTCGCGCCCGTTCCCGCCGGACCTTCGCACTGATGTGACGGTAGGCTGGTGCGTTAGCGCGGTTGCTCCCGCAGCGCTGCGTGCAACCGTTCCCACGTAACTTCCAGAGGTTCCGGAAGCACGCGAGTCTCGCCCACCACCGTCATGAAGTTTGTATCTCCGGACCACCGTGGCAGCATGTGCATATGCACGTGTCCGGTGACACCGGCGCCGGCCGCTTTCCCCAGGTTCATGCCGAGATTGATGCCATCTGGCCGGTAGATTTTCCTCAAGGTACGCTCGAGTTGCTGCGCCATCGCCATCATCTCGTGCGCCTCAATGGCGTCCAGTTGGCCCAACTGCGCCGTATGAGAGTAAGGCAAAATCATGACGTGACCGGAGTTGTAAGGAAAGGCATTGAGACAGATAAAACAGCTCTCGCCACGCGCCACAATGTTCGCGGCCCGATCAGCATCCTCGGTGGGCATGCCAGCTGCGACCGCATGGGCGGACGCCGCCAGCAGATTGCAGAAGACGCAGCCGGTATCACCGGGCCACGCTGCCAGTTCCGGTGGCACGCCCTGCCGGGTAGCCGTGTCCACCGTGCTGACATAGCGATAACGCCAGGGAGTCCACAAGATATCCATACGGGGAAGTATAGACGCCTGCGGTAAGCGGGAGAGCATCACGGTGGAGGATGCCGTTGATTGCAGCGCGATTCAGTTCCATGAAAAAGCTGTAGAGCCCGCAGGCTGTGACGCTGAACCACGCGGCATCCAACCTAGCTAGACGAGAGGGTGGCTCTGCTCACCGGAAACTTGACCGCTCTGACCTTCACCCCGCAAATGGCGCGGCCCTATGACCTGGCTCTATCACACCATTCGGCATGCGCTCCTTCATTGGGGATACTGGGCGGTCACGGGCTGCCTGCTGGGAGAAAACGCCGGTTTGCCTCTCCCCGGGGAAACTACCCTGATGTTCGCCAGCTTCCTGTCACACAAGAGCGATCACTTGCAGATTGGATGGGTCATCGCAGCAGGTATTGGGGCGGCAGTGGTGGGTGACAACCTTGGATTTCTGTTGGGACGCCGGGCGGGACGGCGACTGCTGCGCTCGATGAAGCGCAAGTTCAACATGGAAGACGATATCGCCACCGCGCAACAGCAGTTACGGCGTCACGGGCCGGCCACCGTATTTTGGGCGCGATACATCTTTGGCCTTCGCACGATCGTTGGGCCGGTGGCCGGCGCGCTGGACATGGAATGGAAGCAGTTTTTCCTCTATAACGTGCTGGGAGCTGTCAGCTGGGTCACTACGATTTGCGTCTGCGGATACATGTTTGCGAAGGAATTCGATACCCTGTTGGGATTTCTGGAGAAGGCCTCGTGGATCATCGGCCTCGGCGTGTTCGCCATTGGATATTTCCTGTGGCGACGAGAGAAGAAGCTGGTTCGTGCCGAACGCGAGAGACAGCATCCCAGGAAAGAAGCTCAGACGTGAATGATGAGTTTACCGATGTGTGGATCTCCGGATTCGAGCAGGGAGATGAAAGCGTCCGGAGCTTTTTCGATGCCGTCGAGCACCGTCTCCTGGTGCAGCACCTTGCCGGCGCGCAACAGCGGAATCATTTCAGCTAGAAATGCGGGCATGCGATGGAGGTGATCCGCGACCAACAGACCCTGCATCCGCAGACGACGAATGATGACCTGTTGCAGATTGGACGGGCCCGGCGCGGGTGAGTTATACCCAGCGATAGCGCCGCACATCACGATCCGGCCATGATTCCGCATCGAAGCCAGCGCAGCCTCCAATTGCGGGCCGGCGGTGTTGTCGAAGTAAACGTGCAAACCGTCCGGCGCCGCGATTTCCAGTTGGCGCAGCGGGTCGGATTCACGATAGTTGAAGGCGTAGTCCACGTGCAGCTGCCGTTTCAGGAAGGCCACCTTCGCCGCTGAGCCTGCACTGGCGATGACTTGGCAGCCCTGCAATTTGGCCAACTGGCAGGCAACACTGCCCACCGCGCCTGCGGCGGCGGAGATAAAAACAATTTCCCGTTCTTTAACCTTGGCAATGTCATTCAGTCCGACCCAGGCCGTGAGCCCGGTGGCGCCCAGAACGCCCAGGTAGGCCGAGGGAGGGGCGACTGTGGCATCGATCTTCCGCAATTGCGCGGATTGAGCGATGTAGTAATCGCGCCAGCCGCAGAAACTCAACACCCAGGTACTGGGACGGAAAGCGGCGTCGCGAGACTGCACCACCTGTCCGACCGCCGCGCCATCGAGTGGCTTGCCGACAGCAAAGGGCATGATATAGGACTTACCCTCATTCATACGTCCACGCATATAAGGGTCGATGGAAAAAAATGAATTCCGAACCAGGACTTCGCCCTGCTGCAGCTCCGGCAGCTCCACCGTGGTGAGCGCAAAATTGTCCCGGCTGGGCTCTCCCTGCGGACGAGAAACGAGGCGAATTTCCTTTGCCTGAATGTTCACAGCTGGCATGTATGGCACCCTGTGCATGCGATGATCGTGGACGCATATCGGATTCGCGGCGATGCGTCTCTGGTGAGTCCTACCGTATTATCCGCTGTTCACGGGGACCAGGGAAACCGTAAAGTCGAACGACGGGAGAGAGCGCAGGAAGTCGCCCCGGAACTTTTACTTCTGGCTTTTGCATCGATGGCTGTTTTCCCACTTCTCCAGCGAGCCGTCTAATCTGGAAGCCAGTTTGTTTGCACCGCACCACTTGCATGTTGAGAGAATCAACGTGCGTTCCCCTTCCTCGACTATTCTGTAGGAGAAGTTGGATGGCGAGCTTAATTGAGGTGGGGACATGAGGAGCACTCAGGCACACGGTGCCCTTGATAACTTGTAGTAACACCCCGTTGTGGGTGCGTCTGTGACTCGAATCACCTACTCTGCGGCGATTTTCATCGCATATCCATGTTGGACTTGCAGTTCTCGTTGACACTGTTTTCCACCGGTTGATATAGTTTTAGTTGGGAGCGAAGCGGCCTAGGACTCACGCGCTCCGTTTCCCAATCCAGGGTTCCTTTTCTTCCCCGGCTCAAAATCTCGATCATGCCTGTTTTGCAGGTACCATCCAGGGAGTTGTTTTCTAACTTTCAGGTGATGGCATCTTCGACAGCATTTCGAGCCAATGACGAGAGAGAAATGCCCTAGATTTCAGGTTCGGCTGAGGCGCCCTTTCGACCGTGAGTCGTCGCGGCGAACAAAGCCGGCTTGATGGAAGGATCTTCGGTTTCCAAAGGAAGCCGGTGGTTACCCAATATGACGCGCCCGTCGCGCCGTACGAGTCCGGAGTCCCCTAAGTCTTATGGTAGACGTCCTCAATCCCGAACACACTGCGAGCAAAACCCTGAACACTACATTGGAAGCCAACGAAGTCACAACCCTCGAGACGCGAAACGCAGCGCCTGAAAACAACCACCACATTTCTGCTGCGGCAGAAACCCAACCAGCCGAGCCCAATTCCCAGACATCTGAGCGCGCGAGTGAAGCCGCAATTTCGGTACCCGCGGGTGAGCCGCAAGCGACTTCTCCCCAGGCTGCGGAAGTTCACGATGCCTCTTCTCACGAGGAAGAGATGGACTTTGGTGCCTTGCTGGAGTCGTTTGAGCACGAACAAGCGGCACAGGAAGCCGCGCAGGCCGTCGACGGCAATGTCGTCACTGGCACCGTGATCAAGCTGACCGACAAGCATGTCGTGGTCGACGTGGGTTTGAAATCCGAGGGATTGATTCCGATAGAGCAGGTGCTGGACCATACCGGCCAGCCGAAATTGCAGGCGGGCCAGACCATTGAAGTGGTGGTTGAGCATGAGGAGCCCTCTGGCGGCTACCTGCTGAGCTATGACAAAGCGCTGCGTCATCGCGTGTGGGACACGATTGAAAAAGCTGCCAACGATAAGACTCCTGTGAGCGGCGTTGCTGTCAGCCGCGTCAAGGGCGGCCTAACGGTCGACATCGGAATCAAGGCATTCCTGCCGGGTTCGCAGGTAGAGATTCGTCCGGTCCGCAACCTGGAATCCTACATTGGGCAGACGATTGAAGTTCGCGTCATCAAGTTGAATAAGAAGCGCGGGAATGTTGTCGTTTCCCGCAAAGAACTGCTCGAGAATGAAGCCTCGCTAAAGCGTTCGATGACGCTGGATCACCTGGAAGAAGGAACCATCCTGACCGGAACGGTGAAGAACCTGACCGAGTATGGAGCGTTTGTCGACCTGGGCGGCATCGATGGACTGCTGCACGTGACCGACATGTCCTGGGGGCGCTTGACGCATCCTCGCGACCTGGTCAATGTGGGCGATGAGATTCAAGTCAAGGTGCTGAAGTTCGATCGCGAAAAGCAGCGCATCTCGCTCGGCTTCAAGCAGCTGACACCGGATCCGTGGCTCGATGTTGCGGAACGTTATCCCATCGGCGCCCGTGTGCGTGGACGCATCTTGAGCGTGACCGACTACGGCGCGTTTGTGGAACTGGAACAAGGCATTGAAGGCCTGGTGCATGTTTCCGAGATGACCTGGTCCAAGCGAATGAAGCACCCGACCAAGCTGGTGAAGCCGGGCGATGAAATTGAAACCATCATCCTGAATGTGAATCCGGCGGATCGCCGCATTTCTCTCGGCATGAAACAGTTGCTCGAAAATCCGTGGGAGCATCTTTCCGAGCGCTACACGACCGGAAGCGTGGTTGAAGGTCGCGTACGCAACCTGACGGAGTTTGGCGCTTTTATCGAAATTGAAGATGGCATTGATGGATTGGTTCACGTCAGCAACATGAGCTGGACCAAGCGCATCAAGCACCCGTCGGAAGTAGTGAAGAAGGGCGACAAGGTCAAGGCGGTTGTGCTGGGGATTGAGGCGGAACATCGCCGTTTGTCACTGGGCATCAAGCAGCTGCAGCCGGATGTGTGGGAGTCCTTCTTTGCGCAGCATCAGGTCAACGATGTGGTGCACGGTAAGGTTCTTCGTATGGCGCAGTTCGGCGCTTTCGTGGAGTTGGCAGACGGAGTCGAGGGTCTGTGCCACGTATCCGAAGCCACCGACTTGCATGGGGCGCCCATCAAGCTGGATGTTGGCCAGGAGCATGACTTCAAGATCATCAAGATGAACGCGGAAGAGAAGAAGATTGGCCTGAGCCTTCGCGCCGTTGGCGATGAAGCCACGCGGGCCGATGTGGAGCAATACAAAGCGCCACACGCGAAGGAGCATGGACACGGCCATTCAAATTCCGGCGGTCCGCGCGAATCGTCTTCCTCGCAGTCTTCCTCGTCCACCACGCTGGGCGATCTGATCAACTGGAAGAAGCGCGAGCGCGAAGAGTAATCTCTGCGCAACATTTAAAAACTAAAAGCGCCGAAT
>JAZKAG010000189.1:14204-15478 GCA_040389265.1 Acidobacteriota bacterium
CCTGTCCGCTTCTAACTTATTTACCGGTGTCCATACGGATGATGACGCGGAAGACACTTCGATCATCGAAGGAACTCAGAATCTTCGGCTTGCTGGTTTTACCGTCCACCTTCGCCCACAGCTTGTAATCGGCGTTGGGAGAGAGTTGCGCAAAGCGATATGCGCCGTCTTCCTGGGTGATGTAACTCTCGACCGTCATGGTGTGCTGGTCGCTCAGATACACAATCGCGCTGCGGATGGGCACGTCATTTTGGTTCACCACACGGCCTTGGACAGAGCGCTGCGCGGTCTGGGCCATGACAGAACTTGAGTGACCAGAAATTCGTGCGAGGCAGGTGACCAGCAAAAGAAGAATTGCAATCGTCAAATAACGTGTTCGACGGGAAAGCCCGGCTTCAATCCTATTCATTCAATCCACACCTATTTATTCTTCCTCTTCGTCATGAAAGACGATTGCACTCTCGTCGTATCCGGACTCTTCCACTTTACTTAATTCCACCGGATCCGTGTTGACGACTTCATACTCAGCACCGCACTCTTCGCAGAGAACGACTTCGCCTTCTTCCACTTCATCTTCTGCGAAGGTCAGGGTGTTTTCACATTCGGGGCAAACTTGCATGACCGCTCCTTCAGCGTCGCTCAATGTTGGTTGACGATTACACCTCCGCAGAGGTGTAACGAAGCTAGTTTAAGGAAATCGTTGCGTACGTCAAGTAGGAAACGATTCCAGGCGCATCTTTCGATTTTCCTGCGCAGGACTCCATCAAGAATACCGGGAATCGCCTGCGACCGAAAACCTTCCTATGTTGACGTTGATAGAGGCTTCCGGGTTACCCGCGATACGGCAGAATTTTTTCAGCTCCAGGGGTAGTGCAAAAATGTCCGCCGACCCGCGCTTGCCCAGTTTTCTGGGCAGTTGTCCACCGGCGCACACAAAACAGAGTGAACGGCTAGCGCTGCGACGCCAGTGGACGTAGGCTTGTAGTGTATGCCGCGTTCGAGTCCGATGACATTGTCGTTTCCGCCGTTTGAGGGGATGATCCGCAAGATCATTCTGATCACGATTGCTATTTTCTTTTGTCTGCTGTTGTTGCGCTGGGTTGCCCCGGGAATCGGCGCGAACATTTTTGCCATTTGCGCCCTGACGCCGATGATGGTGCTGCATGGAGCCATCTGGCAACTGGTGACGTACAGTTTTCTGAGCGGCGGAATCTTCCAAGTGGCATTCGACATGTTGTCGCTGTGGTTTATCGGCTCTTACCTGGAGACGACAT
>JAZKAG010000190.1:0-9312 GCA_040389265.1 Acidobacteriota bacterium
TCTATATTAAAGCGGGTGCCATTTTGCCCCTTGGTCCGGAGAATGAGTATGCCGGCGAAAAGCCTGACGATCCAATCGAACTGCGGGTTTACCGAGGCGCGAACGGATCGTTCGTTTTGTATGAAGATCAAGGCGACACCTACGCATACGAACACGGATCTCATGCCACGATTCCAATCCGCTGGGATGAGTCTTCACGCACGCTCACCCTGGGTGCACGCATGGGAGGATTTCCTGGGATGCCAACTGAAATGAATTTCGACATCGTTTGGGTTGGCGATGGACATGGGATCGGCACCGAAGTCACGGCAAAAGCGGACATGCGAATTGGTTATTCTGGTCAGCCGGTTGACATAAAAGACCCAAGCTTGCCGCTTCATTGAAGTTTCGTCAGCATGTTTTAGCGAATTGATTCGTCCCGAAACTCCGCAGATGTACATGAAAGAGAAACTGACAAAGGGAATCCGGCGGCTATTCAGTATGCCCGCTATAACGCTTATTGCATCTCGTCGCCTGCACCCATCCGTTTCTGTCCTCATGAGAGAGCTTGCAGGCGGCCAGAAGGGCCCAAAATAATGAACCACACGATGAAAGCTGCGTTACTGCACGGCCCAAAAGATCTCAGGATCGAACAGCATACACGGCCGGAACTTAAGGCTGGCATGGTGCGGTTGCGCAGCCATCGAGCGGGTATTTGCGGTTCCGACCTGCATTACTACGAGCACGGTTACTGTGCAGCCTTTGTGCCGGATCGCCCGTTCGTATTAGGGCATGAGCTGTCCGCCGAAGTCGCCGACGTAGCGGACGATGTGGAGACGATCAAGGTCGGCCAGAATGTAACCGTGAACCCGGCGCGTTCTTGTGGCGTTTGTGAGTATTGCAAGCATGGACGACCAAACCTATGCGGAAAGATCGTGATGCTTGGCAGTGCCAGCAGTACGCCGCCCACGGATGGGGTATTCGCGGAATATGTTACGGTGCGGCAGGATCAATGTCATGTTCTGCCGTCGGGGATGGATCATGGCGTTGCCGCTATGGTCGAACCGTTTGCCGTCGCTCTCCACGCGATCAAGCGGGCAGGTACTGTTTCTGGGAAGCGGATATTGATAACCGGTGCGGGAACCATAGGAATGCTGATCGCGATGACCGCACGAAGTTTCGGTGCTGTTCCGGTCGCGGTGAGCGATCCGATTGCCGGCCGCCGTGAAAGGGCGATCGATCTGGGTGCAGACGCGGCACTCGATCCCATGGATGGCAATTTGCGCGATAAGGCGGCGGAACTCACAGGCAGCGGATTTGATGTGATCTTTGAGGCCTCTGGTGCGGAGCCTGCGCTGGCGGTCGCTTTCGATCTGATTCGCCCTGGTGGCGTAATTGTGCAGGTGGGTACTGTGGGTGTGGGGAGTATTCCCATACCTGTTAATCAGCTCATGATTCGAGAGATTGATTTCATTGGGTCCATGCGCTATGGAGATGTTTTCGAAGAGGCCGTCCGGTTAGCCGCCGCTGGACGTGTCAACCTACGACTGCTGATCAGCGACATTTTTCCGCTTAGCGAATCCGTTGAGGCATTCCGTCGTGCGGCGGATAAGCCGCACTCATTGAAGGTTCAGATCGAGGTGTGAGTCTGGTAGGCCGAATTGCACTCTGACTCAAGGAGATGAGGAGGCGGGAGGGGTGGAAGAAGACTGTCGATGAATAAGGAAGTGAACAGTCAACGCCAATTCATGCCGAGGGGGACGACCGGCCTACGAGGTCGCGCGCATCAAGAATGTGCTCCTGCATGGAGAGTCTCGCTGCTTCAGGATTTCGCGCCCGAATCGCAGCGTAGATTTTGCGATGAAACATAAGCGGCTGATCCAATGAGACGCGATCCGAAAGTCGGCCCATACTCAAAAGCAGTGTACGGTGAATGCCTTTAAACAGAAGATGACAAATGCGATTGCCACTAGCTCGGAAAATTGCCTCATGAAATGCAAGATCGGCGTTCAGACGATCGCGGGTCGTCTTGCTTCGCTCCATGGAAAAGATAGCATTGCGCAACGCGGACAAATCTTCCGCCGTGGCGCGCTCGGCGGCTCGAGCTGTCAACTCCGGCTCAATCATCAGACGCGTCTCAAACAGCTCATGCTGTGAAAGGTCATCCAACAGAACTAGGAAGTCTATCGGTTCGTTCAAGATGGTCTCTGCGCTACTGCTCAAATAGGTTCCATCTCCCACATGTTGAGAGAGGACGCCCATGATCTCCAAAACCTTCAGGGCTTGACGAACCGAGGCCCGGTTGACCCCAAATCCTTTGGCCAAGTCGCGTTCTGGAGGGAATTTAGAGCCGGGGGAGATTGCGCCTGTGGCGATCATTTCTTTGATTCGACCAATGAGCTTCGCCGTAATTCGTGTATCCGGTCCTATAGAGTTTTCGGCAGACTTGCGCGCCATGGTCATATCCCCAGCTGGCGAATGCGGGCCAGCATCTCAATCTATTTTATCCACAGAGACGAAGGATCGCGAAGGCCCGGTGTCTAATGCGCCGAAATTAATACCTCGAATACTACATGACCCCCAGATGCGCGTCTCAAATAGGTTGGTGGATCGTCGGGCTGATGTGGTCAGAGCGTAAAGTTGACGGCCCGCCGCATCAGCCTCACTGCGGATATTGGTACAGCATTTAGAGGGACCCCGCTGAAATGAGTCGAGTATAAGCTTAAATCATTGAAGTTTCCTTGGTTACTTGTGTACAATTGTCGGAGTGTGGCTGGACCAATCCAAATAAACCCGCGAGACCAAATGAGACAAATTGTGCTGGAGGCGCCGGGGAAATTTACGCAACGCGAAGTTCCCATGCCCGCTGCGACGACGGACAATGCTCTCGTTCGGATCGAAAAGGTGGGTGTATGTGGAAGCGACTTCCACGCTTTTGCCGGGCGCCAGCCGATCTACACCTACCCTCGGGTTATCGGCCACGAACTTTCGGGAGTCGTGACGGATATACCGGCCAATAATCAGGGTATCCGCGCTGGAGATCGGTGTGCCATTGAGCCGTATATAAACTGCGGCAAATGCCGTGCTTGCGCCATGTCCCGGAACAACTGCTGTGAAAACATCCGGCTCTTCGGAGTCCATGTGGACGGGGGCATGCAGGAATATCTTTCTGTGCCGATCAGTCTCTTGCACAAGTCCGACCTATTATCACTCGACCAGCTCGCGTTGGTAGAAACACTTGGCATCGGCGCACATGCGGTCCGGCGCAGCGGATTGAAGAAAGGCGACCAGGCTATAGTCGTGGGTGCGGGGCCGATCGGAATCGCCGTGGCCCAGTTTGTTTCCGCAATGGGCGCGAACGTTCACATTATTGAAAGAAGTGAGTGCCGTAGAGAATTTGTGGGGCGCATGGGATACGCGTCATCAGCGACCGCCGAAGACCGGCAAGGCGATATTGTGTTCGACGCCACCGGAAACGCCGTCGCGATGAGGAGCAGTTTGGCTCAAGTGGCCACTGGGGGCTCATTAGTGTTCGTCGGCCTGACGCGAGATCCAGTCTGCCTTGATGATGTGCTGTTTCATCGCAAGGAAGTGACACTGCTGGCGACTCGTAACAGCGTCGGCCTATTTCCTCCGATCATTCGGATGATTGAGGAACATAAGATCGACACCTCGCATTGGATTACTGACCGTCTGAGGCTTTCAGAAGTTGCGTCTAAATTTCAAGATTTGCCCGCGCGCCAGACTCTCGTCAAGGCCATCGTAGATATTAACTAACTGAACTGAGATTGGCTCTGCTTTTCTGAAATCGCTTCTTCAGAGTGATCCTAGAGACGTCGACCGGGAAAAAGCATACGGTAGGGAAATGACCATTAGCTTCAATCACAATGAACTATTGTGTTAAGAAATGGTCGCACCAATCGTACCGCTTTCTGGATCTCACGTCCGCGGATTTACAATTTGTATGCAGTTATTGCCGTTCTGCAGCAGATGCTCTCCTGCTCGTGCGGCGATAATTCGGCAATGAAAGAGCGGAACGTATCCACCCAGTTCTTATATCCTCCCGCAACGACCAGAACTGGCCAGTCCGAGCCAAACATAAGCCGACTCGGTCCAAAGGCGTGCAGGACGACATCGAAGTAAGGTCGCAACGTCTCCGGTGTCCAGGCTTTCCAATCGGCCTCTGTCGCCATGCCGGAGATCTTGCAATAGACATTTCCGCGTTTCGCCAGCTCTTCCATCCAAGTGCGCCAAGGGGAGAGGATTCCATCTCGGATTCTTGGCTTTGCAATGTGGTCTACCACAAAGATCTGCCCGGGATGGCGATCCACAAACTGGAGAGTCTGAGGCAAGTGGCGTTCGAAAATCAAAATGTCGTAAGCCAGCCCGGTGCTGCGCAGCATGTCAATGCCGCGGTTGAAATCGGCGCGCAACATATAGAAATCATCCGGCTCATCGTGCAGCACGTGGCGCACTGCCTTCAGCTTGGGGTGCTGCGAAAAGCCCTCCAGAACAGCGGCCGCATCATCTGCGGCAAGCGGTACCCATCCCACAACCCCGCGCATAAAAGGATGTCTTGCAGCAAGATCTAGCAACCACCCCGTCTCCTCTATCGTCTGCCGAGCCTGGACGGCAACGGTTCCCAGCACTCCCGAATCGCGCATCACTTGCTCAAGCTCGGGCACAAGAAAATCGCGACGGAGCTCCTTCATCTCGTCACTCATCCAGATGTAATCGCGATCATCGTACTTCCACAGGTGATGATGCGCATCGATCATCACCTGTAGTTCCATTCGTTGTTCAGATCCGGTGCAAGTATCTTCCGAACTTCGGCGACCAGGCTCGGATCGTACGGCTCTTCGTACGATTCGACGTTTTGGCGGACCGTTGCAGGATTGGCGCTGCTAAAAAGCGTTGTCGGGATCTCCACATTCTGGCTTGCAAACTGCAAGGCGAGCCGGCTAATCGAGCTTCCATTGTTCTGGCAAAATTCCGCAGCGGCGTGAAAGCGGGCTCGCTCTTCCGCATTCGCGGGGTGCCATGTGGCCGGTCCACGATTCGTCAGCAGGCCGGATGAAAACGGCGATCCATTCACGATTCCAATACCTTTTTCCTTTGCTTTGGGCAGCAGGTCGAGTAACTGGGTGTCGTTCAGACAATAGTGGTTGTGAACGAGAGCTGCATCAATGTCGAACGATGCGAAAATGCGCTTCCATAAATCCATGGGATAGATGCCGAAGCTTACGCCTCCTATCCGGCCCTCCTGCTTCAATTTCTGAACCGATTCGTACCCCTCGGTTAATGCCCATTCTGTATGTTTCCTATCCTGGTATTCGATATCGTGAATGTGGATGATGTCGAAATACTCAACTCCCAACCGAGCTGCGCTTTCATCCAGCGAGGCACGAATACGTGCTCGCGAATAGTCCAGAGTATCGTTCCCATAATTGTTTGGGTCGGTGTATTTGCCGACTTTCGTCGAGAGGAAGTATCGATCCCGCGCCATGCCGCGCAAAGCTTTCCCTAGAACCGTCTCCGATCGCGTGCCGCCGTAAGCCGGCGCAACGTCGAAAAAGTTTATGCCGCAATCCAGCGCAGCATGGACAGATGCAATCGCGTCTGTTTCGTCCACTGGATGGAAAACCCCTCCAAGCGACGACGCTCCAAAGCTAAGTCGGGAGACTTTCAATCCCGTCTTTCCAAGCGGACTGTACTTCATGACGCACTACCACCTTTCTGAAATCTCTAATGTGCCGTCATTGAATTCCCGATGCCCAAAACCACGATCGCAGCAATGAGAACCGCGAGGCCACTGTACAGAGTCTTCAGGGCTCGTCCCGGCGCTTCCCTCCATTCACCCGCGAGAAAGCCAAATACGTTGGCAACCAGGAGCGTGAAAGCCAGATACACGGCCCATCCTACCGAGGTGCCAAGGCGACCCAGGTAATAAGCGCCCATGCCATAGGGTATGGTGGCAACAAACCAGATGATTCCCATAAACACCCCGTTTAGCCAGTCATAGACAGCATCGGGACCGGTGTTGTTCCTCCACGTTCCCCGGCGGATCTGCAAACCGATAAACCATAGAAGGAGAGATGCGGTCGCTCCCCAGAAAACCGGCAGCCAACTAGCCAGTGTGGAGAAGACCGGATGGGCGCCAAGCCTTTCCGCCTCTTCCCCAACCCGGCTCGTAAACGCGAAACCGAGATTAGCGCAGGCGCTGAGCACACCGGATGCCACGCAGACCGCCAATGCCTTTCCGAATTGCAGCCGTTGCCCGCTTTCACTCGCCTGTTTCTCCCGTAGAAATCCCCCACGGCCGCAGACCACCACACCCGCAATGCACCCGGCTATGCCGATTAGAATCACAATTCCGCCTGATGTGAGAACATCGGCTCGCGACTTCACCAAAAAAGGAAGGATTGACCCAACAGCGGTGTTGATTCCCATGATGGTCGCAAAGCCAACCGACATTCCGGCCAGGGTGACTCCATAGCCGAACAAAACGGCCCCGATGCCCCAGCCGAAGCCGTATGCCACGCCAGCCCAGACAGTTCGCGCCCCCGCCAGATGCATGGCCTCGGGCCAGTATGGCGCGACAAACGCCGCCATAATGAACGGAAGAACTAACATCATGACCAGCGTGCAGGGCACATAGATATTCTCCAGTTCAAATTTCCGGCGCTTCTTCAGAGGAACGGCCAGTGCACCACCGGAAATCGCCGCGATGAAAACCAGTACAAATCCCAATGATGTATGCACTCGAACACGCCTTCCTCGTGCTGTCCCGACTTCCGATACTGACGGGATGATAATTGGTACAGCCATCCCAGATGCGCTATTCTAAGTGTGGATCCACAGAATCGTCAAACTCATCCCCCATCGGGTACATCCGCTCTTACCTTGCGTTACTGGATTGGCCCGACATTATGGGAATAGAACTGCGTACCTGAAGATCGGAGCTCCGTCGGCGGGTGTTCCGATGCGTGCTAGAAGGTATCGGGATTCATGCCGTTGTACCTGCGTACCAGCGATTGCTTGGCAGTATGTCCAGCGTGCCGAAGACCAAGATTAATCCTGCGGGAATGGAAATTGCCGCGAAAAATGAATTTTTGGAGTAAGAGCTATGATCTGTCGAAATATCCTACACGGGCAAAAACTAAAAGTTGCGAACTTGAATGAGATCACCGTCCTTGTCGACCGCAGCGAGACGAACCTGACAGAGGTAGCGATGAACTTTTGGAAGGCGGAACTCACAGGGCCTCCTCACAGCCATGCCGGCAAGGAACAGATGTTCTACATCACGGAAGGGAGTGGAGTTGTCAACGTGGGCAGCGAATCGCATCCCGTGAAACCGGGCTCGCTGGTGTACATCCCGGAGGGAGTAGTTCACCAGAGTATCGCGGACGCAGGTGCGTTGACGTATTTTCTTTTCAATGCGTTTCTGGAACCGACGAAAGAGGGATGTGCAAACTATGCAGAACATATCGAGAAGGTGAAGAATATCCGTCAGCAGCAGGCAGCCACCGGGAAGGCCACAGCAGATCCAAACCTAAGTAAGCGAGTATCGAAGAGAAACCCACGGTTCATTATTGAAGCGGGCGGCACAACCTCGGCGACGCTCGTGCCCCATGCGGATACGGAAGGCTGCGAAGTAGATCGTGTATGCCTCGACAGAGATGTTATCCGTACAGCGCAATATGAAGACCGCGAGCAGACTCTTTTCGTGCTTTCTGGCGGCGGCATGATGACGATAGGCCATGAGAAATGCGATCTCGAACCTGGCACGATAGCCTTCATTCCAGCAAATGTGTCGCAATCTGTGAAGGCCGGTGTCGGCGGCTTGGCCTATTTAAGCTTCAGCACATTCATGCTTATGTAGGTCAACGCAGAAAAAGTTTCCGCTGCTGCAGGGAATCCAGTTTAGATCAGTTCTTCATCAGCGTAAGGGTGGCAGGTTTCACGTTGATGGGCTTACTCGACCCGTCGACGGCCAGAATCGCCATCCTTTCATCCAAACTCAGTTACGTTCAAGTCCGCGCGGCGGACGCATCTTTTTCTCAATACATGCCATCGATGAAAATGGGGGTCCGCTGCGATATTCAACACATTTTTCGAGATGAACGACCATTGTGTCCGAGGGATACCCTAACCGGCAAAGGCGCGTCGACAAATCTCAGCGGCATCCTTGAATGGCATAAGGCTAATTGGTGGTGACAGAGATGTGTTCCTCGGATTTCTTACGTAGCCATCCCCAGAGGGTCAGGCTCTCGTCGGGGAGCATCGGGCCGGGAAAGATCAGGCTGCACAGGATACCGACCGCCAGCAAAACGATATTAGAGACGGCCCCAATCATGTATGTGTGCCAGGGAAAGTTCCAGCTGCCGAGATCGACCATTTTTCCACCGTCTGCAGTAAGTGTCGCCCAGGCCGTCGCCGCCAGGCTGGCAACTACGGCGGCCTGTGCTGCGGCTCGACCGGCACGCGCCCACAGGGAGGCAAGGAGAAATAGGCCGGCCAGACCTCCAGCGACAATGGCGGACACCGTGTAATAGAGCGAGAGCGCGGAGCCATGGCTATGGTCGAGCAACCATCCGGTCACCGCCGCACCCATTCCACTCCCAACAACGATCCATCTTCCGGCTCGCAGGCGACTCTTGTCTGTACTCCGCGGGCATAGCAGCCGGTAGTAGTCTTCGACGCCAATCACCGCCATACAATTCATGTCCGAAGCCAGCATTGACATTGCCGAGCCGAACAGCGAAGCGATGAAAAGTCCGGCAAAGCCGACTGGGATGCGTGTAACGATGAAATGGGGAAACACCTGTTCCGCTCTTGCAATAGTAGCCGGTAACTTTTCTCCCGCGACCCGATAAAAAGCCCATAGCAGGGTGCCTATCAACATGAAGGCCGCCCAAACCGGAACGCAGAGGCCGGCACCAAGGGCGATGCCGCGAAACGCGCTCTCGTCCGATCGCGCTACCAGGTAGCGTTGCACTACCGTTTGATCTGCGGTGTACTTCTGTATGTAAAAAAAGAGACCATAAATGGAAAGCACCAGGATGGTCGGTTCGTCAAATCGCATCTGGGTGCTTCCAAGGCTAAATTTATGGTGCCGCCATGCATCCGCAAGCACCGCGTGAGGGCCGCCTGGTGGCGCCCACAACAGAAATCCAATGCAAATGCAGATGCCGAGTATGAGAACGAAACCCTGGAGCACGTCTGTCCAGATGACCGTTTCCATGCCCCCGACCAACGTGTAAAAAATTGTGACGATACCTGTAACGACCAGAACTCGGTCGAAATTCCACGATGTAATACTAGCTACGGTGA
>JAZKAG010000190.1:9322-16483 GCA_040389265.1 Acidobacteriota bacterium
CTACGGTGAGCGAAAACAGGTAAAAAACGAATCCCATTTTGGCGAAATGTCCAATGGCAAACGCGAAGGAAGAATACAGACGAATCCCTCGCCCAAATCTCCTGCCAAAGTACTCGTATGCACTCATCCGTACAGAATGCCGAAAGAATGGTACAAAGAACTTTCCTGCAAGTACCAGAACCACGATGAACATGAATCCGGGAACAACCAGCGACCAGTTGCCCCCATATGCGGCCCCTGGATACGCAATAAACGTGACGCTCGTGATGATGGTCGCCATCAGCGAAAGTCCCATCGCCCAGCCGGGAATGGCTCGCCCCGCGACGAAGTAGGTCTCTGTCGATTTCTGCCTGCGTGCAAAGTAGAGGCCAATGCCAACCAGGCAGCAGAGGTAAACTCCAATGATGAGAACGTCTATCCAACGCACGATATAACTCCTAAGAGCTTAGTCATACGAGTTCTCACCTGGGCTAACCGGTGATTCCTGTCGGCATGGCACGACGCGTCGCTGAGTTGACGACCTGTGGGCGGGGTGCTTATCGCGATAATCGATGCGAATTCGAATCCTAAAACGAGTGAACGCACCTCGAATGCGCCTCTTCTGCGATGTCCCGCAATGGATAAATTGTGATCGATGAGCAGCACAATTGGTCCAGCCATAATTACATGCGGATTCTATGGGCATGCTGTCCACCCCGTCAAGCGCATTATGCGCTCGCGCCATCGCGGGATGGCCACGCTCATCGAGATAGTTGTAAAAACTGCAATCCAAAATTTGTAAAGTGATCACCCTGCTGCAGTTGTCTTCCTGATACAACTCTCGCGACGGCTGAACGGATTCTCAAACATTGAGAGGAATGTACGATGAAAAGTTGCCACTCCTGTGCCAATAAAAAACTTGTGGCGGGCAGAGTTGGAGACGAGCATAGCGAATGTGAAGTTCGTCCTTATGCGCGGGCGTTGTCAAAGACGTTTCATAAAGCAGCACAAAGGAGCGGATGAATTTGCTCTAAGGGGAATCGACCAAATTAAGGCAAATATCGATGAGGGTGGTTCTATATGGTCATCCTTCGTTCTAATCGTCATCACGACGGCAGCAGGGAAGCTTTCGCATAGGCCGTCGGCAGGCTTGCTATGACATTTTTCCCGAGCACGTCATCGGGGGCCTGACTTCCTTACAAGGTACGATTTTTGCACAACGGGCAAACTGACCGCCCAAGATCGTTCCACCTTTCCCCAACAAAACCATATCGATTTGCTTATTTCGATCACATACATTTTTCAAAGCAGCAGGAACAGGGAAAGACAATTCCCTGATATGGGATGAATAATTCCCTGTTAAATTGCGGCGCTAAATCCGGCTCTGCAACCATAAGTCATCGTGATTCATAGGAATGGCGCGTTTCTTCTCCAGGTTTTATTGCGTCAATTTTGCAAAATTCCCTGTTAATTTCCCTGTTAGCAGGGAATTCACCCTGGAGACGGGTTCGCTCGTGACTCCATCCACCGCCAGACCCTTTCGAAACCCAATCACACCAGGCTCTGAGAGTCTCCCTCTATAACCGGCGTTTGCTGGTTGGGTTTTGCTTCCGTCTATTCCAGTTGCACTGGCCTAGAGGGGGGACGCCGTTGATTTGCGTGTTCCTGATGGAACGATGAGGCGCCCTTGATAGTTCGTTCATCAAAGACGCCTCATCTAATTGGTATAGCGTTTTAGCGACCCGCGAAGGCCACTGCATGTTCTTCTTTGTTGTCGTATTTCGAAGCGCTGGTGCGGTCTCTCTCCTCCTTGCTGAAGGAATGACCAGTCAGCAGCCCCAGCACGAACCATGCGAAGGCGGCTGCGCCGATTGCGAACACGATGTCACCGGGTACGCGCATCCACCGCGGCGTCTGCATTGAGCCGGACTGCATGAACTCAGCGGATCTTGCATACCAGGTTCCGTGCTGGATGGATGCCCACGCCTGCAGCAGGCCAACCGGCAGCAAGCTGAGAAGCGACATGAGAGCCAAACCAAGGTTCAGTGTCCAGAAAGAAAGCTTCAAGGCGCCTTGCTTCCACGGTCGACCCGGACTCAACACACGCAGGCAAAAGAGTGTCAGTCCAAGTCCCAGCATTCCGTACACACCGAATAGTGCGGTGTGTCCATGAAGCGGGGTCAGGTTGAGACCCTGCACATAATAGAGCGAGATGGGAGGATTGATGAGGAATCCAAACAATCCCGCGCCGACCATGTTCCAGAATGCAACGGCGACAAAGAAGTAGATGGGCCACTTGTAATTGGCAATCCACGGAGACTTCCTGGTGGGTTGAGCGAGGCGAATATTCTCCCATGCTTCGTATCCGATCAATGTGAGTGGGACAACTTCAAACGCGCTGAAGATGGCACCCAAACCGATCACCGCGGGTGTAGCACCGGCAAAGTAGAGGTGATGGAACGTGCCGATGATTCCGCCCGACAGGAAGATGGTTGTCGAGAAGAGCGCGGCCTTGGTCGCAGTGCGAATTTCGATCAGGTTGAGGCGCGTGAAAAGGAAGCCGATGACTACGGTTGCGAATACTTCGAAGAAGCCTTCGACCCACAGATGAACTACCCACCAGCGCCAATATTCTGCGGTCACCAGGTGACTACGCTGCCCGTACATCAAGCCAGCGGAATAAAACAAGGGGATCGCAATACTTGAGATAAGAAAGAGCGTAAGCAGCGCACGATCTTCGCTCTTGCGAACCAACGCCGGCTTCAGAGCCGCGACCATCAGGACAAGCCAAAGGACGAGGCCGACAAATAACAGGATCTGCCAGAAGCGTCCGAGGTCGACATATTCATACCCCTGACTGCCCAACCAAAACCAGGCGTGTCCCAGACGCTGCTGAATACCCAGCCACTCGCCGGCGAGCGAACCGCCAACCACAAAAACCAGGGCTCCGAAGAGCACGTTGACACCGAGCCGCTGATATTTCGGTTCGTGTCCACTGACGGCTGGACCAACAAACAGGCCGGTCGCCAGCCATGATGTCGCGATCCAGAAAATCGCCAGCTGCAGATGCCAGGTGCGCGTAACTGCATAAGGAAGGTATTTACCGAGCGGGAACCCATAGAAGGTGTTGCCGTCCACTCCGTAGTGGGCCGTGACGACCCCCATTAAAATCTGGACACCCCACAGAATGACGACGACGAGAAAATACTTCAATGTCGCACGCTGCGATGGTGTCGGCTTGAATGCGAGAAACGGATCTTTCTCCGGATACGGGCCATGAACGAGTTCTTTTTCCTGAGACGCGTACCACCACACCAGGCCGCCAATGCCGGCCAGCAAACCGACAAAGCTGATCACGCTCCACAGCACGGCGCCGGAGGTAGGTTGGTTCCCAATCAATGGCTCGTGCGGCCAGTTATTCGTATAAGTCGATGTCGATCCAGGACGCTCAGTGCCGGCAGCCCATGCGGTCCACCAGAAGAATGCCGCCATCTGTTTTTGTTTTGCAGGGTTGGTGAGAGCGCCAGGCGGAATGGCGTATGTCTTGCGTCCAGCAGAG
Organism: Acidobacteriota bacterium; assembly: GCA_040389265.1. Lineage (GTDB taxonomy): Bacteria > Acidobacteriota > Terriglobia > Terriglobales > Acidobacteriaceae > JAKAAZ01. The sequence continues at coordinate 12,861 of JAZKAG010000190.1, forward strand.
AAGATGTTTGCGTAGTATGCCGCCAACTGCTGAAACGCGGCGGCGCGATCTTCATCGATGATGACACGATTGCGCGCCGCGTCGTATGTGTTGGTGCGCATGACTCGGATCAGCCGCGCCTTCAGAACGGCTTGCTGATCCAAGTTGAGAGCAGCAAAATTTGCAACACCCTCGCGTTGCGCCCAGCGGTCGAGAAGGATGTCCGATTCGCGATGCAGCCAGTCCGCGCTCCAATCCGGAGCGACATAGGCGCCGTGCCCCCAGACCGTACCGATTTCCTGGCCGCCGATGGATTGCCACACGCCCTGCCCATTGGTGATGGTCGCGCCGGTGAATAACAGTTGACCGTCGGCCGTATACACATCTGGCAGAGGTGGAGCTTGGCTGATCATTTTCCGGCCCACGCCTCCGAGAACGGCAAAAGATGCAATGATGACGATGGCCAGGGCCACCCAATAACGCCTGTAGGACATAATCTCTCCTGAGTGAATCACGCATTTTGTACTGTGCTAGAACCACCGTAGCGTTTGGCTCTCCGCATTGCAGGGACTTTAGTCACAGAGGGACAAGAAATCGATTGTCACGCGGGATTGACGGACTCAGATGTGTTATTTCGTTTGATGATGCCGGTTGATTGGCCGACCTGCTACAGTGTCCGATATCCGGCTGAGTGCAATCCGTTCGTACGCAGATTTTGGGGGCTTCCAGTATGTCGTTTCGCTCCGTCTTTATCGCCGTTGTGGGAGCCTTTGGGCTGATCCTTGCGGCATTCCTGGTCAACCGCGCTCGCCCCAAAGTTGAAATCGACCAGCCCACCGCAGCATTCGTGCGGGCTTCTGGCAAGTGTGCGGAGTGCCATGCGCGGCTGCAATATGCGGTAGTGCACGAGTACGAGATGTCCGCGCATGCGAAAAAAGGCGTGACTTGCCTCGATTGCCATCAGCCTGCGCCTGACCAGAAGGCTGTTGATCATCATGGATTTGTGATCAGCGCGCATCTGACAGCCGGAAACTGCCGGTCCTGCCATGAAGGCGTCTACGACGAGTTCTTACGCAGCCGGCACGCTGCGCCGAGCTGGGCCGCTGTGCACGGCGAACAGGGACTTACGAAAGAGCAGATCTCCTACAGCGAAACCTACCAACCGGGCGGCGTGAACCGTCCGCCGAATCCATTGACCTTGCTTGAGGGGCACCCGGCCATCTCCTCTGGCTGCGAGCAGTGTCACTCGATTGGCAAACCGAATGAGGATGGCACCATCGGTACCTGCACTGCGTGCCATTCGCGGCACACTAGTTCCGTTGCTCTCGCACGCCTGCCCACGACCTGCGGTCAATGTCACATGGGGCCGGATCACTCGCAGATGGAGATCTATAACGAATCCAAACACGGCGTGATGTTCGCGGCGCAAAGGAATCTTCTCAACTTGAACGCCGATCCGCGAACGCTAACCACGCGCGATATGTTCGTGCCCACTTGCGCCACCTGCCATATGAGCGGCATCAACGGTTTGAAGGTGACACATAACCCTTCAGACCGGCTTAGCTGGTATCTCGCTGCCGCCGTCACCACGCATCGGCCAAATTATCTGCAGGCGCAGGTGAACATGAAGCAGGTGTGCACGCAGTGCCATACCCAGGCCTTGATCGATCGAACCTACAAGCAGGCCGAAGAAGTTGTCGCCAGCACGAATGCAAAGGTGCAGGCCGCGACGGCCATTATGGACAGTCTCCGAAAGGACGGTGTTCTGACGGGGCCACCCTTCTCTCAGCCCATCGAATTCACCTATTTCAATTTGTGGCACTACGACGGTCGCACGTCCAAGCATGGCGCCTTCATGGGGGGTGCAGATTTCGTCCAGTGGCATGGTAACTACGAACTCCTTGCGAAGACTGTCGAGCTGCAACATGAAGCCGACCAACTGCGGAGAGAGCATGCTCACAAATAGATCGCTCCCTCGTGTTCGGGCGGTCGTGACTCACCCGCGTTTTCGGTGGTTGCACGATCCTCAGTTGTGGGTGGAACTGTTTGCGACCATCAACCTTGCGATTCTCGCCGCTGATATTTACCTGGCGCACTCGGTGAATCACTTTGAGAAGCCAGCGGAGTACATTCCGCTGTACTTTTCGCTTGCGGCGCCTGTCCTGCTTGGCCTTGTGATCGCCCTGCGCTGGATTTGGAGGTTGGAAGCGCCATGGAGAGACGTCGGCTATCTGGTTGGCTGGATCGCAATCCTGGTGGGGTTGGCGGGTGTACTGTTCCACCTCGAAAGCCGCTTCTTTCTGGATCGCACGCTCAAAAGCCTGACCTACGCCGCGCCCTTCGCCGCACCGCTGGCTTATACGGGGCTGGGATTTCTGCTCCTCGTCAACCGCATGGTGAATGCTCGCAGCGCAGAATGGGCCCGCTGGATTATCTTTCTAGCCCTGGGCGGTTTTTTCGGAAATTTCGTGCTCTCCTTGACGGACCACGCCTCGAATGGTTTTTTCTTTCGAACCGAGTGGATTCCTGTGATCTCCTCTGCATTCGCGACAGGATTTCTGATCGTTCTTCTAGTCCTTCCGGCCACCCGTCGATTTCTCGATCTGTGCTTGCTTGTCATGTTCGCGCAGGCGTTTGTAGGCGTTCTGGGATTTTGGTATCACATGCGCGGGAACCTGCTCGAGCCCGGTCATAATCTTTTCGACAAGCTGGTGAACGGCGCGCCCCCGATGGCGCCATTGCTGTTCCCAAATCTCGTGGGACTGGCGCTTATCGGCATGTGGGCACTCATCCCGCACTTGCAGGAAGGCGCCGGCGGAAGATCCTGGATGGGCGCGGCCTATGGCTGGCTTCATTCCGACGAAGAACAGTACGCAACTGACTAGGCCTGCGCCCGCGAGTCGGTTCTATTCATCCTGGCGGCCTTCCTCACGCATGGAAGTGTTCGCTCGTGGGGACGATCGCGAATGCAGATCGCCCGAGAAGGAATGTCAGCGCAAGGTTCGAGGCAAATACCAGCACGCCGCTTAGCTCCAGCATGCCGGAGATCGGCAGCGTCTTCCATGCGAAGGCCACGATGCCCTCGTAGGCAAGCGGTTCAGAGCACACGCGCAACGTACATCCAGACTGCAGTAAGACGAGACTGAGGAACATGAGGCGCTTGCTGAAGATATTTTGAATGCCGCCGAAGTGAGGCAGAATGCGAGGGCCGATGGCAAACACCATGGTTGCTGCGAATCCAACCGTCAGCGCGTGACGCGAACCACCCCAGATGCCGCCGTGCACGTCGGAAAATGCGGCCCAGATTCCCATCGATGCAGCCGCAATCAGCCATGCGTATGCCAAACGGATGAAGGTTGGGAAAGTTGGGTGGATGCCGCGGACTTTCGCAGAGCCATGCGGACGCTGAATCAAATGCAGCCCGAGGGCGATTGCGATCGCGCTAAGAGCAAGCATGACCGTTGCGACTTTCGTCCATCCTGCTACGCCACAGATGACACCCGCAACGTCCAGCATTAAAGCTTCACGGAAGAGTCGCGCATTCGGCTTTGCAATCGCGAGAAACGTGGGCAGCCAACGCGCGGAAAATCCCCAGACCACCGGCACCAGAAATCCCCACGCAAGCAAAACCAGGTATTTCTGGT
>JAZKAG010000190.1:16493-21553 GCA_040389265.1 Acidobacteriota bacterium
AGCGAGTGAGGAAACGCGAGAGCCGTTCCGCTTTGCGCCAGACGGACGCACTCGACAAAATTAAAAATGACAAGCGCGGCCAGCCCCACGGTGCCCAGCAACACGGAGATCATCCATAGCTCCATGCGCGGCTTTGCCTGTTTGCCTTTGGCCGGCTCGGGCAATTTGTGTTGTGACGCAGCAGCAAGAAACAGCAGAACTGCGACAAGTTCAAATCCAGCGGAGATTGGAAATAAAGCGCGCCAGTGCCATCCATAAATATTTGCGACCCAGCGCATGGCGACAGCGGAGGTCCAAAGGATAAAGCAGGCCAGAGGAATCCGGAGCACCGACCGATCGCGCGTGGGTTGCGAATAGAAGCCGATCCCGAGGATGAAGCTACCGATCCAGCCGAACACCTGCGCATGGCCGTGGCCCTGAATCCATGCGGCCGGTAGTGCGCCGAGACCGTGATGGGTCGCGATTGCCATCAAGTTTGAAAATCCCAGCAAGGTACCCGGTAGCGCCATGAAGAAGAGGCCGCTCAGTATCCAGGCGCGCAGCATGAGGCTCTTCTCGCGTTCCCGTTTGATAATGGCGGCGGTTTCGCTGGCTTTCGAGGCAGATGAATCGAGTACAGGAATGGCGGCCATGACTAACCCCTCCCTTTAAGTTCTGTTTCCAGTTGAATCGCGCGAGGGAAAAGAATGTCGTCTTCAAGATGGACATGCTGTTTCAGGTCAGCCACGAATTCACGAAGGCCCGAAAACAAGGCAATATGGGTCACGCAGGCCCAGGACGGAGGATCGAATTGATTTGTCAGTTGGGCAAGCTCGGCGACAAGGTGGTCGGCGGATTCGTGTTCCTGTTCCATCATGAAAACGGGATAGGCAATCGAGCGAAAGCAGGGATGCGCGGGCGGGTACGCGACGACCGAGTCCTGATCCATTTGTGCGATACAGGGGAACAGGACCTCTTCTTCCTTCTGGATATGCTCATACATCTCGCCACGCAGCCTTTCCACCAGTTTTGTCACCAGCTGCAATTTGGGAGCGCGAGCACTGCGCAAGGTGGCAACTTTCGAAGCCCTTGCGGCTAACCGTGGAAGCTCCTGGCGGACGCAATGATGGTGAACGCGGACGATATGTTGGATCAGGCGACTCATGGAAAAATCTTCAGGATTGCGCGCCACAGCGCCATTTTCCTTCCGCTCTGCATCCGCGAGAGTTTCGAGAACTTGATCGACAGAAAGCTGCAGCTCCTGGCAGGCGTTGGCAAGCGAAAGATCGGCCTGCAGGCATAGGTCAATGTCGAATCGCTGAAAAACTTGGGCTGAGAAAGGATGCTGGGTTACGATGTCTCGGATGGATTGAGTTTGGGTTGACATAAACACTCTCCATCTGCAACCGTAGCGGTCACGGAAAAGTAGAGCAGTAACTTATGTCACTCAGGCAGGAAAATGCCTACGATGTTGTTTCCAGCTGAGACTTGAGACCGTCCAGATCTTTCACAAGAATCTGCCGAGCGTCTACGTCCAGCAGCCCTTCCGCCTGGAGGCGCATGAGATTCCTGGAAACAAGTTCGCGCACTGTACCCAGTTGATGGGCAAGTTCCTGATGGGTTGCCGGGAGCTGAAACTCGATACCGCGCGCGGTAGTCCGTCCCTCTTTCTCCGCCAACTTGATCAAGGCTGCAATCAGCCGCTGACGAATTGTCGTGAAGGATAATTCCTCAATAATCCCTACAAGTCGCCGCAAGCGTCCGCCCACCACCTGGAGCACCTTGAGTGCGACTTCAGGATGTTCGACGCAGTACGCCTGGAAGTCGCGTCGTGAGATGAACGCAATTTCCGCATCTTCGATCGCCGCTGCCGAAGCGGGAAAGGGTCCGCCATCAAAGACCGGCAGCTCGGCAATCGACTCGCCGGGAACGTTGACGGCCAGGACCTGCTCACGACCGCTCATGGATGTTTTGAAAATGCGAACTTTGCCTTGAGCAATGATGTGAAGGCCATTGCAAGGCTCGCCTTCGGAAAAAAGCAACTCTCCCGCGCTGAACAACTTGCGAACGGTCCGTGCCGCCAGCGTTTTCAGTTCTGCGGGTGTCAGATTCGACAAAAGAGCCGCTCTGCCCAGGGCGGTCGCGAGATCGGTTCGTTCATGCGTCATCGAGAAATTCTAGCAGCCTGGGACTTTGGTCACTGCGTGGACTGTGATTGTCGCTGTGTCATAGGCATATGAACCCGCAAATCAACACAATCGACTTCAACCAACGTCCATTCATCGCAATCTGGGAAGTGACCCAGGCTTGCGACCTGGCCTGCGTCCATTGCCGCGCGTCCGCTCAGCCGAATCGCCATCCAATGGAGTTGAGCACCGATGAGGGGAAGCATCTGATCGACCAGATCGCAGCGTTGAAGGTTCCAGTGTTCGTGTTGACCGGGGGAGATCCAATCAAGCGCCCCGATCTTTTCGAGCTGATATCGCATGCGCGGTCCGTCGGAGTCAGAGTTTCGCTGACACCCAGCGCGACGCCGCTGTTGACTCGCGACATTGTTGTGCGGCTCAAAGAGGCGGGGCTCGCCCGGCTGGCTGTCAGTATGGACGGATCCAGCGCCGAAACTCACGACGCATTCCGCGGAATGAGCGGCTCATTCGCGCGCACGCTCGATGCAGTGCGCTGGGCCAATGAGGTTGGACTTCCTGTACAGATCAACACCACTTTCAGTCGCAGGAATATTACCGAGATTGACAGTATTGTCGCCCTGATGGAAAGCCTGAAGATCACCCTTTGGAGTGTTTTCTTCCTGGTTCCCACCGGGCGTGGGAAGCTGAACGATCTGCTCAGCGCTGAAGAATTTGAATCGATATTCGCAAAGATTTACGCGCTCTCGAAAACCGCAAGTTTCGACATCAAGACGACAGAAGCGCAGCATTACAGGCGCTATCTTTTGCAGCAGCGGGTCGCAGAGCGTAAGTCTGGGTTGGTTTCCAGCAGCGCACAGGAACGATCTGACGATACGATTGGTCGCGCACCAAGAGGTCTGAATGATGGCAAGGGATTTGTCTTCATCTCGCACAAGGGGGAAGTGTTTCCGAGCGGATTTCTGCCTGTGGCAGCCGGCAATGTTCGTGAACAGGATTTGGCGACGATCTATCGCGACTCGCCATTGTTCCGGGAATTACGCGATACCGCGAAGTTGGGCGGAAAGTGCGGAGCGTGCGAGTTCAAGGAAATCTGCGGCGGATCACGATCCCGCGCGTACGCCTTGACCGGAAATCCGTTTGCCGAGGAACCCTGCTGCTCCTATATTCCGAAAGGCTATGTGCAACCGCCGCCGCAAATGAAAACCGCATCGACGCTTCACGTCCTTCAGGGTGCATGAGGGGTTGCAGGCGGCACACAATGCGACAATTACAGGACAGGGAAAGTTGAGGAGATCCATGGCAATTCAGATTGGCGCGAAGCCTGACAGCGGATTTGACGATCCGATCGGCATGCTCAAGGACTGCCACAGACGGATCGAGAACTTCCTCACGATTCTCAGCGTGGTGATCGACCGGGCACAGGGCAGGCGCCTCACGGACGAAGAGCGAAAGGCGATTCAGACTTCACTGCAATATTTCCGAACCGGCGGACGCCGTCATACAGCGGATGAAGAAGAGTCGCTTTTCCCTCGACTACGAAAATGTGCGGCAGATTCTTTGGAGGAGATCGATAGGCTGGAGGAAGATCATCGCGAGGCAAACGATCTGCACGCATCCGTCGAACAGCTTTACTCCACATGGATTGACTCGGGGGCGCTGGGTGAGCAGGAAACAAAGCACTTGCTTTCGCAAACCGCGCGTCTCCGGCAACTCTATTCCGAACATATCCAAATCGAGGAATTGATAGTATTCGCTCGGGCGAGCCATGCGCTCGACAGCCAAACTATCGCCACGATCGGGGCCGAGTTTCAATCCCGCCGGAAGTAGCTCTTTATGCACGCCAACCGGTTCCGCAGGCACCCGGTAATTTTCGCAATCCACTTTTCGTTTCGTCTGGCTCCGTCTCTTTACATACCGGGGTGACTGGCCTCTCTCGCATGGGAAACCAGGTTCATGTACAACTGGCCAGGCAGATGGGTCTGCCAGTGTCCTGTCGCTTTCGCCATGACAACCAATCCAAAGAAGATGCATGCGAGAGCCGCCCAAACGGCGACAGGTGAGAATGCCCGACGACGCCAGCGCTCCGCAGGCTTGATTGCCTTTCGCGGGACAAGAGAGAACTGCAGGGCATTTTCGGCTGGGCAGGCGGCGACGCAAGCCATACATGCTGTGCATTCCACGGATCGAATCTGCACCAATTGGTCTACCGGCAAGCTGGAAGGACAGGCCCGCGCGCATTTGCCGCAATCGATGCAGGCCTCAACGTCGCGGCGGATCTTTAATGGACTGAGCAGCGATGTAATTCCCAGCAGCGCTCCGTAGGGGCAGAGATAGCGGCACCAAAAGTTCTGGATCAGCATGGATAGCAGGATCAACAATCCAATAACGATGGCCGCCGTTTGCCCGATATCCCGGAAGAAATTCAACATCTTGACATCTGCGACCAGGCCGTAGGGTGTGGCCATAAATTCGTGGATCGCCTCGGCAGACATCGTCCCAATCAAGAAAACGAAAAAGCCGAGAAGCAAATATTTCAATCCTCGCAGCGGAATATCCAACCACTTCGGCGGTTGCAGGTTGCGGCCGAAAACGCGCTTTCCTAATTTCCAAAGATTCTCCGAGAAGGTTCCAATCGGACACAGCCACGAACAAAAAGATTTTTTGAGGAGAAGGCTCATCAGCATGAACGAAATAAAGAGGACCATCGCCGCTGGATGGATTTCCGGCACGTGTCCGGTTAGCAAGAGATATTTCGTATTCATCAAGCCCGCAATAGGAAGCCAGCCTTCGGCACCCGCCGGCCTGGACACATGTAGCCCTATGCCGCCGTGCTCGCAGTATCGAACCCAAAGAAGAAATTGGATTCCCAACCAGCCGTTCAGAGCTACGAACGCCAACTGAACAATTCGCCGAATCTTTTGCGATCGATCGGAA
>JAZKAG010000191.1:0-4952 GCA_040389265.1 Acidobacteriota bacterium
GCAATCTTGAACGCCATCTCATTCGAGTCGACATCGTGATAGCTGCCGTCGTAGAGCGACACCTTAATGTCCACCATCGGGAAGCCCGCCAGAATTCCGCCCTCAAGCGCTTCGCGGATGCCCTGGTCAATCGGCTTGATGTACTCGCGCGGAATGCTGCCGCCGGTGACATCGTTTTCGAATTCGTATCCCTTGCCAGGGTTTGGCTCGACACGAATCTTGCAGTGTCCATAGTTTCCCGAACCACCGGTCTGGCGAATGTACTTGCCTTCCGCCTCGGAGTTCTTGCGGATCGTCTCGCGAAACGCCACCTGAGGCGTTCCCACATTCGCTTCCACCTTGTGCTCGCGCTTCATGCGGTCGACAAGAATTTCCAGATGCAGCTCGCCCATGCCGCTGATGATGGTCTGCCCGGAATCCTCATCTGTACGCACTTTGAACGTTGGATCCTCATCCGAGAGCTTCGACAGCGCCATGCCCATCTTTTCCTGGTCGCCCTTGGTCTTGGGCTCAATCGCCACCGAAATCACCGGCTCCGGAAACGTGATCGCCCCCAGCGCAATCGGATGGCGAGGATCGCACAGCGTATCGCCCGTCTTGATTTCCTTCAGGCCCACGCACGCGCAAATGTCGCCGGCATAGATTTCAGAAATATCTTCGCGCTTGTCGGCATGCATCTTCACCAGCCGACCTACGCGCTCCGTCTTTCCAGTGCGGGGATTCAGCACGGTATCGCCCGTCTTCAGCGAACCGGAATACAACCGAATAAAGCTCAACTTGCCGAATGGATCATTGATCAACTTGAATGCCAGTGCGGCAAACGGCTCGGAATCTTCCGGCTTGCGGGTCAATGTAATGGATGGATCGTGCGGGTCAATGCCCTCAACTGGTGCGATATCCACCGGGCTCGGCAGATAATCGACTACTGCATCCAGCAGCGTCTGAATCCCTTTGTTCTTGAATGCGCTGCCGCAGAGCACCGGAAAAACCTTCATCTCCAGCGTCGTCTTGCGGATGGAAGCCTTCAGCTGCGCCGCCGTCGGAATCTCGCCTTCCAGGAACATGTGCAGCATGTCGTCATCGTGCTCGGCGACCGTTTCGATCAACTGCATGCGAAACGCTTCTGCCTTCTTCTGCAAATCTGCAGGAATTTCTTCAACCGTGTACTTCGCGCCCATGGTCTCGTCATTCCAGACGATGGCCCGCATCTCGACCAGATCCACCAGCCCTCGAAACTTCGCTTCTGCACCGATCGGAATCTGAATCGCCACCGGACGCGCACCCAGGCGCTTGCGGATCGTCTCAATCACATGCTCGAAGTCCGCGCCGGCTTTGTCCATCTTGTTGACGAAGCAAATCCGCGGAATCTTATACTTGTCGCCCTGACGCCACACCGTTTCCGACTGCGGCTGCACCCCGGAAACCGAATCGAACAACGCCACCGCGCTATCCAGCACGCGCAGGCTGCGCTCCACCTCGGCGGTAAAGTCCACGTGACCCGGGGTATCAATAATGTTGATGCGAATGTCGCGCCACATGCACGTCGTCGCGGCCGACGTAATCGTGATGCCGCGCTCCTGCTCCTGCTCCATGTAATCCATGGTCGCAGTCCCTTCATGCACTTCACCAATACGGTGCGTGATGCCGGTATAGAACAGGATGCGTTCCGTCGCTGTCGTTTTTCCGGCGTCAATGTGCGCCATGATTCCGATATTGCGGCAACGGTTTAACGGTATTTGACGGGCCACGGTACGCTTCTCACTTCGCGGAATCGCTTCCGCCGGTTGGTCTTACGAATCTCTTGTCGCTATCGGCGCGCTACCAGCGATAATGCGCAAAAGCCTTGTTGGCTTCCGCCATGCGGTGCACGTCTTCCTTCTTCTTCATCGCCGCGCCGCGGCCATTGGCGGCATCCAGCAATTCGTTCGTCAGCTTATCGACCATGCCCTTTTCGCCGCGGGCACGACCATAGGTCACCAGCCAGCGAATCGCCAGGGACGTCCGGCGCTCCGGGTTCACTTCGATCGGAACCTGGTAGTTCGCGCCACCCACTCGGCGGGTCTTCACTTCCAGCAGCGGCTTGCAATTCTCCACTGCCTTCTTGAACAACTTCAGCGCCTCATCACCACCGCGCTGCTCCAGGTTCGTCATGGAGGTGTAGAAAATCTTCTGCGCCGTCGACTTCTTGCCATCCCACATCATGGAGTTGACAAACTTCGTGACCAGCGTCGAGTTATAGATCGCGTCCGGCACAACTTCCCGCTTCGCAATGTGACCTTTTCTAGGCATATCTGCTTCAATCCTTTGTTCGATCCGTCAGAGACTACGGGTGCCCCATGCAAGCCCGCTTTTGGCTTGCGTGGGAATGAATACTGGCTACTTCGCCGCCGCCTTGGCGCGCTTGGCGCCATACTTCGACCGGCTCTGCTTGCGATTCGCCACGCCGACCGAATCCAGCGTGCCCCGAACCACGTGATAGCGAACCCCCGGCAAATCCTTCACACGGCCGCCGCGGATCAGCACAATCGAGTGCTCCTGCAGGTTGTGGCCAATGCCTGGAATATAGGTCGTGACTTCAATTCCGTTGGTCAGGCGAACACGCGCCACCTTGCGCAGTGCCGAGTTTGGCTTCTTGGGCGTCTGCGTATACACGCGGGTGCAAACACCGCGCCGTTGCGGGCATCCCTGCAGCGCCGGGCTGGCGGTCTTGTACCGCGGCGCCGTCCGGCCTTTCCTGACAAGCTGACTAAATGTAGGCAAGAACAATCTCCTTTAATACCGTGCTGCTTGGCGTCCTAAAAACGCCGTCATCCTGAGCGAAGACGAAGGATCTCTCTATTTCATCCCACGTTCGCCGCACAAACTGCCTGTCCACACAACGGCGGACTGGCAATCCCCGCACATGCGCAATTTCTCGCACAATGGGCGAAGTTGCATCCCAATTCTGTAGTCTGACTGAAACAACGACGGTGACCGGCGGTAACCGCTTGCCCGCTCCGTTTCGCTGTTCTGCCCCGCATAGCCCGCCAGGGTGGCCGGTGTCGCAGGTGCATAAGGACGAGGTTCGAATCCCTGAAAATCAATCTCCGGAATCAACGCAATCCGCTGTCGACTGCCAGCGGAACTGGACGGCGCCTCCACAGGCACACTACCGTCGCTCGCCAAACTTCATAAGCATATCAAGAGATCACGGCCAAGTCAAAGAGTTGCGGCAGCTAGGGATATCTGGCTTCTATCTGCTTGTCGGAGGCCAAAATCGAGGAGCGTTTGCAACTTGCTGGGCTAACGCAACTGTGTCATCACGCTTTTTGGCAAGCCGTTTCTCGGCGAGCCTGGCGTATCGGTTCTTTGCGCGCCCAAAAAGTCGCATCGCTTCATCTTTTCCGCCGCTGTATCGTATAGAATTCTGCGCAGATTCAGGGGACCACGTCACTTACATCGACGGATTCGCGCCAGGGATAATCTCTGAAATCAGACAGGAGAGAAAATAATGGACAATGATCGAATGGCCAGGAACTTGGCCTGTGTAGATCGCCACTTTCACAGCGAAGCACAGAATGATATCGAAGCCGCACTTGAGCTATATACAGATGACATTCGCTTCGAAGCCCCCGCTCTCAATGGCCTCAACCGGTCTTTTTCCGGCAAACAGGCTGTGGCGAAATTTTACCGTGAGCTTTGGGCCGCCATGAGCGATGTGAAGTTTCAGCCCCTACAACGATTCGCCACCGAAGATCGCGTTGTGGACGACAGTCTTGTGACCTTCGAGGTGGTGCGCGATGGTTGCTGGCCGCAGTTTTCCGCCGGACAGAAGATTGAAATGCGTCTGGTTCACATATTTGAAATGCGAGATTGCAAGATCTCACGAGAACTTGTCTTTGACATGGGACGCCCGGTGGCATAGCCAAGCCGCCTGATGCAGGCTCACGGCTCCGCTGGAGTGATCCATTTCGTGAGAGAAGCCTGTCGTCAACAACTGGGGTGGGCGGCCGGTGTCGCAAGTGCACAAGGACGAGATTCGAATCCCTACAACCAATCGCTGGAATCAACGCAATCCGCCGTATACTCCCCAGCGGAACTGGACGGTGCCTTCACAGGCACACTAATGTCGCTCGCCAAACTTCACAAGAACATCAAGGGACGGGGCATGAGTCAACAGCAGGTGGGTATTTGCCACTGACCTTCTCGCCTGAGTCGACTATCCTTAATCCACGCTAGCTCGGTGCCGAACCCCACCGTGGCGACGTTTTTTCGGGAGTCACTCACGCGAGAATTAATTCACGCGCTTATAATCCCCCCAACACTCTCGCGCGCAATTTTCGATAAGCGCAACTCCCAGGAAATCAATCGGATAGTCCCTCTTTGTTGCACCGATGTTAGCGACACGGCGAGTGATCTACGCTCGGCGAACCGGGTGGCGCGTGGCCCATAGGTCAACTCCGGCTTCCTCCCATCTCGCCTTGGAGATATGGGAGGTTTTACCTCAAGCCCATCCTCATCCTCTCACCCCCGCTTTCCGCTTCGCCTCCAAATCCCGCAGCATCACACTCCGAAGCATTGCATTCAATCTGGACTGATACCCCTCCGCCCCCTGCTGCCGTAGCCACGCCAGAATATCCGCGTCGATCCTCACCGTGATCGGTTTCTTCACCGGCCGATAGAAGGGATTCGGCACGGCATTCTTCCAGAATTCGTCTGTCAGTTCCGGCAGATCGGAAAAATCGATCGAGCTGTCTGGCATTTCAACGAGCTTCGCCAGCCCCCGTCATTGCTTGCTGGCCGGGTCGCCAGCGAAAACGCCGCCAATAGACCGATGGTCCGGCCGGCGCTATAATTGCCGCCGGCAAGGAAAGGAGAATGGAATGGAATTCCCGCATCTCCTGGTTGTACCCATCTATTGGGGCTGGCCAATCCCCACGCCCACAAGCGCTCCCTTTGGCGTCTTCGACATT
>JAZKAG010000191.1:4962-7982 GCA_040389265.1 Acidobacteriota bacterium
GAAGGGAATCATCAACATCGTGCAAAGTCATTATCTGGATGGCTTGGCCTCGTATGGGGTATCTGCCGGAGGCTTCTACGAATATGGCGCAACGGTGCCCGCCGGTTATCCACTTCCCAACCCATTCTCCGACTCGGATTGCGCGGGCATCATCAGCCGCGCGATTTCAGAGAAATGGGTCCAGACGCCGCAGGAATATAACGGGCAGCAACCTACTGGCGGACTATTTCCTGATGTAGCGGCGGTTCTGGCAGGACCGAAATTCCGGGTGGTATATACGCTCTTTCTGGGGCCCGGCAATGCATACACAGATCCCAATATCTTCGGCAAAAACACCAAGCAACTCATGCCGGAAGCGGCTTCGTGTTGGGTCACATCGAACTCGGACCTTGCCGGGAGTCTCAGCACTTTTGCCCACGAGTTGATCGAGGCGGGGAGCGGAGAGGAAATCGCCGATCCCTGTCAGACACAGCCCAGCTTCTATCTGGATGGAGTGCGTCTGCCCAAGTATCAGGTCAACGGAGCCTGCTGGCCGGACGAGGCAACAATTGTCAGGTGGATGATCGCCGAAGTGGGACACACGTCGCGCTACCGCGGCAGTTTAGCCGCGCACGGTGCGATAAAGCCGGTCACGCATTAATCGCGCGTGTCCGCGCGCCGAGTAACCTATGCAAACGGGTTCCCCGAAGCGCGAACTTTGCGCGCTGCGGTGGAAGCCCTCCGTTGGCTAGAGTGGGGTAGCCATTGAGATGGAAGGAACTAAGCCCGCTTCCGCTTGGCCTCCAGATCCCGCAGCATCACACTCCGAAGCATTGCATTCAATCTGGACTGATACCCCTCCGACCCTGCTGCCACGCCAGAGTATCCGCAGCGATCTTCAGCGTCATCTGTTTCTTCACCGGCCGATAGAAAGGATTCGGCACGGCATTCTGCCAGAACTTCTCCGTCAACTCCAGCAGGCCGGATAGATCAATCTCGCTTTCAGGCATCGCCGCATGCACTGCAAATGCGCGCTATCAGAAATACCCCATGAAAAATCCAAACCGCCCCACCACCGTTATGATCACATCGTGGCTGAGGATAAATTCTGGATGGGAACAAAGACTCTTCTCGCAATCTGCTTCTTTTCGACGAGCTGCTTCGCTCAGAGCGCTCTTCCAACAGTCGGCAGAACAGCACCCAAAGTGCAACTATCCACCCTCCTGCAAGCGCCCAGCGACACGCCCCGGTCGTCCGCCGCTTTCAAGGGGAAATCAGGGGTGCTTGAATTTTGGGCGACCTGGTGCGGAGGCTGCGTGGCGGAGATTCCGCACTTGAACGAAGTTGCCAACCAGTTTAAAGATCAGCCTGTCGTATTTCTTTCCATCACAGATGAAGAGCCCGTTGTCGTGCAATCATTTTTGCAACGGCGGCCGATGCGAGGATGGATCGGTATCGACGCGAAGGGGGGCACTTATCGAAGATTTGGAATTGTCGGCCGACCGCAAACAGTCCTGATCGATTCGCATGGAGACATCCGGGCGGTGACCTCTCCTGACCACGTCACTACAGCGATGATCGACCGGCTGATTTCGGGAGCGGCAGTGGGCGCTGTTCCCGCGATGAGTAAACCAGTCGCCAGCGGTGTCAGCCAGAGTCCCGGAACGCCGCCGCCACTACTGGAGGTTCTGATCCGTCCCGCCGCGATTGTCTCCGTCAGCGGATTCAGTCCCGGTGCGAGATGGCAGTCCGACGGGCATTTCAACTTTTACGGAGCCACATTGCGCATGCTTCTCGAGTATGCGAACAACATTCGCGGCGACCATATCATCGCTCCGGATTGGTTCGATAAAAATCGGTACGATTTGTTCACGGTGGTACCGCAACACCGGGATGATTTGCAAAGATCTCTGACTATCGAGGGGCTTTCGGAAACGTTCGGGCTAGTGATTCGGCACGAAACAAGATCGACTGAGGTTTATGTGTTGCGTGTCGATCCTGACGCGAAAGCACGAATGAAAATATCCCACGCCACTCCCTCCCTCGGCTTTCAAGCGCAACCTGGTCATTTCACCGGAGTCGCCACCGGAATTCCTCGACTGATTCAAAAGATAGACACTGATCTGGGTGGAATCGAGATTGTAGACGAGACAAACCTGTCGGGACGGTATGACTTCGATTTGAACTGGACCTCTCGCAATATAAAATCGCTGCAAGATGCGCTGCGGAGTCAGCTTGGATTGAGCCTTATCAAGACGATTCGACCCAAAAAATTCCTGGTTGTTGTTTCCGCCTCTGAGCCGAAAACTTGGTAGCGAAGCGGCACCGTTGCTGCAGGCGGTGGCCCAAAGCTGACATCTGGCTGCCCCCCATCTCGCCTTTTAGATGTGGGAAGTTTTACCTCAAGCCCCCTCGTGCCCGCCTACGCTTGCTCTCCGGATCCCGCAGCATCGCCACCCATAGCATAGCCAATCCGTTCTGCCGCCGAATCATTCGCCTTGTTCACATGTAATTTATAAGTTACACTCTCAACCGTGATCGAAATCCGCCGCTACGTCACTCAAGCAGGCAAAGATCCCGTCGGTGACTGGCTCGCCGGATTAAAAGACATTCGGGCGCGAGCGAAGATCGCCGTCCGAATCGCCCGAGTTGCGACCGGGAATTTCGGCGACTCCAGGCGATTGGGCGAGAAGCTGTACGAACTGCGAATCGACTATGGTCCAGGCTATCGCGTCTATTACGCCATGCTGGGCCGCGCGTGCGTTTTGCTCTTGTGCGGCGGCGATAAAAGCAAACAGTCGGCCGACATTGAACGAGCGCAGATGTATCTCAAAGACTATCTGGAAAGGACCGCTACACCATGAAAAAGTCAGCCAGCATCTCGCACAACGACGCAATCATTCGCGAACTTCGCGACGATCCGAAATTTGCCGCTGAATATCTTCGCGCCGCGCTGGAAGACGAGGATGATCCCCGCGTGCTTCTCCTCGTGTTGCGGCAGATTGCCGAATCCAGAGGCGGTATTGCAAAAGTTGCCAAGG
>JAZKAG010000191.1:7992-16967 GCA_040389265.1 Acidobacteriota bacterium
AGCCATCGGCCTCAAGCTCACCGTCGAAGCCGCGTAGCGCACGACTCCCTCACCGCCGCCCACAGCATCACTGTTTTGCAGGCGCATCCAGATCCTTCACCAGCCACAGCACCAGGTCATTATCGACCAGCACCTTGTCGCCGGCCGCCACCGGCAGCCCACCCGACGCCATTCCCTTTCCATCCGGAACATATCCCAAGTGCACATACAATCGCTGCGCCGCGCCATATTCTTTGAACAGCCCCACACCCACGCCGACCTTAGTATGCTTCGCCGCCCGCGCCCGTTCCTCCAGCGCATGAATCAGCTTCGCCCCGACTCCCTGGTTGCGAGATTTTTCCGACACCACCAGGTCGTTGATCTCCGGAATGCCGGCCTCGCGGAACGGCCCATGCCCGGAATGCCAAAGCAGCGAACCGTATCCCAGGACATCCGTCCCATCCACCACCAGCAGCACCAACCGATGGCCGTGGGCATGATCGACCAGCCGCTGATCCCACTTCTTTGCTCCGCCGTGCCAGGCAGCGCCACCGTACGTCTCCGTAATGCGCGGCACATCTTCCGCCCGCAATTCCCTCACTTCAATGCTCATTGCCCCACCTTCAATTCGTCGTTTCAACTCCATCTCACTCGACTGGAACCGTCTTGCCGATTTGTCGTTTCACGTTGCGACTCTCTCCCAATTCCTCCGTCGCCATCAGGAGTTCATTCCCTGCCAAGACTACTCCGGCCATCCGTCCACCTCAAGAGTACCCATCTTTGGCGGCACGATCCCAAACTGCGTTGCACTGCGTCCAACAGATTGTCCATAGTTCCAGCGCGGGCGTATGCTGTCCGCGTGCGCGCATCTCTTTCTGGTTGGAGTCGACTATGAAACTCGTTCATCTTTGCTCGATCGCCGTTGTTCTCGGTTCGATGACGTCCCTGGCTCAAACCTCTGGGCGCACCGTTTCAAAACCGGCCGTGACCGTCGCTATCCCGGGCAGCTCCAGTTGCCCCGTCGATATTCGCGCCCAAAAGAATCTCGGCGGGGTGCAAATGCAACGCGTCCCCGACAAGCAGCAGCAGGATCAAGGCCCAAGTCAGAACCTTCACCTGACTCTCGATAACTCTACCTATTCAGAAATCGTTGCTGTGCGAGTCACCGCCTACGGCCTCAATGCGAAACCTCAGGTCACTCCGGCGCAGGCAGCCGGCAGCACGTCGTCCGCAATGCAAAAATCATTTGATTTGAACCTGAAAGTGAATCCGAAATCGACAGGCACCGTGGAGCTGGTCCTGAACGGGTTTACAGCGGTGACCTATCTCAACGTCGATTCCATCCGCTACGCGGGCGGCTCGACCTGGCAACCTTCCGCGAAACAAACCTGCCACGTGGTTCCCGATGGAGCCATGTTGATCAACAGTCGATAGCCGGACAGTCCGCCGCGCCATCCTGCCAGCGCCCCCATCCACGGCGCAACGTCGGTCCGTCTTAGTCCTCTAGGACCTTTTCTTCCCGGGTTGCCCACATGATCCCTGCCACCACCTGCGCCACGCCCACACACCGGGTCAGCGTCGGATGGTCCACCATATACCGCATCAAACCCCGCCACGGCTTCGGCCCCAGGTTCCAGGCTTGTGCGTCCCGATGTGGCCTTACAATCGCCATGATTCCGTCCCCGATTAATACCATGGCAGTGAAATGCGACCATCTACGCGCATCGATCATCGGCATTGCGCTTCCTCCTCCACTCTCTCAAAAGTGAGATGCCAACGGGCTCACGGCATCACCGTCAAACTCCGCTCCAGGTCGAACGTAAGGATACTCTCCGCGGGAATCACCAGGTCTTTGTTCCCCGTGAAAGCGCTTCCTGCCGCACCGCCTCCGCCGCCGACCAGGCCACCAATCAGGGCTCCCTTACCTCCGCCCGCCAAGCCACCAATCAGCGCGCCTAGGCCTGCCCCGCCACCCGTCATCACTGCCGATCGCTTGCCCTTTCCTTTCTCCACGCGCTCCACATGACTGGTACGCACTTGATACGTGCGTCCATCCGCGCTCACGCTATCCAGCCGGATCGCCAGCACCGCCTGTCCCTTAAATTTCCCCAGGCCTTTGGACTCCGTCACTACGCCCCGGGCCCGCGCGCCCGCTCGAATCACAGTTTGTCCACGCACCCGTACCGAATCCACCACCACTCCCGCGAACGGATCGCCTGTTTGATTCTGCTTGGTGGAAAGCGTCTGCCCCAACCGAACCCTGATCCTCGTTCCCGCGGGTACCACGATCGGCTGCGGCGCTGCAGCTTGTGCAGGAGGCGCGGCCGCCTGGGTGGTTGCCGGCGGAGCAGGAGGGGGAACACTCTGGGCGGCCTCGCTGTTCGCGGTCGCTGCCGGAGCATTCGCCCCTGCGTTCACATTCAAATTGTTTACTACCGTGCGCACGCCATCCACCTGGGCCGCATCTTTTGAGGCGGCGTCGCGCATATTCGGATCTCCAACCGTGCCCGACAAAGTTACGACTCCATCGCTCGCTGCCACCGAAATCGGCTGCGCTGTCAGGGATGAATCCGCTGTAATTTTCTTCTGCACATTGGTTGCCAGCTCTGTGTCCGTCGGTTTTTTACTACAGCCAATCCCCAGCAAAACCACCGCCGCTCCCACTAGAGGCAGCCCAAAGATGCTCAATCTCGATTTGCCAATCATCGTTCCTCCACGTCAGCCAGATTTATTCAATTGCGGATTGCTGTCAAGGCTTTGCCAGCGCGGCCGGGACCAATGGACGACCTGCCGCAATCGCCAACCGCCCATCGAAGCCGGAAAAAGCACCCACTGTCGACTCCCGAACCTATAATCTCTTCTAAGAGAGTCAACCAGAATGGGAACCAGCAACCGACGAACGGCCGTGGTAATCCTTGGCTCGCTTGCCCTCGTCATTTTGCTGTTCCTGATTGCAGAAAACGCCTTTAACCTCAAGTTTCTCTCCCCCGACAACAGTGGCTCCATCCTGCTGTTCACCGCGCTTTCGGGGGCCAGCTTTCTGCTCTTTCTGGTGCTGGTCGTTCTTCTGGTTCGCAATCTTTTAAAACTTTATGCCAGCGGACAAAGCCGAGTTCTCGGCTCCAGATTCCGCGCTCGCATGCTGCTCGGGGCGTTGTTACTGTCCGTTGTCCCCGCATTTTTCATGCTCTCGTTTAACTATCTTTTAATGAACCGCTCCATCGACCGCTGGTTTTCGCAGCCCGTCGTTCAGCTTCGGGACAAGTCGATGCAGATCGCCATGGAAATGTCTCGCTACGCCGCAGACAACGCTCGCGCGGAAGCCGAATCGCTGGCCCACGAACCTGCCGTCATCGACGCCAAACTACCCGCGCATCCGGAGCCGCTGCTGAAGCTTTTTCGCCGCCATAAAGTGACGCTGCAGGGCGGATTTGTTGCTATCTATCGAGATGGAAAAGTCATCGATTCGTACCAGTTCCCATCCGACGAAGGCCCGGTGAATCTGCTTTCCAGCGTTCACCCCAATGAACAGACAAAGGCGATGCCGCAGCAGGTCTCCCTGGCACAAGAGATTCTTCGCTCCGCCGAACGCTCCGACAATCCAATCTTGAGAATTGGCCAGTCAGCCTTCTCGGTCGGCGACGCGGCGACGCAGAACGGCGAGATTATCGTCGTCGGTCTGCCTCTTCCACAGGATGTGGGCAGCGCCATTCACGACATTGAAAGCGGCACCGAACGATATTGGACCCTGCTGCGGGCACGCCGCCGGGTTCGTCAAACCTATCTGCTCGTCCTGCTTCTGCTGACAGGCTTGACTCTTTTCGTCAGCAGTTGGCTGGCTTTGTTTTTGGCCAAACAAGTGACCCGACCGGTCGAAGCCCTGGCTGATGCGATGGATGCGATGGCCTCTGGAGACTATAGCTCCCGGGTCGACGTCGCCGTCTCTGGCGAGTTGGGTGAACTCATGCGCTCCTTCAATCGCATGGCGACCGATCTGGAAAATAGCCGCACTCAGCTTGAATCGTCTACGGATAAGCTCTCTGAAGCCAACGCCGCCATCGATGAGCGCCGCCGCGAACTGGAGACCGTGCTGGAAACGATTCCCAGCGGAGTGGCCACGCTGGACAACGATCTGAAAATTCTGCAAGCCAATCGCGCCTTCTGCGAAATGCTCGATCCCCTCGGCGAACTTTCCATCGAAGGCCAGCCCATTCAATCCTTGTTTCCTGCCGAATCGGCTTTGGAAATTCTTCGTGTGCTGCGCCGCAGCCGCCGCCTCCCCGCCGCCTCCACAGAAATTGAAGCGCGCAGTTCTCGCGGCCCGCTGCATTTGATTTTGACCGTCACCCAGCTTCGCGGCTCCCTTCACGGACATCTTGTTGTCATGGATAACGTGACCGATGTCTTGCGAGCGCAGAAACAAATGGCCTGGAAAGAAGTGGCCCAGCGCGTCGCTCACGAAATTAAAAATCCCCTCACCCCGATCGCGCTTTCCGCCGAGCGCATCCAACGCCACATCGATCGCGGCCTTACCGGCGACTCGGCGCAGCTGTTGCGCAGCTCGACGGAGGTCATTCGCTCCTCCGTCGAAACATTGCGCCAGCTCGTCGACCAGTTTGCGGCGCTTGCCGATTTTCCCGCGGCCAATCGAACCCCGAATGACCTGAATCGCATTGTCGAAAATACCTTGACCCTGTTCGCCGGCCGTCTCGATGGCATCGAAGTCCGCCTCCAGTTGGCCGACAATCTTCCGCCGGTGATGGCCGACGCCGAAGCGCTGAAACGCGCTTTCAGCAACCTCATCGATAACGCCGCGGAAGCCATGCAGTCCACCTTGCTGCGCGTTTTGACCGTGCGCACCGGAGCCGGCGAATCCCAGAGTATGGCGGAAGTCGTGATTGCCGACACCGGCCATGGCATCACCGATGACATCCGCGAGCGCCTGTTCCTGCCCTTCTTCTCCACTCGGCGCCGTGGCACAGGACTCGGCCTTTCCATTGCCGCAAAAATTGTCCAGGAACATCTGGGCAATATCCACGTCGAAACAAATTCTCCTGCCGGCGCGAAATTCGTCATCATGATTCCCTTCGCCGACTCGCCTTCATCGCCGGAAATTCCCACACCCACCACCAGCGTGGTGGAGCGATGAATCACATCCTGGTCGTCGACGACGAGCCCGATATTCGCAGCACACTGGAAGCCATTCTTGCCGAGGAGGGCTACGCCGTCACCACCGCCGGCACCGCCGCCGAAGGGCTCGATCTGATCCGCGACGCCATTTTCGACGCGGTGCTGCTGGATATCTGGCTGCCCGACCATGATGGCCTGGAGGTGCTCCAGCAGATTCGAAGCTTCGATGCCATCGCCGGGCCCGAAGTCATCATCATTTCCGGTCACGGCACCATCGAGACGGCCGTACGTGCGACCAAGCTGGGCGCCTATGACTTCCTCGAGAAGCCGCTGTCTCTGGAACGCACCCTGATCATTCTAAAAAACGCAGTCGAGGCGCGCCGCCTGCGCATTGAGAATCGCGAGTTTCAGCAGCAACTCACCGCCCGCGCCCGCATCACCGGCGAAAGCGTTCCCGTTAAAGCCCTGCGGCAACAGATTCGCCTGATGGCTCCAACCAATGGACGCGTGCTGATTTACGGCGAGTCCGGCACCGGCAAAGAAGTGATTGCCCGCGCCATGCACGCGGAAAGTCAGCGCGCCGATCGGGTTTTTGTTGAGTTGAATTGCGCCGCAATTCCCGAGGACTATATCGAGACCGAGCTCTTCGGCTATCGCCACAGCGCCCTCCCCGGTGGTCCCCCAGAGAAACGCGGCACCTTCGAGCGTGCCGATAGCGGCACATTATTTCTCGATGAAGTCGGCGATATGAGCCTCAAGACCCAGGCCAAGGTCCTACGCGCGTTAGACGAGCAGCAATTCACCCCCGTCGGTGCTGCCCAATCCATTCGCATCGATGTGCGTCTGATTGCCGCAACCAACAAAAACCTGGAAGACGAAATTGCCAAAGGAAATTTCCGCGAAGATCTTTTCTATCGTCTGAACGTCATTCCCTTCTACGTGCCGCCGCTGCGCGAACGAAAAGAAGATATTCCCCTCCTCGCGACGGAATTGCTGCGGGAATTCGGCCGCCAATATGGCCGTCCAAGAGTGGAAATCTCTCCCGAAGCGCTGGCCGCCCTGCAATTGCATCACTGGCCGGGAAACGTCCGAGAGTTGAAAAATATTCTGGAGCGGGTGATGATTCTCAATCCGCAAGTGACGCGCATCGAACGTAAGCACCTGCCAGTGTTAGTGGCGCGCAGCACCGGCCGCCATGCTGAGGACTTTCCCTCGCTGCAACAAGCGCGCGAAGCCTACGAGCGCGATTACATCCTGCGCAAGCTCGAAGACTCTCATGGCAATGTCAGCCGCGCCGCAGAGGTCCTCGGCCTGGAGCGCAGTCACCTCTACCGCAAAATGAAAGCCCTCGGGATTCACACCAAAGAAGCTTGAGCCTGGAGCGTTTCACAAATAACGCGATGTCCTGGGTGCCCATCCTGGCTTCGCTAGGGTGGACGAAGACGCTTTGCCATCCCGACCGAAGCGCCACCTAGTGGAGAGGCCTGCGTTTCCTGTGAATCTCGAAATCCTGGGTGCCCCACATCTCGATTTTGAGATGTGGGAATGTAGTAAGCTCGAACTCCGAATTGCTCGGGGTGCGCTATTCGCCCTCTGAATCTTTCACCTGCTGATGTCTCCCCAGGCTTTCCAACTGATTCCGCCAGTCCAGCGAATCCAGAAATGCGCTCGAGCCGCGCCAGTCGTCCGCAATCTTTACGAACAACTCCAGGTGCACCTGCACCCCCAGGAAGGCTTCCAGTTCCTTGCGCGCTGCAATGCCGATCTGCTTCAGCATCGATCCGCCCTTGCCGATCAGAATCGCCTTCTGCCCAGACCGTTCACAAAAAATCGCAGCAGAGATCTTCGTCAGCGGCTTCGGCTTGGGCTTGCCCGGCAGCGGCGGCCGCATCTTTCGTTCTTCAAACCGTTCAATCACCACGGCGCTGGAGTACGGCACTTCTTCGCCCGTCAAATTCAGAATCTTTTCGCGAATAATTTCCGCCGCCAGAAAACGCTCCGGCTGATCGGTAAATTGTCCTTTCGGAAAATACCGCCGCCCTTCCGGCATATGCTCCGCCAGTTTGTCGACCAGCCGCTCCAACCCATCCCCGCCCCGCGCCGACACCGGAATCACCTCGGCATAATTATGTAGCGCGCTGAACTGCGCAATCAGCGGCAGCAGCGATTCCTTGCTGTCAATCGCATCAATCTTATTCAGCACCAGGAATACCGGACACTCCAGCTTCTTCACCATCTCCAGAATGAAAGCATCTTCATTGTCGAGCGAATGCTGCTGCGTTCGGTGCGCCTCTGCCGCGGGCGCAACAATCTCTTCTCCCGCCGGCGCGTCCAGTTCAATTTCTGTCACGTTTTCTTTTGCGGCAGGCAGACGCAATCTCCGCGTCACATCCACCACGTGCAGCACCACGTCGCGCGATTCCAGCGCGTCATACACTTCCTGCAGCATGCGCTTGTCCAGCAAGTTGGTGGGCTTATGCACACCCGGCGTATCGACAAACACGATCTGCGCCGCCGGATGTCCAGCCTTCCCCCCCTGCCCCTTCACCGCATCCACTTCCAGCACCCCGTGGATGCGGTTGCGCGTGGTCTGCGGCTTGCGCGTCACAATGGCGACTTTCTCGCCCACCAGCGCATTCACCAGCGTCGACTTGCCGGCATTCGGCCGGCCCAGTATCGAAACAAATCCAGATCGAAGTGCCATCCCCTCTAGTATCTATCAGCAACGTCTCTTTCAGCAGTCGCGTACTCCGGCATCCTTGAATCGCTCAGTAACTATAGATAGAGCTGCTCAAGCTGTAGTTAACGCCGATCCTCGTATGTACGCAGGCCGGCACGCCGCTGATCACTGTCGGCGAATATATCCACTGCCGCAAACTATCCAGCGCGGAATGGTCGAGCATTGGTCCGGCGGAGTGAATCACAAACGGTTCTCGCACTTTTCCCGTCCCGTCGATTGTCACGTCCACGACGACCGTCCCTTCCGCCTTCTGCTTCTTCGCTTCAGCAGGGTAGATCGGTTGGACCTGATGAGCTAACTTCGCCACCATCGCCTTTACTTTATCCGTCATATCGACTGTCGGCGTGGCCGGCTGCAGATTTGCGCTGAGCGACGGGCTCTTGAACAACTCCGTCTCGTTCGCGTTCAACAACCCCATGGAATCTATCGAGATGTTTAAGATGACGGCCCCGTCACCGGAAGCCGTGATCGTCCCCGGGATTGAAAGCCCACGAAAGGCATGAAAGTCGTTATAAACTCCCTCCAACCCGTTCTCAACATGTATTCGAAGAATTCCATCCGGACTAAGGTAGTCCTGCGTGAGACACTTCACCTTGTTGACTCCACCCCCGCATGCGTCTTCCGTTGCAAGTACTGCAAAATCGACCCCATTCAGCTTTTTATGCTTTAACTTCCACCTATGTGACGTTCCCAGGCCAGATGGAATCCGGATAAGAACGATTTCCATCGCTTGCCGCAAACGCAGAGGCACATACGAGGAAGAAGCGTAATCTTTTTCAGTTCCACCATTCATGATCGCGAGATATCTAAAGCTTCCCAGCGTAGCTTCTTTCCGCCATAGATCCTTCGACTGCCACCATTCCTCATACGTCCCGTTGCCCGTGAACTCCGCATCCCCGCTCGCAACATACGTAGCCTTCAAATGGAATGGAATCCCCGAAGCCTCCAGATCGCTCAACTGCCGCGCTCGCGCAAAAAATTCCTTTGGCGTCTTCGGATCCGGCAACGCAGCCGCAGCCGTTATCGCCGAGCTAGCGGGTGAGGCGGGCACCGCTGCGGTCCCAGAAGCACTCGCCACCGTCTGCGTCTGCGCCTGGAGCCATATTTTGTTGGTAGCTGGTGAATG
>JAZKAG010000191.1:16977-17201 GCA_040389265.1 Acidobacteriota bacterium
AGCGTGCGAGACGATCACGCAGAGCAACATCAAGCTGCAGGCCGTCGGCGCCGCAACCGCCGGTGTCGTCTTCATTTGGCTCGTGGAATTTGGCGGCGGCGTGGCAGCCGCTGCGCCTGTCTCCCCCGGGGGAGGGGGTGGGGTCAGCGCAGACGCGGGCGGACCTGCCGCCGGCTGCGTCTGCGCCCCCGCATACACAAGGGAGAAACCAAAGCACATCAATA
>JAZKAG010000192.1:0-11013 GCA_040389265.1 Acidobacteriota bacterium
GCCTGTCGAAGTGACTGCGATGCCTGCGGAAAAATCCAGGAATTCGTTGCCATCGACGTCTTCCATGCGTGTACCGCGACCGCGCTTTGCTACCAGAGGATAACTCCTTGTATAGCTCGGACTCATGAGACGATCGTCTGCCTCTATGATCGCCTTCGCCTTGGGGCCGGGCAAAGCTGTCTTGAGCTTCGGCCCGAATTGCATTCGCTTCGCCTTTCGACAGCGAGCTGGACTCAGGCAGCACCAGCACGTGATAGCCAGCCTTCAGCAGATCGCCCTGCTCTACCTGGTCGTAGGAGACGAAGTTCGGCTGCCATCCTTCGTCCTCAATCAAATTGCACCAGGACTCGCGCAGCCGCATAAAGTTGTTTGTCGAGCGTTCATATTGTGGGCTGCGGGTCATCCATGCATCGCCGTCCGGTCGCCGTTCCAGCATCCATTGGGTGCGCATGCTGGGTTGCGAATACTGGATGGCAATCCGGTTGTTGACTGGATGGCTATTGATGATCAGCGCGCCCTCGCCGCCGCGAATCGCCTTGTATAGCTCGCCGGCTTGCTTGCCAGTATCACTCGGTTGGCCATCGCTCTGAACGTATTTTTCACCCTCGTCCCAAATAATCAATCCGCGATTGCCATGCAGCAGTTCATACCAGACACGCTGCCGCTCACGATCGCCGGCAGCAAAACTGGTGCTCATGATCACCATCTTGGGATTCAGCGAATGAACAATGTCCACACTGCGACCAATGTCGTACGGTTCAATGGCATTCAGCACTTTCGAAATGCGGGAGTAGTCATAGCCGCCCCACCCTGGCATCTGTCCGCCGCCGATATTCACGTAAGCGTGCGGATCAGCTTCGTGGATGGCATCCACACCCATCTTCAACGCATCCGCATAGGAAATGTCCATCCACGCCTTGAAATCGGCCCACGCAGCATAGTTGTCGTCGGTGCGCTTCATCGCCTGATTCGTGGTTAGCGGCATCACCAGATTCCAGTTGGTGAAGTTCGTTCCCCACTCCTGATTCAGCGCGCCCAGGCTGCCGTATTGCGCCTGCAGCCAGCGCCGCATAGGCACCAGCGATTCATCGGAGAAGTCGAAATCCCACGCGGCTTCCAATTCGGCAATGCCGGACTCATCGGCCAGGCTATAAAAATACGGCCGATAGGGCGCGAGCCGCTCTGCCGTTGCCACTCCACGATCGTGGATGAGCTGGCGCCAATACGGATCCCAGAAACTTGGATGGCGTTTGAAAGCCGCCAGGCTGTTGGGGTCTTCCTGATAAAGCTTTTTCGCCTGGATGAACGACCAGCCGACCGCCCTATCCGGGCGCCAGCGATGATATTCCGAGTAGTAGTCGGTGGCGAGGCTTTCCGAGTACCAGCGCATGTTGTTGTCAATCAGGAAATCCGGCAGCGCTACATTCCGGCTGGAGTAGGTCGCACCGTTAATTTCCAGTTTCTGCAGGTCGGGAACAAGATTCGCCGGATAGTTCTGCCACATCATGATGACGTAGTCCTTCCACCCGGTAAATGGCGGCTGGGCTACGAAGTCTGTGTCGGCGGATTCACTCTTGTTGTACGCGGAGCCTTTGATATCTTTTCCGTCCAATTTTAGATCGACGTGAAGATGATTCTTCATCGCGACCGCAAGCGACATGTCGATTGGAAAGGTGATATCGGTCTCGTCCAGCAGATCGGCCGGCAGAGTCTTGTCTTCCACGGTGCGGCCAAGGCTGTCCGTCCATAGCAGGTGCACATCGGCATGACCGGTGAAACCCTCGCTCAGCCGATAGACCACGGGCACTTGGCCAGTACGCTCAAGGACGCTCGATGGCAGAATGATTTTCGACGGCCGTCGGGCATCGCCGGAAGTATTGACGGTGGCAGCTCCCAGGGCGGCGCTTGCGGTGAGAGTGATCGCCAGCAAAGTTCCTGCAGGAATTACGCAACGCTTCATCCAGTTCATCGGTCTCCTCATCATGCTTTCCTATTGCTCATCGTGCTGTGGCGAGGCCGTGCTTGCGACCACCTCGACCAGGCCCACAATCTCATTCAGGCTGTTTCGTACTGGAGCCAGCACCGAAATCATTCCAGGTTTGTTTTGGATCGTTTTTGTTTTTCCGGTTTGCAGCACGTCGCGCATTTCCGGCGGCATCTCCTGATCCAGTTCCCCATTCCAGAACTGGCTCAGGTTAAATTTGTTGCGAATCACAACTTGAATCTTTTGCGTCGTAGGAACCGGCATCCACAGATTCACATCGACGGGATAGGGCGCGAGCATCGCCAGCCGAATCAGCGTCTTCTTGGTCTGGATGAACGGCACGGCATGCACGTCGTAGTTGTCGCCAGCCTGCCACTTGTCGCGCGGATCCGAGTGCAGCATATGCTCCAGCGCCCTTTGCGTCACAATGTGCTGGCACACATCGCCGTCGATCATGACCGTCGCAACGCGAGCAATCTGCTGCAATTCCTGTTGTTGCGCCTCCGAAGTGACCGCTGCCGATACGCTTGTTTGTGCAATTGCCGGGGCACCGACACAGGCTGACATGAAGAGAACTTGCGAACCGACCAGAATGAATGCGGCGAGTTTCATTGCGCCCTCCCAGCCTGCTTCACAACAAAATCATGCACACGCTGCCATGCATCCGGCTGCGGCGTTGGAAACTGCGCTTCGTACGGTTTCAAGGCGTCGCCGAAATCGGCGTTCGTCCAATCGATCGGCTTGCCCGCAGGTGGTGGTGAGGGAGAATGCTTCCACTGCGCCAGCTTGGTGTTGTCGAATAGCCCTACCACTTGTTCTTGAACGGCGTCGCGAGAACCTCGCTTCGCTTCCTCCTCCAGCAGGTCCAGATCCTGCAC
Source organism: Acidobacteriota bacterium (assembly GCA_040389265.1). GTDB lineage: Bacteria > Acidobacteriota > Terriglobia > Terriglobales > Acidobacteriaceae > JAKAAZ01. The sequence goes on from JAZKAG010000192.1 coordinate 2,863, forward strand.
CGTATTTCGCTGCACCTTCAAACGGATACTCGGGATCGGCCCTTCAATACCAAATTGCTCGCCCGAATAAACCAGCGTCTCCGCTCCGCCATTCGAGAGCGCTTCAAACGGATGCGGACCGGGGCTGACCGCCAGCCAGCGCACAAATCCATCGACACCGAAAATCCAGGCACGCAATGGGTCAGCCGCCATGGAAGACGAGACATCCTGCACCGGCGGGGTCCCCCCGTAAATCCAAACGATATCTCCCTGCTGCTTCAATGCAGGAAGTTTGTCGATATTCCAGACAAACTCCCCTCCTCCGGCGCACCACAACCCGATTACGTTCTTCAGCGTGTCCATTTGTTGCCCCATGGTCCAGCTGGAGTCGGCACGCATCACAAAATGTACCGGAGTGGTTTTGGGCAATGCGTTCATCAGCAGGTCGTGATAAACGAAGAAGTAGGCATCGTCCTTGGGAAAGCGGACCTCATCCCCATCCCACTCAAAGCCCTTGTAGCGCTTCTTTTGATTGAAGAAGACTTCAAACCGGGTGTTCGTCCAATTCTTTTCGCGGAAGTGACGTTCCATCTCTCCCACCACATTCGTAAACTCTGTCTGGTATCCGGGCTCACCCCACCACAAGTAATTCGCCGGCCACTCCGGATTGATGGGCATGTACATAAACGGAATCGGTTGCGGTCCACGACGCGTGCCATTGAAGGCAGATCCGTCCAACACGGGCCCAAATAGCCGATCGAACTTATCCCAGCTGACAATGTGTTTCTCTTTGCCAGTACCGGCCAACTCCGGAGCAAAGCCCGGATCGACGTATCCTGAGTGACCGTATCCGAGCACATGATAGATGCCGCGGTTCTCGTAAAAAATCCGGTAGTACTGCTGGATCAAACGAAACTGTTCGTCCTCCTTGGCGCGCCCCGATCCCGCCAGCGCTTTCGGATACTGTGCCTGCAGCCATCCGAGCCCATAGGAATTGGCGTCCACATTCAGAACATCCTGCGCCGGAATCTGCGCCTTCGATACGGAAATTGTGAACGGAACAGTCTTGCGTAACGTACCCTCTGTCAGTCGCGCGCGACCATGGTACATGCCGGGCTTAGTGTCAGCTGCAATCCAGACATCCACCCAGAACGCGCGCACTTTTTGCCCGTGAATTGCATTTTCGGGGTCGGGCATCTGAAAGCTGAACGGCACCTGAATCGGAATCAGCGCGTCCGGGTAGTAATGCTTATCGGGAGTATTCAAGTGAAACCACTCGCGGTAGACTTCGACCGGCTGCGCAGCCTCAATGGACAACTGGCAGTCCTTGCAGGCCGTGTCGGACTTGACGACAAGTTGAAACGAAACATAGCCGCCGCGTGCGGAGCTAAGTTGAATCGAATGATTCCAGCTCCCTCCCGCAACATCGCTGGCGACGAAACTTCCAAACGGATCTGGCCGATGATAGGCCGAAACCACCAACAGGTCGGAAGCTCGACAGCAACCGAGCGATACAAGAAGCAACAACATTACACTTGCGCAGAAGTTCTTCATGTCGGCACTCTCCGGGACCAACAATTGCATCAGCCGTAATTCGACGTGCAGTCACATATCGCTTCTAAAACTGCAGGTGGCGATTATCTGCTCCCCCGCATAGAAGAAACGCTAGTGACTGGCGGTGTCTTTTACTGGTTCGATCGCATCGCCACGCAATTCAAAGCGCGGTCCAATGTAGTCAGGTTCAATTTGTACTGCCTGGGCCATTAACTTGTGCGCTTTATCCGCGTTGCCGTTATATTCATCGATCAATGCCTGCAGATAGTACGCCCGGGCGCGATACATTGGATCGTTCGACTCATGCCGCGAATCGGCCACTGTCTGGAACTGCTGCATCAGCGCGCTCGATTCCTTCGACCGACCTAGCCGGTCCAGTGAGAACACCATGAAAAAATTCTCCGGGCTGTAACTCTCGCTGCCGCCCCCAGTAAGCTGATCCACGCCTCGAACACTGTCTTGATATGCTTGCTGGGCCTCCTGCTTCTTGCCCATGGCATCGTAGGTTCGGCCAATGTAGTAGTAGATTTGCGGAGCCGACTGCAACTCGAAGGTATCGATGCCCAGAGTTGTCGGCGGCGCAAGGGCAGCCCGGAATAGAGTCAGTGCCTGCTCGTAATCCCCCTTGTGGAACGCCTGCGCGCCCTGTCCGTACTTCAACTCTCGGTAAGCGCCCCGCAAGGTGTAGACCCGGTGGACCGGAAGGAAGGTATGGTGATCGACAATGTCCTGCGCCGCCTGGAACTTGCCCTGGATCAAATCGGCAATGAGCAGCCCCTGCACAAGATGATCGTTCTTCGGATCGCGCGCGACAGCCTTTTGCAGCAACGCCACCTGCTCGTCAAACTTGCCTGTGCGTGCGTAAAGGTCGGAAAGATCGTCGAGGGTATCGGCACTCTCCGGATTCAATTCAACCGCCTTCTGTAACTCTGGAACTGCGGCCTCCAGCTTGCCGTCTTCCTCGTAAGCTAATCCCAGCGCCCTCCTCGCAGCAAAATCAGATGGATTGATCTGGTTGATCGCCTGCCACTGCTGAATTGCCTCCGCCTGGTGTCCGCGATAGTACAGCAGGCATCCCAGGTCAAAACGCGCCACTGTGTCGTTTGGATTGTCCTTCACTGCGTCAGCCAGCGCCGGCTCCATTTCTGCGCGATACGGGAATCGCTCGACAGTTCCGGCCGCTGCCTGCGCCTTCTTGCGACTTGCCGCCGCTGCCGACGTGTCACCGGATTTCTTCAAGTCATACGCCAGCGCATAGTAGTAAATCGGCGGTGTTCCCCACGGATCTTTGTTGTACGGCGGCTCGACCATCTGCAACACCGTGGCCGCATCCTTCCATCGCTCCAGCGAGCTATAAAAAATCGATACTTCGATGGCGCTTTCCGATTGCTCGCCCATCAGGCCCAGCAACTTCGCCTTCGCTCCCGCATCTCCGGTCAGAAAAAATCGTTCCGCCTGTACGACGCGATCGGCAGGATCAATGGCTTCCACGGGGGCAAGCTGTTCCAGCGCTCCAGGCTTATTACCTTGATCACGCAACGTCATCGCAAGAACCAGTCGCGCCTTCAGGTCCTTGCCATTGGAATTGATCGCTCCCAGCAGATGCTGCGCCGCAGCTGCGTCATCATGCCGCAAAAAATTCAGCAGGCCCAACTGATATTCGCGCGGGCCGTAATACACGCTGTCCGGCCAGACGTAATAAAAATTTCGTTCCGCCTGTTTTTGTTGACCCAGTTTCAATTGGCAGATCGCCAGGTAGTACCAGGATTCCGACGCGTAAGGATTGCGATTCACCGCCTGCTGAAATTGTTCCTCTGCCTGTTGATAATGATGTTGGTTGTACTCCAGCACGCCCAGCAACTGATGCGCGACGGAGTAACCTGGATCGCGCTTCAGCGCCATTTTCGCAAGGTTCTCTGCCTCATCTACATTCAAGTCTTTCTGCTTGAATTCTGCCGCCAGCACCAATTCTTCGGCCGTCATCTTCTCTGGAGGAATGGGCGCAGCCGTCAGGTCCTTGGCAAACGGAGTGATGTCTCCACCCGGCGGCGTCGTGGGTTTCGCGTAGGCCAGCAGCAGATTGCCATCCGGACCCATCACCTGCACATGCAGCGACGCAAGATCGGCAGCACTCGCAGCTTCAACGGTCTTCTTGATCGGAGTACCCGGAATCAAATTCAAGGTCGCGTTCAGCAGCACACCGCTCTCCGTTTTCACCTCCAGCCTTGCGTTGTGGATGGGAACTACCGGCGACAGCGCAATCTCAATTGAGGATTTTTCTCCGGTAGCGCCTTGATGCTCTTCCACGTTCAGCGCAACTTCTTTGCTCATCGTGGTCAGGCCATTGATGCCTGCGACCGGAATCCACCATTCATGCCACTGCTCCACCTCATGCGGGTACACCCACTCATAGTGTCCGTCCCACACCATGCGGCCGCTCTGCGCTTCAAAATACGGACCGGCCTTGTCGGTATAGCTTTCCTCCACTTCCTTCGATCCCGGACCAAAGCCAAAGGTCCACATCTTCATACCTTGAACAACGCGGCGATCGGCGTAGCGAAAGACTCCGTAGTCATGATCGAACTCGTACGAGCCGCCATAGTTGTCATAGCTGTCGATGCCGAACACACCCAGCATATGCATATTGTTGTGCGCCCAGCTCAAGTCCACTCCGTTATAAATGGGCCACGGAGAAACCACGCCGGTCGTGTGTCCCACGGTCTGCGTCATGGGATAGAGAAATCGCGTCTTCGGCGTAACTGGAAATGCAGCATTCGACCACAACATCTGAGGCTTCTGTCCATCGGTGCCGTTGTAGCAAAATGTGCTGATCTCCAACGCATCCACATCCGGATAGAGCGTCGCCGTATACGTCACATCCATGTGATAGAACGGATCCTCTTCCCCCAGCAGAACCGACACACTGCCGTCCTTATGCTTCAGGATGGTGTGCGACCAATAAGGCTCCCCTTTCCATGTGAGAGAGTGAGCGTCGTACGGACCCGTCAATTCAATTCCAGACTGCGGCCAGGTAAAGCGTGGATTGAACTGCGTCGGCTTGATCACATCGTTTCGATAGAACATCTGCCGATGATGCACTTTGTCGTAAACAGAGAAGAACCGCCCGCCCAGCTCCGGAATGTAGGTCAACTTGAAATATTGGCTGTCGACAAAGACGGCATGATATTTCTCAGGGAACGGGCTGCCAGGCTTAAATTCCCGTTTGAAGGTCGTAAATGGGTACAGTCCAGCCAGCGTCGAATCGTTGAACAGCGGGGGCTGCATGTACCTGCCCACGTGTTCGTACGTCGGGATCGTAATATCGCCCTCTGTCACTGTGATTGCAGCGGAGGTCGAGTGATTTGTGGAAACATTGGCGGCCGGGCACCGCGACGAACCTAAGGTCAGCATGACTGCAAACAGTAGAAGCCACGACTTCATCGATTCTCTCTTTTCGGGTTCAAGATACTTGCTGATCGCGCAAACTTGATGGACCACTAACACCCGGGAACCAGTCACGGGCTCGATCGCGTCCAGTGATTTCAATTTGTCTTCTGAACGTCGAAACGATTATATACGGAGAAATGAGAAACAAAACGCTCGTAATCATCGCCGCCTGCATGTGGTTGCATTCGAACATGCGTTAAGGTGAATGCAGACACGGCCGCCGAATCAATTCTCAGTTCAGGAGCGCTCCAGGCATGCACCGCGACATTCCACAAGCCAATTCAAACTTTGCCACGGGAAACCCCGGCACGAACACCGATCCGCTGTCGGAGTTCTGGCGCGACGCAGCCATCACTCGAATGACAGACGATGCGTATGGCCGTATGGTCGCCGAGCATGCCACCGAAATTTACTCGCGATGGAATGCCGCCAACCTTTATTTCCTGTTTGTTTGTTCCTATCGCGAGCTGCATCTGAAGCCGAATCCCGTCACCGATCGTCCCACGCCCGGACTATGGAACTGGGATGTCGCGGAAGCGTTCATCGGCGCTCCCGAAGACCCCATCCATCGGTATAAGGAGTTTGAGATATCACCGCAAGGAGAGTGGCTCGATCTCGACATCGATTTAAAGCAGTCCGATAAGGTTGCCCTCACTTCGTGGAAATCGGGCTTTCGGGTGGCCACCCGCATTGCCCCCGAGACAAGCACCTGGTACGGGTCGATGCAGATTCCCTACGCCGCACTCGAGGCTGGCAACGCCGAAGCCGGCAATCTTCTTCGCATCAACTTTTTTCGCAGTCAGGGCACAAAGCCGGTGGAAATGGCATGGCAGCCCCCGATGCAACCCAGCTTCCACGCTCCCGAAAAATTTGGCACGCTCAAACTTGTGCGATAACTCGCATCGACTCTCCTAAGCGACGCCAGATTATTTGTCCGTCTCAGCCGTGTCGAGCTTGATCGTTCCCATGGGATACCAGCCATCCGGCTGCACGCCGGCGATGGCTAGTTTAATTTTTGGTTCTCGCGTCGCCGGGTCGACCAGCGCAATCTCCAATGTGTAATCGCCATCCGGTAATGATCGCGGAACAAAAACCGCGTTATTGTAAAGATTGTCGCCCGGCATCCATGTGCGAACGTCAGCGTTCGTCATCAGAATCGCAGCACCACTCCCGCTCTTCAGGCGCAGTGCAAGCGGATATCGTCGATACGCCGGCGCATCTCCTTTGTTCTCCCACCATGACGTGAAGGTCAGCTTGCGGCTCGCGTCGACGGTCGCGGGATACGTGAGCCGCCGCAGCACAAACCTGTACCCCATGTGATTCAGCCACTCGTTCACCTGCGCGCGCCACTCCGGCGGCACTGCGGATGATTTCGCGTTGAACGACGACATGTGCCACCGCAGAGACTGATCGATGATGGACTGCAGATCCCATCCGCGATCTTTCCAGTTCTGCATCACGCCGCAGGCTTCCATCGTCACTGGCGCGGTCTTCCACGCATCGGCAAGGCCCAGAGAAATGACTGTCTCGGGATAGGCATCCGTCATCAGGTTGAAAGTTTTGCTGAACGAGCCCATGTCTCCCAGGCAATCCGCACGCCAGCCAACATGTGGCCGCTCCAATCCCAGGCTTGCCTCACGCTGCTTTGCCGCAGCGCTGTATCCTGCCGCTTCGTAGGATCTGGACAGCGTATACGCCACGGTTTTCTCGTCGCCCAGTTGCGTGACCAATGGCGTCTTGTGAAAGGAGTCCGTATAGCTGTCAATCAACGCCTGTCGCGTCTGCTCAGTCAACAGATTGGTTCCAGCTCCCTCGCCCCACGCAGCAAGAATCGAAATGTCCACCAGGTCCAGATCGGGGTCGCCATCGTAACGATTGCCCAGCGCTCGAATGCAATCACCAAACTCTTTCGCATACGCAGGATTTTCAGGATTGATCAGCCACTTGCCGGTAGTGGCGTCCCATCCTCCTGGAATTTTGTGAAACTTCTCTCCCGTTTCCTCGCGATACCAGGCCGGCACATCGCTGGTTGCATCGGTCCCATGCGGCGCGATGCGCAACATTAGTGTCTGGTGGCGCGCATGGGCGGTCTGTAGCGCCTTATCGAGCATGGCCCAGTTGTACACGCCCTTTTCCGGCTCCAGAAATCTCCAGTACACCCGAAAATAGGCAATCGTCGTGTCGGGAAAATCTTTGTTCTGCAGGCTGCCGGAAGACGGCTGATACTCGATCGGGAATCCCTCGGTCCATTTCGTTCCGGCGTTCAATGCATCGCCATTGAACCGTTGAAACGTCATAAATCCGATGCCAGGATTGACCAGCACATCATGAATCTCCACCGGTTTCACGACCACCGGAGTTTGCTGCGCCGACACGCCGGCCGCCACTCCCAGAACCATCGCTACCGCGGCAATATTTTTAAGTTGCACACTTGCTCCTTGTCGCAATGGATCTCCTCGTCTCCGCAAACTGTGTCATTCTCGTCAACGCCAGGATCACTTATTCTTTTATCTTGACGACGAAGTAAGTGAAGGTCTTTCCCTTTGGAATGGAAAGCTGGTGCGGCGTGTTGGCCGGAATATGCACAACATCTCCCTTGCCAAGTTTCTGCTCTGCTCCGCCAGAGATGGCACTTCCCCGTACCTCGCCCGGTTCTGTCGTCTTCGGCTCGACCATGGTGCCACCGGTGGTCAAGCTCGCGTCACCATCCACAACGAAGAAAATATCGGCGTAATGTTCGTGCAGTTCGGAGCCGCCGGTTTTGTTGCGCACCGAGAGCATGGTATAGCTCCCCGGATATGTATCCAGCGTCTCAAATGCGGAACCCGTACTGCGAAAACTTTCCTGCTGCTCCAGCTTTTGAGCCATCTGCTTCAGTTGTGCGGCGGAGTAATGGTTCAAGCCTCCGGTCTGCGCCAATGCTGTGGATGCGGTGATCGCCATGGCCACTATCCCCCAAATCAGTTTCATTGTTTTACTCCTCATTGCATATCTGTCACAGCATATCTTTGATCTGGATTGCATCCATGTCGCTGTAGACCTGGTTCTCCCCGCCCATGCCCCAGCAGAACGTGTAGCTGTTCGTTCCCACTCCGGCATGCATCGACCATCCCGGAGAAATAGCGACCTGCTTATTCGCCACCACTAAATGACGGGATTCATCCGCAGGTC
>JAZKAG010000192.1:11023-15949 GCA_040389265.1 Acidobacteriota bacterium
GTCCCATCAGGTGAATCACACGATCCTCTGGCGGCAGGTTGAAATAGAGATAGATTTCTGAGCGTCGCATATGGGTGTGCGGCGGCATCGTGTTCCACACGCTTCCTGGCTGCATCTCGGTAAATCCCATCACCAGTTGGCAACTGCGCAGCCCTTCCAGATGGATGTGCTTGCGGATCTTCCGAACATTGGCGGTCGCCGTCGTCCCCAGGGTGACCGGCTGCAAATCCTTGCCCTTCGAGAGTTGGCTTGGATATTCCGCATGGGCTGGATAACTCAATAGATAAAATTCTGCCGGACGTGCGGGACCGTCACTGGAAAAAACAATTTCGCGATGGCCGCGGCCAATGTAGAGACAATCAAGATTGTCCAGTGCGAAGGTCTCTGAATCCACTCGAACTTTTCCCGGCGCTCCAATATTCAGCACCCCCAACTCGCGCCGTTCCGTAAAGTACTCCGCACGCAGCTCAGGATAGGTTGGCAACGCCAGCGGCTTGTCCAGCGGCACCGCGGATCCGATCACAGTTCGATCCAAATCCACGTAAACGTTTTGCACCGCTCCCGGCTGGAACAGGTCGCTCAGCAGGAAGGATTCGCGCAGCTGTGCCGTGGACATCGTCGGATAGCGAACCACATCCGGCATCTGAAGAATTCGCATTTTTACCTCACGCTGTTACAAATCGATGCATGTTGCCGCGCACGCTCTTTCGCGCACCCGAATTAGAAAGCCGCCGCTGGTTGATTGGCCGCCGCATGCTCCGCCATGCGGTGCAATTCCGACCCAGCCAGAAGAAACGCTCCCACTCCATAGACATAACTCGAAGTTGGAGGGACCACTTCCGGAGCGGCCCCCACCGCCTGGATCGATCCTAAGCGGCCATCTTGATACACGTGGCTCAACAGTCCTTGCCAGCCTTTCTTCACAACCGGCAGGTAGGTTGCGCGATCGAGAATGCCGCGATTGATTCCCCACGCGAGAGCATACACATAGAACGCGGAGCCGGAAACCTCGGGCGAAGGGTACGCAGCCGGATCCAGCAAGTCAGTCCGCCAAAGTCCATCCGTACCCTGCAGGGTTGCGATCCGCGAGGCCATCTGCTTGAACTGCTCCACATACTTCGGCCGGCTCGGATAGTCCTTGGGCATATCATCCAGCGTTCGAGCAATGCCGGCCATCACCCAGCCATTGCCGCGCGACCAGAAGACGAGTTGGCCGTTCTTGCTTCTCGCATTCAGAAACGTGGCATCCCGAGAATAAAGATGTTCCTGCGGCCGGTATAGCAGCTTCGAAGTGATCCAGAATTCGCGATCCATGTAATCCAGGTAGGCGCGATTTCCCGTAGCGCGATACAGCCGTGCCCATGTTGGAGGGCCCATGAAGAGCGCATCGCACCACCACCAGACAGGCTTGCCCGGAACGTCAGGTGCCTTCATCATGGCGTCAAACGCTTCCTTGGTCGGCATCATCATCTTCTTCTGACGATAGATCCCATACAGGTCCAGATAAGTTTGACCAACGGCGTGAAAGTCGGCTGGATCGTCAGCCTGTGGCGGCATAGGCTGCAATTGCCAATTGAACTTGTTGCCGACATCAACCATCGCGTTCTGATAACGCGCCTCGGGCAAGGTTCTGCCTGCTGCCAAAATTCCGGTATAAAGAGCCGCGAACGTCCAATCGCGAGTGAAGTATTTCTCAGAATAATCCAGCTGCCAATTCCCAACCTTGCGCACGGCTGCATCGATGGCTGTCGTCGTCAACGCCGCAGAAAGTTTCGCCAACGGCGGCGCCACTACCAGGGCATCCCCAATGTGAGGCGCCTGCCGGTCATGGTCCGGCGCCAGAATGGTTCCCGGAGCAGCCTGCTGATTTGCTTCCGCGGCTACCGACGAAAAACAACCTCCCGCCGCGAAGGCAACAACCAAAACAAGTGCGGCTACAGTTTTTCTTGTGATGCTCTCCGATGTTCCAAGGTGTATGTGCGTTCCCATGAGTTTCATTCCTTTCAAACACCGCAACAGAACAACGCAGCTGACGTCATGCCAGCTCAAACGGAACTACCACCACTTGTCCGGTCGCAAGATCATGCGCCGACACTTTCCAGCTTCCCTTCGGATCATTCACCGCAAACGGAATGCGCTCGATATAAGGACTGGACTGCAGCAGAACATTCCGCGCGTACAGCTCATAAGCCTCTCCGGCAGGCGTGCGGAAATCCAAACGCACGACTCGAGACGTCCCATCCGGCAACGCACCCTCTCCGGTTAGAACTACTTCCGCCATAGCGCCCGCCCGTGCTCCGCGAATTTCCACCTTCAACGCCGGCAAAGGCTGCTGCGACCGCGTGAATACGAGCGCACTCCACGGATCCAGTGTCGTCTTCACCGTCTTGGTCGGCCCCAGGTCTTTGCGGGCCCGCACGTCGTAGGTCTGCGCCGAAGCGGCCCACTCAATCGTGACCTCTTCTTCTTTTTCCAGTAAGGAGTTGTCGATGTTGACGCTCAGGTTTGGATCGATATCCGGAACATTGCTGTCCGCCAGCAATTTCGGATAAGCCCCAAAACCGCCATCGTCCGTCTGCGGATTTCTGAAGACTCCCACCTGCTCGCACCCTCCGTTCGAGAAGCGAACAATTTCCGTTCCCGGCAAACGCTTGCCATCGGCGCCCAGCACACGCACCTGCGGCTTTACATCCGCAAGTTCAAAGACGCTCTCCATCAGCTCGGGAAGGCTCGATACAGAGTTGCCTTTCAGGCGCAGAAATGCGTAGTCGGCAATCTCCATGTTCAAAAAGATGGCGCGCCCCGAACCAAATGTATTCACGATCACCAGCGGTACATCTCCGCTCTTCGCGAGCGCCTTGCCCGTGACCAGCACCACGCTTGCGTCGGCAGGCTGCAACCCACGCAACTGCTTGCCATCCAGTTGCAGTGCCCCTTCGCTGCCCGTGCCCGTCACCGACTTGCCAAAGCTGCGAGCCGGACCATGGGCAATGCCAAACACATCATCCAGTTGACCGCCGCCATAATCCGGGCCCTTGCCATCCAGATCGGCGTTTCCGTTCGCCGGAAAATATCCGGCAATTTTCGCGCCCCCAATATCGCGTCCATGCCCATCCAGATCGGCTGCGCGGCAGTCTGCGATCAGCGTTCCGCCGCCTTGGACGAAGGCGCGGATTTGCTCCACCTCCTCCACGCTCACCGCCACCGATTGCGGCATGATGAAGACCTTGTACTCGCCGGAGCTCAAACCTCCCGCGGCAATGCGGTCTTTGCCGACAAAGTTATACTGCAGCGCCACGTCTTCCACCAGCTTGGTCCAGCTATTGCGCACTGCCACGCACACGCTGTCGCTGTCGCCGCCGCTCTTCAACATCCATTCCCGCGCATACTTCAGGTTGTCCAGCAGCCAATGCGCCTGGATCGATGACTGCGAGTAATGAATGGCGATACCGTCATGCTTGCGCGTGGAATTGATCATCAGCTTTCCGATGCCCGCTCGCAATTCATGAAACGTATCGGAAAATGTTTCCGCCGACGCGGTCAGCTTGCCGGTCCGCTGATTGACAAATTCGTTGCCGGCTTCGTTGTCATCCCAGATCAACGCCGCATTGTGGCGATGAAACAATCCCCACCAGATGGGCCGAACCTGCCGCTTCTGGTCGATGCGTTCCTTCTCGGTCAGCGCGTGTCCCGAAACAGTTCCAAACCCATGCGTCGAGATCATGATGACCGCGGAATTCAACGAGCGAATCACCTCCACGTTGTTGCCGATGTTGTAAGGCTCAATCACATCAATCGCGCGTACCACTTGCTCGTAGTTGTACCAGCCGTAAGCGAAGGGGCATTGCCCGCCTTCCGTTGCGCATAATGCATAGGGATCTTCCGCCTTGCAAATGTCTGCCGCCCGCTTCACTCCGTCGGCAAAGGTCTCATCCATAAAGTTGCGGAAATCACTCCATGAACTTATGTTCCAGTGACGCGTCGACCGAATCTCACCCAACTCTTTGAAGTAGCGATTGAGAAATGCCGCAACCTCGCCCCAGCTTTTGAAAGTTGTGGGCTTATCCGGCGCATTCCAGGACCCCAGTCCGCCCCAGCGTGCGTTCGCCCGGTCCAGCGGTCCCATCTGCTTTTCCAACGATGCGGCATCCAGCACCGGAACTGACAGAGACTCGCGCGCCACTGCAAGAATCGGATTCCAGCTATCCCCCATCACCGTGTTTCCTCTCGGCACCGGGAAACTGGTTCCCCATTCCTGGTTGAACTGGCCAATCGTTTTATAGCGCGCTTTCAAACCCGCCAGCGCGACAGCCTCAAAGGCTCGGTCGGTCGTGGTGTATGAAATCATGGATTCGGTCTTGTCCCCGGCGCGGAATTTGTCCAGTGGGGTGTCGTCCCAGCGCGTAAACTCGCCCAGATCCCACTCGCGGGAAACGCCGGAGGGCAGTCCATACATTTTGCGCAGGTAGTCGGCGAATTTTTCCCTGCAGAATTTGGAGTGGCAAAAATCGTTCGGCCGAATCTGGTCGCCTTGCCCCAACTCATCGGCAATGTTGTAGAACAGCGGGCGAAATGGACCGTACATTCGGGCGAATTGAGTGATGTGGTTCTGCAGATACGCCGTCGTGGCTGGATCGTTGACACAAGGTTGCCGCACCCACAAATCCAGGTTGTCCCGATTCGTACTGACCTTCGCCAGCAGGCTTCTCCACATGGGCTGGTCTTTGTGATAGATGGAGAACACTTCCCACGCCATCTGCTCTACGTAATAGCGAAAGTGGTTATCCAGGACGGGATCGAAATCATCATTGACATAGGCAATGATGGCATCCATCCCGGCGGCGCGAAGTTGATCGTAAAATCCATCCGGATAATGCGCCCAGCTGATGGTATGAAAATCGTCCCACGGGGTAGGCTCCGGCGACA
>JAZKAG010000193.1:0-28547 GCA_040389265.1 Acidobacteriota bacterium
CGAGGACAAGGCGCTCGAGAGACTGCGCCGGCGTTGGGGTCGGGATCTAGCTCCGGCGATGAGACGGGGCTGGCGAGCGGATCATTTCGCTCAGTGCCTGGGATGGATGTGCAGCGCGCACTAAAGGAAATCGCGAATTCCTATCCGGATTTGCTGGTGGCTTTTGGAGGTCACCAGGCGGCAGCGGGCGCCACCATCCGGATTGTGGATATGGAACGGTTTCGGCAGGCTTTTGAGTTCGCAGTGGCGGAACAGACCGGGGGCGCGGTGCCGAGAGGGCCGACTCTGTGGACAGATGGCGAGCTTGACCCCACTGCGCATGATCTGGAAAGCATCCAGGCACTGGAGGCGATGGGACCATTTGGTCGCGGGTTCGAAGCGCCGCTTTACTCCGGGACATTTCATGTGGCTACCTATCGCGCGTTGACGAATGGCCGCCACGGACGGCTCCTCTTAGAGCGCGACAGCCTGAAGCTGGAGGCAATTTGGTTTTCGATCGACACCGCGCTGGATCGGCCTCCAGTTGTGGGCGACACGATGGACATCGCCTATCGGCTAACGCGACATGAATTTCGCGGAAATGTGGAAGTGCAGGCCACGATTGTCGCAGGTACGTTACGATCCCCATGCGGCTGAATTCTCTAGCGATCCATTGAACCAGGTGCAGCCGCGGCGGCATGAACCACGGCCTGAAGGCTGGCGATTGGATGGAAGTTCAGCGGGCGCACGCAGAACAGCGTGCCCACCACTAACAACAACGCGGCCAGTGCAACCCGAAGCTGGCGATTCGGCAACCTGGGAGCGACGGCGCTTCCTGCCAGGGCTCCAAACAGTCCGCCGAGCACCAGCTTGAACAATAGCGTGCTGTCGTAACTACCGCTGAAGACGTGCATGCCGCCGCCGACCAGCGAAAGGCAAAGCCCGAAGACAAGGTCCGTGCCAACAACCTGCGATGCATCCAGCGAGGTAAGGCTAAGCAAAGCCAGCGTGCCGAGCGCACCAGCGCCGGAGGATGAAAAGCCGACCTCTGTGCCAATCGGCAGCATCAGAGCCGCAATCCATGCGGGATGGGTCTTTCTTTCTCTGGTTGCCGTCGAGGGACGAAGATTGCGATACAGGTGCCACGCCGAAGAAGCGACAATGATGCTGCCAAGCGCAACATACAAAATGTTCTGCTGATGGTCGCGAACCACGCGGTGAAATAAGATCACCCCGAGGACCACACCGGGAAGACCGCCTAACAGCATCCAGCCGACGACGCGGTAAACCACCTGCTTGCGCCAGATCTGCACAGGGACGACGATCATTTTCACGATCGCGGAGTACGCCAGGGCGGTGCCGACGCTGAGCTCAATGGGAACATGCAAAAACAGAATCAGCAGCGGCGCGGTAATCGTGCCCGCACCGACGCCGGTGACTGCAATTGCAAACGCGATAACAAATCCAATCGCCAATTCCATCGTGAGCTCGATCAAAAGGTTTTGTCGTGAAATGGAATGCGAGACAGGCTGAAACGTACCCGAGGCTCGCAAGGATGCGACCACAGGGTTTTAGATTGCTTAGGATACTGAAGAGGAGATCGTGGAACTATCGACAGTACTCACACCCTGGGCCGGCAACGCTGCGACAACAACAACAGCGAACCTGAATCCGACACTTCGGGGTGCAAAACTGAATAGCCATGACTCTCCTAGGATGTCGCATGTGGCTTAACATGTCAATTCGCCCTCCAGGGAAACCTTCCGCTTGACTCGGCACCAGCATCGGGGTAGCCTCTGGAAACATGATTTCCGCACCATCCATTACGTGTTGTTGCGACGTTTTAGAGTGCGCTCCGTGTCGGGAGTTTCGCCCTTGAACTGACCTTCGCTCGCCCTTGCGCCATGGATGCCGCCGGGTTGACCGAGCGGCTTTTCTATTTGCTGCCAAGATTGCAATCTACAACCCAAATCACGTAGATCAACCGAAAACACATGATGGCATTATGCCAAATCCGCCCATCAGTTTGTGCTCCCCGCACATCGATCTGTTGTTGATCGACTGAACCACCCCCAGCCTTTCGACTCTAATTTCATCCTAACTTTTCGCCCAACCTCAAGGAGACCTCCGTTGATGCAGCGTTCTCGTCGCAGCACTATTTCTATTTGGCTTTTATCTTTTGTCATTTTCGCAGGGCTGTTCTCGCTGCCTGCCGCTCACGCTCAAGTGGTTGGCGCAAGCATTTCCGGCACCATCCATGACGCATCCGGTGCGGCGGTCGTGGGAGCTCATGTAACCGTTACGAATCAAGAGACGGGCGCCGTTCGCAATCTCACGGGTGACTCTACGGGCGCGTATTCCGCGCCTTCGCTTGCTGTTGGCCGCTACAAGGTAACGGTCGAGAAACCAGGATTTGGTACCTGGTCTGAGACCGGAATCAACCTGGTTGTCGGACAGAGCGCGGTGATCGATCTTTCGCTCTCGGTTGGCACGTTGCAGCAACAGGTTTCAGTCACCGATGTGCCGCTCGCCATTAACACAACGACGCAACCGACTTCCGGCCTGGTAAGCGCACGAGAGGTGAAAGAATTGCCGCTGAACGGGCGCAGCTACGATGAGCTGATCACACTGAACCCTGCATCGGTAAACTACACGGGGGAGCGATCCGGCGCTGTCGGCACGTCGAATTCTTCTCCGGGGAATATGTTTTCCGTCGCTGGGCATCGCCCCCAAGACAATTTGTATTTGCTAAACGGAATTGAATACACGGGTGCTTCCGAGATCAACGTAACACCGGGCGGTGTGGGCGGTGAGTTACTGGGCGTCGACGCGGTCCGCGAATTCAACGTGGTATCCGACACGTACGGCGCCGAATACGGGAAGCGAACCGGCGCGCAAATCAGCATCAGCACTGAGTCAGGCACTAACCAACTGCACGGCAGTGCGTTTGAATTCCTGCGAAACAGTACGCTGGACGCACGCAATTATTTCGACCAGGGGAACATTCCCATTTTTCAGCGGAACCAGTTCGGGGGTGCACTGGGGGGACCGATGGTGAAATGCAAACTTCTGCTTTTCGGCAATTATGAGGGCCTGCGGCAAAACCTGGGGCTTTCGGATGTGACGCTGGTTCCTGACAATGCATCGCGTGCCGCAGCCGTGCCGGATGTTCAGCCATTGCTGGATTTGTGGCCGGTGCAGAATGGGCCGGAGCTAGGCGGCGGCATCGCGGAAGCCTACAGTCACCCGCTGCAGCGCATTCGAGAAGATTTCGGCACAACTCGCGGCGACTACAACATTTCTGCCTCGGATACTGCGGCTGCGGTCTACACCATTGACGACAGTACGTCCACGACCCCGACCATCAATCCACTGAGCACGGATTATGAGACACTTCGCGAGCAGGTTTTGAGCGCACAGGAAGAGCATGTGTTTTCATCGAGCACGTTGAACACATTTCGTGCCGGTTTTTCACGGGCCAGCTTCTACTTCACCGGCGAAACGCCCATCGATCTACCCGGCTGGGTGGAAGGAAAGCCGATTGGCGCTGTCGTGGTGGGCGGAGGCACAGCGCTCAACGGCGCCTCGCAGATTAGCGGAGCTGGCACAAACGCAGGTAGCAATCTGAATGTCGCGCGCAATTTATACACTGTCGCCGATCACGTGTACATCTCGCGCGGAAGAAACCAGCTTGAGGCAGGCATGTGGCTGCAGCGTATTCAGTCCAACAGCAACTTGGCTCAAAACCAATATGGCCAGGCGTCCTTCGGCAGCCTGAGTGCGTTTCTGGAAGGAAATGTCTCTACCTTCACGGTGGTTCCGTCGCCCACTGAGCTTGGTTGGCGCTCACTAGAGGGTGCTGGATTTGTGCAGGATACGGTGCATCTGCTGCCGACTCTGGAATTGCGTGCGGGTTTCCGGTTCGAGTCCACCGACGGATGGAATGAAGCGCAGGGTCGAGCTTCGAACTATATCTTCGACTCCCAGGAAGTCCTGGAAACAGCGCCCCGAGTGGCCGACTCGGCATTCACAAAAAACCGCGCTAAATTCCTGCCGGAGCCTCGTGTCGGCATCGCATGGCAGCCAAAGGAGAATGGGAACATGGTGATTCATGCCGCCGTTGGCCTCTACGATTCGTTGCTGGATAGTCTGGATTATCGGCTGGATCAGAATGCTCCTTTCAACACCACCGAAACGCTGAAGAATGTTCCAGTCTCCTCGTTGGATTTTGTTCCCGGCGCGCCGCCGCCCGCTGGCAGCAAGGTCTCGCCCAGTGGAATTCAGCCGGACGCCTATACGCCGAGGTCGCTCTCATACTCCGCCAGCCTGGAGCAGAAGCTGGCGTCGAATACATCCCTCATCGTGGGCTACATCGGGTACCACGGTTCTCATCAGATACTTTCAGAAGATGTGAATGAGCCGATCCCGACCATTTGCCCGGCATCTCCCTGCCCCCATACGCTTCCTGCGGGAACGATTTACTATCCAGCGAATGCGCCTAACGCAAATCCACATCTGGGTGCCAGCACGACCTGGATTTCTGACGGCATCAGCAATTACAACGCGTTGACAGTGGACTTCCATCGTCATTTTCAACGCGGTATCCAAGTGCGCGGAGTCTACACATGGTCGAAGAGTCTGGACGACGGAACCGCGTGGAACAGCAGCGTGGGTGCCAATGCGCCGGGATTTGTGATGTATCCCACCGACCCGAAATTGGATCACGGCCGCGCGAACACCGACATTCGCAATGTTGCTGTGATCACTTCGACCTTTGAACTGCCCTTCGGCAACGGCAAGCGATACTTGGCCAACGGTGGGAGTTGGCAGCAAAAAATCATCGGGGGATGGACGGCCAGTGAAATTGCCACGCTGCAGTCTGGCTTTCCGTTCACCCCGCAACTGGGTTTCAATCCCACCAACAATGGCGATAGCCGCAACCCGATCCGACCGTCGATCAATCCGGAGTTTCGAGGCAACGTCGTGCAGGGCGGGCCAACGCAATACTTCAATCCAACTGCGTTTGTGGTGCCGTTTCCAGGTACGTACGGCAATGTGCGGCGAAACACCCTGACCGGTCCGGGAATTTCAGAATTGGATTTATCGCTGCGAAAGAATACGGCGCTGACGCAAAAACTCAATCTGCAGTTTCGCGCAGAATTCTTCAACATTCTCAACCGTACGAACTTCGGCACGCCGAACACGGTCGTGTATGCCTCGGATACAACGACTCCATCGCCAACAGCGGGGTTGATTACGACGACCTCGACGACGTCACGGCAGATTCAGTTCGGGGCGAAGCTGCTGTTTTGAACAAGCGACCGCCGCGCAGCGGTTTAGGTTCGATCCGCTGCGCAGTATGGGCGATAAGAATATCCCTGCTTACTTTTTCGAATGCATGGGCAGCGGCTGCAGGATCTGGTCCAGCACGTCGGGCTTGGAGTCGACCCGCTCCAGATGCGGATAGCGCTCGCCACCGTGATAGTCGATCTTGACATCGCGGAAGTAGGCGGTATTCTCGACGATCAGCTCAATCGGCGCCTGGTTTGTTTTGGAATTGCGGACGGCGTCGTGCATTAAGGCGTTGGTATAGGCGCGTCCATTGACGGCGACGATTTTCATACCTGGCCCCAGGCCCGCTTTGTACGCCGGCGAATAAAACAGCACATCGTGAATTGCGCCCTGGTGGGAAAGATGCAGCCCGAGCGAATACCAGGCATCGACACCCCGCAACGCCTCCGCGGACTCTTCCATTGAATTGGGGGTATCCGAATATGTCAGGCGATAACCACCGTTTTCAATGCCTCCCAAGGGCGCTTGATTCTCTTTGGTCGTCAACTTTTCGGATAGAAAACTTGCCCAGTCGTAGGGCTGCACTGCGTTCAGATTGCTGACGACATCTTCAAATGTGTAGGGAAGCGTGATGGGACCGGTATCGCCGTTCAGGCCGAGGAAACGCGCGCAGAAATCATTCAGCGATTTTTTACCATGGCTTTGCTGGCGAATGATGGTGTCGACCTGCAACCAGAGCAACTCGCCCTCAGGATAATAATCGACGCCGCGACGCCAATTACCCCACTGGCCGCTTGCTTCATACAACGTTTGCGCGGCGGTCGCCGTGTCCTGCAGATCTCGCCAGGTGCGGCCGGGTCGATTGTCAAGGTCGGCTGCTGAGTCCGCCAGGGCCTCGCGGTATTGATCGTCTGTCCATAAGCCACTGCGCGCTGTCAGCACATCACCGAGATATTCTGTCAGCCCTTCATACACCCACAATAGATTTCCTTTCATCGGGGTTTGAAAATCCGGTGACATCAAGCCTTCCGGACGGCGATATTTTCCATTCCAAGAATGTGTAAATTCATGCGGCAGCAGTCCCGCTTCCAGCACGTCCAGATTGGGATCGAGGAAGGTCTTCTCCGGCACGCGATCGTCGTTGGACTGATGGTGTTCCAGGCCGAAGTGCGCAACCTGATCGCTCAGCGTCATTAGGAAATGGTAGCTGCCGTAATGATGCGACTGGTAAAGTGCGCTGGCCTGGCGAACAAGATCGTTGAATCCAGCCAGCATTTGCGAGGGAACTTCCAGGTCTTCAGGTCCATCGGCGGCGAGGTCGAGATAGTGCTTGGGAGAGATTTCCGGCGCTAGAGGAATCTCACGAAAATAGCGGCCCGAGAGGACCGGAGAGTCTACGAGTTCATTCAACGGAACGGTGGCGAAATGTGTGGTAGTGCCTTCTGTGCCGGTGGTGGTCAGCGCGGTAGCAAACTTCCAGCCGGTCGGAAGAGTGACGCTGGGGGTGACCTGAACATCTTTGGCGGAAGGGGCTTGAGGCCATAGCATGACTTCATTCCAGCTGATCATCGCAAGATTTTCGCTGGTGGAGGCGCCGGCGGAAAAACCAACCGGGCCGGCAGTCGCAAGGAAATCGTCATGCACATGCAGCTCGGTCACTCCGTCCGGAACATGCACGTGGAACCTGAACATATCGACACTGTCGCGCACCCATGGCAACGACTGACCGTTAGCCCTGATGACGAGTCCAGCGAGGTCATCAATGGGGCCAGAGGCCTCGTGCTCGCCTGGGATCCACTTCGCGTACACCAGGTTCAGGTCGCCGGGCTGGACTGGAATCACCAGATCCGCGTGAAGCACCTTGCGCGGTGCATCCGTCGCATCCACGGTAACCGTGATGGGTCGTGAAGGGCTGCTCGGAGTAGCAGCGGTTTGCGCGAGGCTAATTTGCGGAAGAGTTGCAAAGGCGAACGCGGCCAAGAAGAGAGCGGATCTTAGATGCATAGA
This sequence comes from Acidobacteriota bacterium, assembly GCA_040389265.1. Taxonomy (GTDB): domain Bacteria; phylum Acidobacteriota; class Terriglobia; order Terriglobales; family Acidobacteriaceae; genus JAKAAZ01. The sequence goes on from JAZKAG010000193.1 coordinate 7,279, forward strand.
ACTCCTGAACGGGTCGTTGTGCAGACGAAGCAACAGTGTAATGCAGTGGGTCGACACACGGCACAGCGGTCTAACGCTGGCTGGCGTCGCCGGCGCGGACTTTCGCGTTGAACTCTGCCGACTTGCCCTTGGGAACTGTGAGTGAGGTCCATTGACCGTGCTGAAAATGTTTGGCGAGCAGAACAATCTGGCCGCAGTGGTAGGCATAGTGCGCGACCTGACGATGGATCGCCTGGGTGACGGAGTGAGCTTCCCCGCGAATTAGCACAGTACGGGCCAGATCCGCATCGGTTAAGGAGTCGAGGACCCGGAACATGCATTGCCAGCCGTCTTCCCACATTTTCAAAAGAGCCTCACGGGAGCAGGGTGGGTGCTCAAATTCGCTGTCTCGATTGCGCCAGGGTTTTTCGCCATCTTCTACCAGGAAGTTAGTCCAGCGGGATTTCATGTTGCCTGCCATGTGCTGCATGACGATGGCAATGGAGTTGGCATCCTGATCTAGAAGTTGGTACAGCTGTGAATCCGTCGCCTGAGCGATGGCACGCTCTGCAAGGGTCCTGTAGTAGCGCAGCAGATGGATTGAATCTTGAAGACAGGAAGCGGTGAATTCGAGAGCCATGAGAGGATTTTCTCAGACAAGATGAATCAGAGCCCAAGGCGGTGTCATTCATGTCGTGCCCACAGTGGTACCCTACCGCCATGCAACGCGGTTTTTTTATCACGTTTGAAGGGCTGGATGGCTCGGGCAAATCGACCCAGCTTCGTTTGCTGGCGCGCACGTTAGAATCGCAGGGTCGGGCTGTCACAACCACTCGTCAGCCGGGCGGAACGGAGTTGGGCGACCAGATTCGCGCGGTATTGCTCCACTCCGCGACGCAACATGTTGCGGCGCTGGCGGAGATGGCATTGATGTTCGCAGATCGCGCACAGTCGATCCATGAAATCATTCTGCCTGCGCTGGCGGAAGGAAAGATTGTGCTGTGCGATCGGTTCACCGACTCCACAGAGGCGTATCAAGGCGGAGGGCGTTCCCTGGGTAGTGCACCGGTGTTGGAATTGCATAGGACCGTGTGCGGAGATTTGTGGCCTGACCTGACGATCCTGTTGTTGCCGAGTCTGGAAGCTTCCCTGGCACGGGCGCGAAAACGGAACGGCCGTCAAATCGCCAAGGGCAAGGATGAAAATCGATTTGAATCCGAAGGCCGCGCTTTTTACGAGCGGGTGTTTTTGAAGTATCAGGAAATTGCGGCGCGGGAGAGTTTGCGTGTGGTCACAATTGCGGAAGATGCCTCGGTGGATGCGATCGAAAAGCGTATCGTGGAGCTTGTCGAGCAGCGTTTGTCACGCGTCACCACTCCGGCTGGATGACCCACGCACGTAATTTGAGTCCACTTCCCTTCATGGCGACACCATCCCAATCTGCAACTTCGAAGCAGAACAATGGGGCCCCCGAGTCAGAGGCATTTCGTTTCCCGCCGGGCCTGCAGCGCAACCTGCCGCTCTACCTGTTTCGGCGTTTTTTTCGGCCGGGAAATCCAATCCTGCTGTTTGAACACTTGGCAAAGACCTACGGAGCTGTTTCCCATTACAAGCTGGGCAGCAGCAACATCGTGTTTATCAACGATCCTGAACTAATTCGCGAGATCCTGGTGACGCAGGCGTCCTCGTTTATTAAAGAGCGCACCCAGAACCGCATGAAAATTCTGCTGGGCGAAGGATTGATCACCAGCGAGGGCGAGTTCCATATGCGGCAGCGGCGCATCGCAGCGCCCGCGTTTCATCGTCAGCGCATCCAGGCGTACGCCGGCATGATGGTGAGACGGGCCGCGGCCATGCGTGCCAACTGGCGGCCGGGACAGACCTTCGACATGTCCGCCGCAATGATGGAGCTGACGCTGGAGATTGTCGCTCGCACTCTGTTCGCTACCGATGTGACGGCGGCCATTCGCGAGATCAATGATGAAGTCAACGTGATCATGCGCCTCTACAATTACCTGATCGCTCTGCCGAAGGCGGAGAGCTATCTGCGCTGGCCGATTCCTGGCTTGATTCGATTTCGCAAAGCACGGGGACGGCTCGATGCCCAGGTGTATCGCATGATCGCAGAGCGAAGAGCGTCGAATGAAGATCGCGGCGATCTGCTTTCCATGTTGATGGCGGCACGCGATGAGATAGAGACGACCGCAGATAATGCTGGAAGGTCTCCCGCTGCGCCGACCGGGATGAGCGATCGGCAATTGCGCGATGAGGTCATCACGAATTTTCTCGCCGGGTATGAGACGGTTGCCAATGCGCTGACCTGGACATGGTATCTGCTGTCGGAAAATCCAGCAGCTGCGGAGCGGATGCAACGCGAAATTGACCTGGAGCTGCAAGGGAGGCTTCCGACACTGGAAGACGTACCCCGGTTGCGCTACACGGAGATAGTGTTTGCGGAATCGATGCGGCTGTATCCGCCGGCGTGGGCGATGGGGCGGCAGTCGACACAGATTGTCGAACTGGGCCCATACAGACTCCCTGCGGGGACCTATTTTTTCTTCAGCCAATACATTTTGCAGCGCAGCGAACAGTTCTATCCGGAGCCATTGCGGTTCGATCCGGAGCGCTTCACGGCGGAAAAGAAAGCAGTGCGGCCGCGGTTCACGTATTTTCCTTTTGGCGCGGGATCGCGGCAGTGCATCGGCGAGGCATTTGCGTGGATGGAAGGTGTGTTAATTTTGGCGACGCTGGCGCAGCGCTGGAGCTTCCACATGGTCCCCGGCCAGACGGTCGATGTACAGCCCAAAATTACGCTGCGGCCAAAATTCCCGATGATGGTGGTTGCGAAGGAGCGCAACGACGATTCTGCTACGCTGAAAATGTGAACTTTCGCAGTTTTCTGGGCAATGAAGCGACAGTGCGGCAACTGCAGGAATCGGCTGCGTCGGGACGCCTGCCGCATGCGATTCTGCTCTCCGGACCGCGCGGCGCGGGCAAGTATTCTTTGGCGATCGCACTGGCACAGACGCTGAATTGCCTCGACCCCCAGACCTTCAATGGCCTACCGGATGCCTGCGACATCTGCCACAATTGCACCCGAATCGCCAGCGCGCTGGATCTGGATGCGCGGGTGGCGGAGGCGGTGGAGGCACGGGAAGATCTCCGGGATGCCGACCGAAAAGAGACCCGCATCCTGATCCAGACGCATCCGGATGTGCTGGTGGTGCCACCCGATCCGCCTCAAAACCTGGTGAAGGTCGGCCAGGTGCGCTCGCTGATTCACAACGCACAACGGGCGCCGTCAGAAGGCAAAGACAAGATCTACATTTTCCCAACCGCAAAATTCATGAGCGAGGCGGCCAATTCCCTGCTGAAAGTGTTGGAGGAGCCTCCGGAGTACGCACATCTGCTGTTATTGGCGGAAAATCCTTCGGAGCTGTTGCCGACCATTCGCTCCCGCTGCAGCCAAATGCGCCTGCATACTGTGCCAATGGAAGAGCTGGAAAGGATTCTGGCTGAACGTCACCCGGAATGGCCATCCGCTCAAAAGACCCTGGTGGCGCGCTTGGCCGAAGGAGCTGTTGGGAAGACCATAGCGTTCAACGCCGATACTTACCTCGCCAGTCGCAGGGATGCCCTGCTGTTGTTGCGAACGGCGACGGCCGAACCGGATCATTCGGCGCTATTTCGCGTAACGGAAACCTATCGCGCCGGGTCGGAAGGGCAGCAGAAGACACACGATTTGCTCCGTAGCCTGTATTTGTTGCTGGAAGACATGATGTTGCTGCAGGCGGGACAGACTGAGATGTCGCGCAACATCGACATTTTGCCGGAACTTCGCCGCTTGGCGGAAAGTGTCTCGTTCGACTGGATTGAGCGGGCCGTGCGGCGAATTGCCGAGGTCGAGTCGGGTATGCGGCGTAACCTGCTTCGGTCGCTTTCTTTGGACGCAATGACGGCTGGGTTGGAGCAGCGGTAACTTCCGAGGCAACCTGCATCGAACATTAAAAAACAAACTCTGCAGTTGGAAAACGTTCCGGCTTCGACTAGCATCGTATTCATTCAGCAGAATCAATTGGGTCCACGATTTCTCCTCCACCTCAATCGCGGAGGTTTACAGCCCTGGCCTAACTGTCCGTGTGAAAGAAATCCATGCCATTGCCCAAGCCCAAACCGCTCGAGCGCAGCGCCATCGTGGTGGCCGTACCGGCAGTATCCCAGCCGGATGGTGACTTTTCCGGGCAAAGACGCCTGATCCGGCCGAATTTGGCGCTGCGTTCGGCTCCAGCGCGCCAGACCACGATCTTCGGGCATGGCCCGGCTTTAACCGCCCGCGCCATGCCGGACGGCACCCTTGAAGACAGTTCGCACGCGGAAGTCTTTTATTTCCAGAAGCAGATACAGGCGCAAACGCGGATGATCGTCATGCTGGAAAATGGCGAGGAGCTGGAAGGTGTAATCGAGTGGTATGACCGATTCGCCATTAAGCTGCGCAACGTAGGCCGCGCCGCATCGCAGACCGGCGCCCGAACTCGCGTGCTGGTGTACAAAGACAGCATCCGCTACATCTACAAAGCGGGCGAAAACCTACCGCAGACCATGTCGTAGCAAATATCGCACCCGGCAGGTTACTTAACTCGCGCGGCCTTCAGCAGCCGATCTCGAATCGCCGCACCCAAACCGGAGTTCCGGGGCAACGGGCACAGAATGACGTCTGCTCCCATGGCATCTAGGGTCCGCAGACCTGCGAAAAGCCGCTGTGCCAGCTCCTGATCGTCCTCCCAGCTTCCCCAGACAAAGTGAATACCGGCAAACCCCTCGGGGAGGGGCCACGTCGAAGGCAGCAGAACGCCAATTTTTCGCCCCGTGTTCAATTGTTCCTGCAATGAATCCAGCCAGAGCTGCCGACGGTCACCTTCCGGGGGCTCATTCATTTCCAGCGGAATCACGCTTGCGTTGGGAGCGTAATGGCGCATGTCCACGCCGGGGGAGGGCAAGGATTCCCGCGGCTGTTGCATCACACCCGGGGTGTCCGGGCCGTAGAGAGTGACCGGACCAGCAATAGTTTCTATCTCCTCGGCAGTGATCGCACCGGGGCGATAGAGAATGGTTTCGTGATCGCGAACCTCAATCACGGTTGACTCTACGCCGCACCAGGCTGGACCAGAGTCCAACACCAGATCGATTCGGCCGCCCAGGTCCTCCAACACATGCTGAGCCGTCGTGGGGCTGGTATGCCCGAAGCGATTGGCACTGGGGGCCACGATCGGACAATTGGCGGCTGCGATGAGCGCAAGCGCGACCGGATGCGCGGGCATCCGCACCCCGACGAGTTCCCGGCCGGCAGTTACGATGGATGGCACCGCCGGCTGCCTTGGCAGAAGGAAAGTCAACGGACCCGGCCAGAAACGATCCATCATGGAATCGATCTTTTGTTGCGCCTCTCCTGACAAACGATCCGCAACCTTTGCAAGCAGGGAGCGGTCAGCGATGTGCACGATCATGGGGTCCCAGGCGGGCCGTTGCTTGGCGAGGAATATCTTCTGCACGGCCGTTGAATCGAGCCCATTTGCCCCCAGGCCGTAGACCGTTTCCGTAGGAAACGCAACCGTGCCTCCGGAGCGAATGACTTCCGCTGCCTGGGCCAGAGCCGTCTGCGCCTCCATTGAGGAAATCGATTCGACAGGGATTGCCAGCCGAACGGTATTGATTCCGGTCATATTGGTTCACGGGCAGTGCGTGCACAACGCAAGCCATTCGTCCTTCATCCTAACTTGTCTGCTCGGATTATTCCCGATTCCTTCCGGCCCCTTAAATCTGCGAAGCTATTGACATGACCGGAGAAATGGCGACAGACAGGATGGAAACCGAGATCAAAGTTCGATTGACAGATCGTGCCGGATTTACCATGCTGCTGCCTTCCTTGGGATTTCATCTGCTCACTGCAGAGACGATGGAGCGCAACGTGCTGTTTGACAAGCGCGACGGCGAATTGCGTCAGCGTGGGGAATTACTGCGCATCCGTCAGTACGGCGACCGCTGGATTTTGACGCACAAGGCGCCAGTAGAAAGCTTGGCAAACTGTACGCATAAAGTACGCGCGGAAACGGAGACAGAGATTGAGGATGGACGACCGTTGGCTGCCATTTTTGAGCGCCTCGGTTTCCTGCCCATCTTCGTGTATGAGAAGCTGCGAACTGAATGGGCCGATAACGAGGGACACGTTGTCGTCGATGTCACTCCCATTGGCGATTTCGCGGAGTTGGAAGGCAGCTCGGAGTGGATTGACCGAATCGCTGCAAAGCTTGGAATTTCGCCAGCGAACTATATGAAGGCGAGCTATGGCCAGTTGTTTCAGGAGTGGAAGCAAACGACGGGACACGCGGCGGCAAACATGACCTTCGCTGAGGTCGGGCACCAGGATTTCCAGTCTGCGGCCCGATAGTTGGCGTACCGGATTTCCTCAGATTTCTCTGACGCGAACTGTAAGTTTGATTTAAGGTCTCATCTGGGCCGGATGTCCCACCAATACCGATTCGAGATTCCGACGGAGACGAACACCCTGAAAGGAACTGGATGCGATCTGGGCAGAAAACACCATTCAAGGCGGCAGAGATAGCAAATCGCGGCGATAGCAAAAGTAAAACTCACAATCAGCTCACCTCCGTAAAGAAACTTGCGTCCGGCAAGAAAGCGGTAGCCAGCAAAAAGACCAGCGCGTCGAAATCCCCTCCCCCCGGGGCAGCGAGCAACGGAAATAAAGGCGGGAAAGTCGCGCTGATTTCCTCCAAGCTGGCCTATCAAGGACCGCTATTCGATGTGTACACCGACTACGTGCGAGAACCTGAAGGGCAAACAGCACGGCGCGATGTGATTCGGCACTCCGGTTCGGTTGTCATTCTGGCGGTGGACGACACACGCAATCCGGCTGATCCGCTGATCGTTGTTGAGCGCCAATATCGCCACGCCGCTGGACAATATATGTGGGAGATCCCTGCGGGACGCAAAGAGCCAGAGGAAGCGGTTCTCCCCGGCGCGAAGCGCGAACTGCTGGAAGAGACCGGCTACATTGCCAGGCGATGGACAAAGATTGCCCGGTTCTACGTGAGTCCAGGATTTCTGGGTGAGTGGATGCAGGTTTACCTGGCGGAAGGCTTAAGCTGCGGAGAGTCGGCACCGGATGAGGATGAATATATTGAGCACCAGCAGATTCCGCTATCGCAAGCCTTGCAGTGGGTCGACAGCGGAAAAATTATCGATGCTAAATCCATTATCGCGATTCTGATGTATGTGCGCCGCCGCGCCACTGGAACTCATAGAAAACATTCCGCTCGCGATCGTGGGTAACCTCCTCGGTAATTAGGCGTGCCTTTTCCACAGTAACCATGCGGATCGCCTGCCGAAAATCTTTGACATCGCCTCTTTCGCCCTTTCTTCTGCTCTGGCGTTCATATTTTTTTTCGTCTCTGCATAACAATTCACCGCCTCCGACGTCTATATCGGCAGGGCCCCTAGTGGTTTCCGATCTGTAGATTCGAGGTGCGGTTCCGTGTCTCAGCACAAAGGCAAAGTGAAGTGGTTCAATAATGCAAAAGGGTTCGGATTCATTGGGCGCGACGATGGCCCCGATGTCTTCGTGCATTACACAGCGATTCAGACGGACGGGTACAAGAGCCTGAAGGAAGGCGACCCCGTCGAGTTCGACATCGTGCAGGGAGATAAGGGACCGCAGGCGGACCAGGTGCTGCGCGTGCAGGATGCAGTTCAGCATGCGGTGCGAAGCTGACTTCCATCTGCGCATAATTGCGTTGAATTGCAAAAAACTCGCAATAGGTTATGACAGTATTCAGTGTTGCGTCTGTTGCATAGGGAACAACGGGATGCGCGCCCGTAGTGTGGCCGTAGTACAGTTTTTCGACAATATGAATACATGTCCCGGCCTGAGCGCCGGGTTTTCATTTTCTTGCGCCGGTGCGATGATGCCTTCGAGGGCTTGAAGTTCTGGCCTTCATCGATCGCCATGGAAAATCGTCAGATCGCACAAATATTGTCGGAGACCGCCGATCTGCTGGAAGTCAGCGCGGCCGATTCGTTTCGCATTCGCTCCTATCGACGCGCCGCGGAGGTAGTGGAGCAGAGCACGGTGGCTGTGGGCGCGCTGGCATCGGAGCCAAAACGATTGCTGGAAATCCCCGGCATCGGCAAGGGAATGGCGGCAAACATTGTCGAGTTGGAGACAAGCGGCACGCTGGGCCTGCATCAGGAGTTGCTGGCCAAATACAAACCCTCCATGTTGGAGTTGCTGCGGCTGCCCGGCATGGGTCCGAAGACAGTAGCGCTATTTTGGGACGCGGCACAAATCTCCAGCGTCGACGAACTGGAGGTGGCCTGCAAGGAAGGCCGGCTGGACAATCTGCCGCGATGTGGCCCAAAGCAGGTGGCGAAGCTGTTGCAGGGCATCACGGAATATCGCAGGAACATTGGACGATTCCATCTGGACGACGCTGAGTCAGCGGCGGAAAAGCTGACAGAATATTTGCGCAATTGTCCCGGGATCGACCGCGTAACGCCGGCGGGATCGTTGCGCCGAGGCCGCGAAACGGTGGGCGATCTGGATTTTCTTATCACCGGCCCTGCATGCGAGGAAGAGGGAGTCGAGGCGGTGGTGGAATATGTGGCTGCCTATCCACCGATTGCAGACATCCTTGGCAAAGGGCAGAACAAAGTCAGCTTTCGACTGCGGCAGGGCTTGCAGGTAGATGTGCGCATGCTGCCGGAGAAGAGCTACGGCGCGGCGCTGCAATACTTCACCGGCTCCAAGCTGCACAATGTTTCGGTACGGCAGCGAGCCTTGAAGATGGGCTACACGTTAAATGAATACGCATTGGCGCGACTGGACGATGGCACTGCGCTACCCAGCCGGACCGAGGAAGAAGTCTACGCCGCACTCGGGCTCGATTGGATTCCTCCTGAACTGCGCGAGGACTTAGGAGAGATCGACGCGGCGGCGGAGCATAGGCTTCCAAAGCTGATCGAACAATCTGACATCCGTGGCGATCTGCACATGCATACCAACGAAACGGACGGGAAAAATACCATCCGCGAGATGGCCGATGCTGCGCTTGAACGCGGCTACGAATACATCGCCATCACTGATCACTCAAAAAACCTTGCCATGACCAACGGACTGGACGACATGCGCGCGCTGCAGCATATCGAACGCATTCGCGCCGTGGACCGCGACATGGAGAGACGGATTCGAGTGTTCCCCGGGATTGAGGTTGACATTCTGGTCGACGGTGCGCTGGACCTATCTGACGAGGTTCTGGCGCAGATGGAGGTCGTGATCGCCAGCGTGCACTCTCATTTTGGGCAGCCGTCCACGCAGATGACGGAGCGGATTTTGCGCGCTATCGAGAATCCATTCGTTCGCATCCTCGGGCATCCCACGGGACGTTTGCTGCTGCGACGCGATGCTTACGCTCTGGATCTTGAGGCCATTTTGAAGCGCTGCGCGGAATTGGGAGTCGCGGTTGAACACAATGCCTATCCCGACCGACTTGACCTGAATGATCGCAATCTGCGTCGCGCTCGAGAGCTGGGATGCAAGATTGTTGTCAACACGGATTCTCACCATACATCCCACCTGGAAAAAATGCGTTACGGCATCCGCCAGTTGCGCCGGGCGGGGCTACGGGCGGAAGATGTTCTAAATACGAGGTCGGCCGAGGAGGTATTCAGACAATTTCGCCCTCGAATTCTATAAAACTTTGTGTGCTGATCTCCTTCGATTCCGAGTAAACTGCTTGCACCATGATTACCCCGGAATCTTCAGTTCCAGAGACGTCGCAAGAAGAGCCGTCGCTACCGCCCTCCGCACAGACCCCGAATGTGGGCGCGCTGGAGATGGATGAGATTGAGCCCGCCGAGCCATGGCGTCCGCTGCTCGTTCCCGGCATCATTGTCATAATCGGGCTGGCCATCGCCTGGGCACTGTTCGCACATTTTGGACGCACAGCCCCGGACGCCTCTGCCACGCTGTTGCGGCAGTACGTCTACCAAGTGCAGGTGGACTCAGGTGAATCGCCGCAAGGGCCTGGAATGCCCGGAAAATTACCGGAGCAGGACGAGAGCGTTGTGCTGGTGCAGGCGCAGGTAAAAAATATCAGCAAAAACCCTCTCACCATCTTCGAACTGATCTCCGATGTAAGGATGCCGGGCCAATCCACTGGCGATCAAAGCTCCGCAGCAGTACCCGGCGATATTGACCGCTTCATGCAGCGGTTTCCTCAATTGACCACGATGAGTATGGCCCCATTGACCAGGCACACGGTGATTCCGCCTGGCGGTACCGTCCAGGGTCTAATGGTCTTTGCTTACCCTTGGAACAAAGCGAAATGGACGCAGCGAAAGAGTGGGCAGGTCATCATCAGCTTTGAACACGGACAATCGGTCACACTGCCGCTCCAGTAAGTCGCGGGTACGCAAGCCATGTAGAGATTGACGCGAAGTTGCGTACGCATGCGCGACGCACAGTTACGGAACAAAGGGTTTGGCTGCATTCTTGGGGGCTGACAAGTATCCGGAAATCCCATCCTTCCCGACTTGATTGACCACCACCTCAAATAACATCGGAGTTTTGCCTGTATAGAACTGCAAGGGCTCGTCCAGGTCGCGATTCTTCTTTTCGATCTTTTTATCGTCGGAGTAGATCACCATCGTGTAGCGGGAGTGTTTGACATCGGTTTTCTTCAATTGCAACTTCACAATGGAAATTGCGGACGGCGACTGCCCCTTGTGCAGCGTGAACGGAAAATAATCTCGATCTCCTCGGTGCTTCAGGAGATCCAGTTGCTGAGAATTGGTTGCGATCAGGCCGCTCTGGACGCCTAAATCACCGACTACCGCATGGAGCTGCTGTTCGGTGCTGGCCAATTCATTCTGGGTGGTCACTACGTCTTTTTTGACGCCGCCCACATCCGTCTGCACTGTCGAGACGGCATGGGAAACATCCGTCACTCTTTTCTGGGTAGCGGCCTGCTGCCTGGCCATGCGCGCGTCGGCTACTTGCTGTTGATGCAGGATGTCTTGCGCCCGCAACTCAATCTGTTGCTGGGTGATGCCAAGTTTGGCGCCAAACTCATCGTTCGTCGCCCGCATTTGACGCCATATCTCCGCGTGTTGCGCAGCGAGTTGGTCGATGTGCTGCTGGGCCTGGGTGAGTTTTGCTTCGGTTGAGTCCAGTCGGCTTTGCAAAAAATAGCTCCACGTGAGCGCGCCAATGGCCAACAAAAAAGCAAGCCCTGCAATCAAAATCAGTAAGCTGGGGAACTGTCTCTGCTCCCCATACAGGTCTTCATCTTCGTGCATTAGGCAAAACTCCTGGCATCGTGCGATGCGGGTGAAGGGAGATTTGGTGATTCAAAGCACAGGGCACTAAGTGATTCAAAGCACCATTAACGTGGTCAAACGGCACAGCCGCAGGTTTTCACAAAGTTAAGCGTCTCACAAAATGCTGGAGAGGTGTGAACGGAAGCCAGGAATCGAACCGGGGGGATTAGTTGGAACACGGGAATGTAAGGCGGAGGACGCGCACTGATGATCGTCCGATCACTCCTTGAAATGACGAACCTCCGGCTTGCATTGTAGTATCGAAGTTGGAGTGTGGGGCGGACTGGCACCGGATACTGCACACAGCAAAACTTGTCTGGAGAACACGAATATGGCTATGACTGCCGCGGCACGCGGGTTGGAAGACATTGTCGCTTCCGACTCAGGGATTTGTCTGATCGACGGAGACGCGGGCGTTCTAGCCTATCGCGGCATCGACATCCACGAACTGGCAGAGAAGTCGACATTCCCGGAAACAGCGTATTTATTGTGGTTTGGCCGTCTCCCCAGCAAGTCGGAACTGGCGGATTTTAATGAAAAGCTGAAGGACGGGCGGGTGCTGCCACCTGAGGTTGTAAGACTGTTGCAGGAATTGCCTAAAGACGCATTGCCCATGGCGGCGCTTCGCACCGCAGTTTCCGCACTGAGCATGTACGATCCCGACCAGGAAGGCATGTCGCCGGAAGCGAATGTACGCAAGGCATTTCGCTTGACCTCCCAAATCCCAATGATTGTCGCTGTGTTCGATCGCGTGCGCAAAGGCAAATCAATCGTCGAGCCTGATTCGACGCTCACCCATTCCGGCAACTTTTTGTGGATGTTGAACGGCGAAAAGCCGTCGCCGACAGCAGAACGGGCGTTGGATGTTGCGCTGATTTTGCATGCCGATCACGAATTTAATGCGTCTACGTTTGCAGCGCGGGTGATCGTTGCCACACTTTCGGACATGCACTCGGCGATTACGGGAGCGATTGGCGCGCTGAAGGGATCCCTGCACGGCGGAGCCAATGAAGCGGTGATGCGCATTCTGTTTGCCATTGACCAGGCCGGCGCGGATCCCGTGGAATACGTTCGGCAGATGCTGGCGGACAAGAAGAAAGTTCCAGGCTTCGGCCATCGCGTCTATCGCACAGAAGATCCGCGCGCGACGCACCTTCGCCGCATGTCGCAGGACCTGGGACGCGCGGATGGCAATCCAAAATGGTTCGACATGTCGCGCAAGGTTGAACTGTTCGTGAAGGAAGAGAAGAAGTTGAACGCCAACGTGGATTTCTATTCCGCCTCCACCTACACCACGCTGGGAATTGATGTGGACCTGTTCACGCCGATATTTGCGGTCAGCCGCATCGCCGGATGGTCAGCGCACGTGATCGAACAGTTTGAGGACAATCGACTGATCCGTCCGCGCGCAGAATACACAGGGCCTGCCTATCCGAATAAGTATGTGGGTATCGAAAATCGCTAAAGCTCGCTGTAATTTCCATGCAACAGAAAAACCTCGCGCTGACCGCGAGGTTTTAGTTTTTTGAGGCTGTCACAGACGTAGAGAACCAGCCGCACGCCGGCTTTTTCCGCTCTTGTGACACAATAGAGAGTTTGCTTGGGGCTACGATCCAATGACGACAAATGTTCTACGCTCTGCGTTGATTGCGTTGTCGCAGAACAGACAATTGCGCTCGTTTGCTGAGCAATCCCCCATGGGCCAGAAGATGTCTGGCCGTTTTATCGCCGGCATGCGTGTCGCCGATGCGTTGCGAGTCGCTGAGACGCTGAACCGCGAAGGCATTCCCGTTTCACTCGACAGCCTGGGAGAAAATGTTTCGACGGAAGAGGAGGCGCGCCGGGCCGCGGACATCTATCATCAACTGCTGGATGCGATCCAAAAGCGTGGACTGCAGGCCAACGTCAGCGCCAAGCTGACGCAGATGGGGATGAACATCAGCCCCGCAATCGCGCGTCAAATCACCAGCGAGCTCGTCGATCATGCGGCGGCGGCCGATAGCTTTCTGCGCGTGGATATGGAGGGCAGCGATCTGACCCAGGCGACCATTGACCTGACGCGCGAAATCCATGGCATGCCTGGCCATGCAGGTCATATTGGAGCGGTGTTGCAGTCATATCTCCATCGTTGCGAAGATGATGTGAATCTGTTGCTGGCCGAGCGCATTCGCATCCGGCTTTGCAAAGGCGCATATAAGGAGCCGACGACGGTGGCGTTCCCCAATAAGGCCGACGTGGATGCCAATTACCTGAAGTTGACAAAAATTCTGCTGACGAGCGGGGTCTATCACGGGCTGGCCACGCACGATGAAGCCATCATCCGCGAGACTAAGAAATTTGTGGAGCGGGAAGGGATCGATAAACGGAGCTTCGAGTTTCAGATGCTGTATGGGGTACGGCGGGACCTGCAGACTTCTCTGGCCAAGGAAGGATACGGGATGCGTGTCTACGTCCCATTCGGCACGGATTGGTATCCATACTTCATGCGACGATTGGCGGAACGTCCGGCGAATGTTCTGTTCATCGCCAAAAACCTCTTTAAGTAGGCCGCGGGCTAGGAGGCGAACCTCGGCCATGCTACCTCAGAAGACGATGCAGGAACAACGTATTGGAGTTTAGTAATCCTCGTCGTAGCGGCGCGTCCTGCGATCCGTGCGACGATCCCCACCACCTCGCAGCAGGTCCAGGGTTGCGCGAATGGTGTTCATCCATCCGCCAATCTGCCGTAGTGGAGCCATGATATTGTCCTGGACGGTTCGAGTTCCGCGTGCGATGCCGTCCAGCGTATCGGTGACCATGGTATCGATTCGAGAGACCTGGTGGCGCGTCTTTCCGGTCACATCCGTCACGACGCCGTCAATGTGGTTCACCTGGTTGCGCAGGGTCTCGGTGGCTTTCTGCACATTTTCTGTGATGGCGCGCATTCGAGGCGTTAGGTCGTCGAGCGTCGCCATAATGTCCGCGCTTGACTGGACAATGGTGTGCACTTCGGCCTGCAGGCGATCTGCCTGCTCCATGATTTTGGCTTGAGCGGTTTTAGCCGCGACGGCGAACACCACTAATACAACCGTCTGCAAGACAACTGCAAACGTAACTACTCCAGTGAATACAAGGAAAACCGTCGATCCGGTTGGCATGAAGCCCCCTCGTTACGAAATTTGCGCTAGCAGACGCCTAGCCCGATCGTGGCTTTGACCCCGTAGGGCGAAACCCGCTGAAAGGGAACCGAAGACAATGGCCTGAGCACAAGTGTAGAACCGCAAGGCACATCTATACTAACGGCGGCAGGAACCGCGAGGCACACCTGCCTTTGAGATGCACTAATAGCGGTTTTCGGCTGCACCGCCATGGAATGGTTCTTCGTCGTCATGGGAATGGTTTTCGGCGTCACTTCGGCTGCCGGAAACTCGATCCACAATACCACTCCAGCGTTCGCGGCCCTTTTCGGCAGCTTCTTTGCCGCGCTCCGTAAACTCATTCACTTGTTCGCGGCCCCTGTCGACCACGGAATTGATCTGCTCTCGCGCCTCTCGGCTGCGGGCCGCGACATACTCCTTCTTATCCTTCGCGCTGGTCATTAAGCCTTCACGAAGTTCTTTGCCCGCTTTTGGAGCAAATAAGATGCCTAGCAACGCACCCAGGCCAAGGCCCGCGATAAACCATCCAATTCCTGTTGTTTCCTGTTCTGGCATTTGCTTATCTCCTTCGCGCAGTGGAGGAATCGCGCGATCATCTGGATAGTAGCAAATGGATATTGGCCCGGCAATGCGCACTTGGGTTCCCCACATGCCCTACGATCGGTGCAAGGTGGGCTTTAAAACGGAGATTCTTAACCTATGCACGACAGGCGCATGATTCAGACTCGCAGCCCTGAATCAAATTTCCTCTCTGCGCCGCACCAGCTTTCTGCGGACAAATTCCTCATTCGATTTGTAACCCTGAAAGGCTATATTGAACTTGAGAATCTGCATTTCTAGCGATCAGGCTCTCCACTGTCCGGGCTCTCGACCAAATGGCGCGGGCGCCTGATCCTCGGTTCTTCCCCATCTGCATCTAAAGGATTTAGAAAAAGGGGAATTCATGATCGATACGCCTCAAGGACGTCCTTCTGCGTACTTGACGATCACATTGCACGCACATTTGCCGTATGTGGTAAATCATGGCACATGGCCGCACGGCTTGGAATGGCTACTTGAGGCCGCCGCAGAGACCTACTTGCCGCTGCTGCGAGTGATTGGCAACCTGGAACGTGATGGAATTGCTTTGCGCGCCAACTTAAATCTGTCGCCAATTCTGCTGGAACAGCTAGCTCACCCTGTGTTCCGCGCCGAGTTTCCCCGATACCTGAAACGAAAAATTATCGCTGCCAAAGAGGATGAGGCCTACTTCGGGCAGAATGGCGAACCGCAACTGGCCGAAACGGCCAGATATTGGCGCGCCTATTTCGAACAGGCGCTGGGCGATTTTGAGGCGTTGGGCGCCGATATCATCCGCGGCTTTCGTGAGGCAGCGCAGCATGGCTTGATCGACATTATTACCTGCGGCGCCACCCACGGCTATTTCCCGCTATTGGGAACGGACGAGTCGATCCGAGCGCAGGTGCAGACCGGCGTGACGACCCATGAACGGCACATCGGCACGCATCCTCGAGGCATCTGGCTGCCAGAGTGCGCCTATCGACCCGCGGGCATTTGGAACTATCCAGTGATCCCGCACGGTAGCAGCAAACCGTGGCCGCCGTTTGACCGCAGAGGCGTGGAAGAGCCGTTGGGAGATGCCCAGATCGACTATTTCTTTGTCGACACTCACCTGGTGGAGGAATCTGTTTTATTTACGCCTTACGAGTTGCGGGCCGGAGGCGCAGTCGGCGTGGCCGCATCACTGGAGGTGGAGACCTGCGAACCACAGCACTCTCTCTACAAGCCTTATTACGTTGAGGGCCCTCGCGCCCATCGCAGGCCGGTGACGATTTTTCCCCGCGATCCCCGCACCGGGCTACAGGTCTGGAGCGGAGACGCTGGGTATCCTGGCGACAGCAATTATCTCGACTTTCACAAGAAGCGATTTCCGGGCGGCCATCGCTATTGGCAGGTGACAGGTACGAAGATCGACATGGCGTTCAAGACGCCATATTTTCCAGAGAAAGCGGCGGCCCGCACGAAGTCGCACGCGGAACATTATGTCAGCCTGGTGGTTGATTCACTGCGGGCAGGGTTTAAACATCCCGTGCCTGAAATTCTGACATCTCCCTTTGACGCGGAGCTGTTTGGCCACTGGTGGTTTGAAGGACCCATGTGGCTGGAGCAAGTAGCGCGCATCCTGGCTCGCGAGGAAGTTCCAGTGGCGCTGACCAGCTGCGCCGCCTATCTTGATCGCCATCCGCCGGACAGTTTTTTGGCGCTCCCGGAAGGGTCGTGGGGAAAGAATGGTACTCACGAAGTGTGGCTGAGCCCGGATACCCGCTGGACGTGGGAATATTTGTACCCGGCTGAGGTCGCGGTGCGCGATGCAGCCACCTCCAAACATTGGAAAGACAATTCCCCGGGAGAGCGCATCCTGAAGCAATTGTGCCGCGAGCTATTGCTGCTGGAATCTTCTGACTGGCAGTTTCTGATTACCACCGAAGCGGCGCGAGACTACGCGGAAGACCGCTTCCGTGAACATCTGGCAACCTTCAACACGATCGAGAAGATGTGGCAGTCGCACGCCGGGGGAAGCACACTCAGCGCGGAAGAAGAATCGGCACTGCACGAAATTGAAGTGCAGGACAGCGTATTTCCCCACGTCGATCCCAGCCTGTGGACGGCGCTGAAGTAGGCGGCCCGTCGCTCAATCCTCCGCAGCAAGCCGCGCCACGTGTTCCGCGATGATGCGATCCTCGTCCGCAGGCAGAACATAGACTGAAATCTTCGAATCTGCCGGACTAATGGTCTTCGGTCCGGCGTGAGTGGGATCGTTGGCCGCCGGATCGAGCGTCAGTCCGAAGACTTCCATGCCTACACACACCTGAGTGCGAGTGATCGGATCGCGTTCGCCGATGCCGCCGGAAAAAACCAGTGCATCCAGACCTCCCATCAATGTGACATATCCGCCAACCATCTTCTTGACGGAGAGCGCGAACACTTCAATGGCCAGCGCCGCCTGCGCATTTCCATCTTTTTCAGCTTGACGCAGAAGACGCATGTCGTTGGAGATACCTGAGAGCGCCAGTAATCCAGAGTGTTTGTTCAGCAATTGCTCGACAGCACTGGTAGCATCCGCGGCGCTGCCGCCCTGGCGGCGCATCAGGTAGAAAACCAATCCTGGATCGAGATCGCCCGGACGGGTGCCCATGACGACGCCCCCACATGGCGTTAGGCCGAGGCAATGATCGAGCGCCTTTCCATCGCGAATGGCAGTCACGCTGGCTCCGCTACCCAGGTGAGCATAGATCACGCGCTGCGGTACCTTGCCTGGCACAGCCGGTGCAGGCGCTCGGCCTTCGCGAAATTGCTCCATGATGGATTCGCACGACAGTCCGTGAAAGCCGTAGCGGTGGACGCCCTGATCGCGAATTTCTTTCGGCAAGGGATAGATTGACGCGACCTCCGGCAGGTCCTGAAGGAAAATCGTATCGAAGCAGGCGTAGTTTTCGACCTCAGGGAAACTTTCCTTCGCTTCACGAACAATCTCCAGGCCGATGGGCTGGTGCAGGGGAGCGAAGCAAGTAGCTCTTTCAATTTCCAGCAGCACAGCCGACGTGATCGGTTGGTGCGCACGAAGATTCGGTCCGCTATGGACGATGCGATGGCCAATGGCTGCTGGCTGAGTGAGCCCGGGCTGATGCAACAGGGTTGCAATCTTCCGCACTGCGTCGCGGATAGAGCCAAGTTCCTTCGGATCAGACTCGGAGGCCAGAGTTTCACGCTTACCATCACGAAAAGCGTAGAAACTGAACTGCGGTTTGGGCGTCCCAATGCCCCCCGCTTCCCCTTCGTTCAGCTTCGTCAGATTTCTACCATCACACATGTAAATGGAAAATTTGATCGACGAAGATCCGCCGTTAAAAACCAGGATTGGCAAGTGCTGCAAGTCAGTTTTCATCCCCGGGGCCATTTCCACTCTCGAATTTCCTTTCGATCAATCCCATTTTCGTGCGCGTAATCAATGGCGTCGGTGATCTGGTCTTTCAACCACTCTTTTACATGCGCTCCCGTAGCCCGCAGCTTCGGCACGCGATCAATCACGTCAATGGCCAGGTTGAAACGGTCGACCTGGTTCAGGATTGCGAGTTCCAAAGGGGTGTTGATACTGCCCTTTTCCTTATACCCCCGCACGTGCATGTTTTCGTGGTTGGTGCGCCGATACGTCAGCTTATGGATCAATGACGCATAGCCGTGAAAATTAAAGATGACAGGCTTGTCCAATGTGAATAGCGAATCAAAGTCGCGGTCCGACAATCCGTGCGGGTGTTCCGTGTCGGGCTCCAGCTTGAACAAGTCCACCACATTGACGAAGCGGATTTTCAGCTCTGGAAAACGTTCACGCAGAATGGCGACAGCCGCGAGCGCCTCCATCGTTGCGATATCGCCGGCGGTTGCCATCACGACATCGGGCTCCGCATCCTGGTCGTTGCTCGCCCAGTCCCAAATGCCGATGCCTTTAGTGCAATGCCGCACTGCTTCCTCAATGTTCAAATACTGCAAATGGGGCTGCTTGTCGGCGACAATTACGTTGACATAGTTCGTGCTGCGCAAACAATGATCGCCAACACTCAGCAGACAGTTGGCATCGGGCGGTAGATAGATTCGGGTGATGGCGGCACTTTTATTGGTAACGACATCGAGAAATCCCGGATCCTGGTGCGTAAAACCATTGTGATCCTGTCGCCAGACGAGTGAAGTAATGAGAATATTGATCGATGAAATGGGAGCGCGCCATTTCACTTCGGTCTTACACTTCTCCAGCCACTTGGCGTGCTGATTGAACATCGAGTCGATGACGTGGACGAAAGCCTCGTAACTGGCGAAGAGGCCGTGGCGTCCGGTCAGGACATACCCCTCGAACCATCCCTCAAGGGTGTGCTCGCTCAGCATTTCCATGACGCGACCGTCAAGGGCAAGCTCGCCGCCGTCCTGATCTTCCGGCAGGTATTCGGCGAGCCAGGTTTTCTTGCTGGCTTCGTAGATGGCCTGCAATTTGTTGGAGGCAGTTTCGTCGGGACCAAAGACGCGGAAGCTCTGCATGTTTCGGCGCATGGTTTCCGCCAGAAAATGCGCCAGCACTTCTGTCGGTCCCACTTCACTCGTGCCCGGCTTGGTCACATTGAACGCGAAGTCTCGAAAATCCGGCAGCCGCAAGGCTTTGCGCAGCAAACCACCATTCGCATGGGGATTCGCACTCATTCGGCGATTGCCTTTGGGCGGCAAATCTTTCAGCTCAGGAATCAAGGTTCCCGCTGCATCGAACAATTCTTCCGGCCTATAACTCTTCATCCACTCTTCCAGCAATCGCATGTGCGCTGGATTGGTGGTGACATCGAGGATAGGAATTTGATGGGCGCGCCAGAATCCTTCCACCTTGTGACCGTCCAATTCTTTCGGACCGGTCCAACCTTTAGGGCTACGCAGAACCACCATGGGCCACCGCGGCCGATCCGCAGTATTGGTACTGCGTGCATGTTTCTGGATGGACCGAATCTCCTGAACACAGTGCTCCAGCGTCGCCGCCATCTGCTGATGCATGATGTGGGGGTCGTCACCTTCAACGAAATACGGCGTCCAACCATAGCCGCGCAGCAACTGATTTAGTTCTTCGGGAGTAATGCGCGCCAGCAGGGTAGGATTGGCAATCTTGTATCCATTCAGGTGCAGGATGGGAAGCACGGCGCCATCGCGAATCGGATTGAGGAATTTATTGGAGTGCCAGGATGTCGCCAGCGGACCGGTTTCCGCTTCGCCGTCGCCGACAACCACGGAAACGATTAGATTGGGATTATCGAATGCCGCTCCAAACGCATGCGAAATGCTGTAGCCAAGTTCCCCGCCTTCATGGATTGACCCAGGCGTTTCCGGTGTGCAGTGGCTTCCAATTCCACCGGGAAAAGAAAACTCCTTGAAGAAGCGCTGCATTCCCTCTTCCTCTTCGCTTTTGTCGGGATAAACCTCAGAATATGTCCCCTCAAGATATGCGTTGGACAGAGTGGCTGGAGCACCGTGGCCAGGACCGGAAATGTAGATCATATCCAGGTCATACTTCTTGATCAGGCGATTCAGGTGTACCCAGGTAAATGTCTGGCCGGGATCGGATCCCCAATGGCCAAGCAGGCGCTGCTTGATGTGCTCGGGGCGCAGCGGTTCCCGCAGCAACGGATTTTGACACAGGTACAGCATGCCGACGCACAGATAATTACAGGCGCGCCAGTAGGCGTCCATCTTCTGGAATTCGTCGTCGGAAAGCGGCTTGCGGGAGGCGATCTTGTTGGGGGCTGTAGCGGAACGGCGGGCGGAGGCGGCGTGGTTGTCGGATGGCACGGGAAGGACCTCTCAGTTGTGATGCCTACATATATTAGATGAGAGATCCAGCGCGGGGATTTCGAGCAACCCAGAATTGACACTCGCTTCAAGTTCCAGCTGCGGATTCATCGCCGTTTAATCCCCGTGAACATCCGCAGTCTCAGCCACTTTGCCGCGAAACATCCGATACACAAAGATGAAATATCCAATCGCCAGCAGGATGCCGAACCCCCACCAGACCAGGCCGACGGCCAGTCCATGATGGCCGGCCAGCGCGTTCGAGATGTCCTGCTGCTCCTGTGTTTGCTCGATCTCGCCGTGGGACTGATTCGTGGTGCCATAGCCGCCCAGCGTGGTGCGGTACTCGTCGCCGGTCTGGTTGCCGGACACCGAGCGGGCGTAGCT
>JAZKAG010000193.1:28557-29595 GCA_040389265.1 Acidobacteriota bacterium
TGGACGGCAACAGTACGGGGCAAAGGCCCACTGCCGCCCCAGCTAGCATCAGCGCAAGATACAGGCAAGAACTCAGAAAGGCGGGGAAATCTTTGCCACCCCGGGAGTAGAGCAGAATGCCGAACAGGCTGCCAAGCACGCCCGCGGGAATAAGGAACGCGACAGGGTAATGAAGATAGCTGTGCAACACAGCCGGCCGCACCAGCATGGTGGCTGTGAGGCTGAGAATGGTGAGGATCAGAAGAAGAATCCAAGCCCGCTGGGCTAGACCGCGCGCACGTTGCTGTAATTCCCCGCCCGTTTTCACTGCGAGATACAGGCTGCCATGAATACCCAGGGCGACCAGCGCCACCAGCCCGCCGATAACTGTATACCAATCGAGAATGCCGGGGTTGGGGCCGACTCTCCAGTTGGTCCAGAGCGGCGCGAAGAAATATCCATCGGCATTTAGCGGCACTCCGCGAATTACGTTAGCCAGGGCAGCCCCAAGAAAAATGGCCAGCAGAATACTCGAGATGGCGAAGGAGCCATCGAAAAATCCGCGCCAGACCACGGTGCCGAAGTGCGACCGCAATTCGATGCCGATGCCCCGCAGGATCAAGAGCCACAGTACGATCATCAGCGGGAGGTAGAAGCCGCTGAAGGATGAGGCGTAGAGAAGTGGAAAGGCGAAATAAAGCGTGCCGCCGCCGGCCACCAACCAGACCTCGTTGCCATCCCACACCGGGCCGATGGAACGCAATATGGTATCGCGGTCCTGGTGCGTTCGCGCGATGAGAAAATGAGCGATCCCGGCTCCAATATCAAAACCGTCAAATACTACGTAGGCCACCAGCATCAATGCGACAATCCAGAACCAGATCAAGCCCATCATGATATCTCCTGTCTCTAATACCTATGCGATGCTGACCGGTATGCCGGTGTGGATGCTGGGAGCGGCTGTGCGCTGCGGCCCGCGCGCCAGTTCGGCATAAATCAGGAATACAAACAGGATCGACAGAATTGGAACGGTAAAGACCGTGAGCAGCCAGGCCAGGA
>JAZKAG010000194.1:0-9143 GCA_040389265.1 Acidobacteriota bacterium
GCAGAAGAAGGAGTCCCCATTTTGTTTCGCCCGTGATGGAGGGATCGAATAGGATCCGCGCCAGAAATAGCATGCCGATGATGGCGAGGACGCCCATACGCCACTTGGACGGATTCAAGGATTGCTGGGAGCGGCGGCGCAAACTCCCACGCAGTAGCCTGGGAGCAGCGAGAAGATGCGCCTCCTGCAGCTCTTCCACTGTGATGGGGCCGGCAATTTCCACTGGGTCAAGGTAGCACAGGGGGGAGATACAGACAGTCGTGAAGGCGGCGGGAGTTACGCTCCGGCTTTGGCTTTTTTGATTTCTTCGATGAGGGGCGGCACGATGTCAAACAGGTTGGCGACTACGCCAAAGTCGGCGATCTCGAAGATGGGGGCTTCGGCGTCTTTATTGATCGCGAGGATCATGCGCGAGCCTTTCATGCCGACGATGTGCTGGATAGCTCCGCTGATGCCGAGGGCGATGTAGAGCTTGGGGGCAATGGTCTGGCCGGAGCTGCCGACCTGCCGATCAAGCGGCAGCCAGCCGGCATCGCAGATGGGACGCGAGGCAGCGATGTCGCCGCCGAGCAATTTTGCCAGCTCTTCCGCGATGGCTAGATTTTTTTGTTCCTTGATACCGCGTCCGACGGCGACGATGGTTTCCGATTGCGACAGATCGACGGACTGCTTCGCTTCTTTGAAAATTTCGTGCGGCTGCACGCGGATGACGCCGTCGGGTATGGTCGTGTTCACGGTTTCAACCGGTGCTGCTCCGGGTTCTGCAGCGTCACCGCGAAAGGCTGCGTTCTGAAAGGTCGCCATCCACAGAGGTCCCGCATCGCTGAAGGAAACATCGGCGGCGAATTTGCCCTGGAACATCTGGCGCGTAAAAAGCAGCTTGCCGTTTTCATATTTGTAACCGATGGCATCGGGGATGACGGTCTTACCGAGAGCCAGAGCGAGGCGTGGAGCGAAGTCGCGCACCTGGTAGGTGTGCGGCATGAGCACGAGACTGGGCTTTTTGTCGGAGAGAAATTCTTTCAGGACGTGGACGTAGCCGTCGGCGGTGTAGGTCTCGAGTTGAGGGCACTCGATGGCGTAGACTTTGGCGGCTTTTGTGCCGGCCAATTCCTGCGCAATCGCGACGACGTTGTGCCCGAGGACAGCGATTTCCACCTGCCAGCCGGTTTCTTTGGCGATGGCCTGGGCAGCCGCAATGGTCTCCAGAGACACACGATTCAGCTTCGACTGCTGCTGTTCGGCGACAACCAGGATGGTTTCAGGCATAGGGCGAGAAGTCACAACGTAGCATTGGGGTCACGATCCGCATCGCAAGTGTCGGAGTGAAAATCGCCTGATTACGCACGACCATCACCCTCTGGATTGTTCGCTACGCTCAGAATGACACACCTTAATCCGGATTACAGCAACCGTGAACCGGCCTCTAGTCGAACTCGGGACTGCCCTTGCGCAGCGCGGTACCCACGACGATGCACGCAAGCGAAAGTAATGCGGCAAGGATCATGTAATAGCCCATGGGATGAATCCAGCTGGGGTCATAGGTGAAATCCTGGCCCGCCCACACAGTCAGCAGGATGGCCATGATTGCCAAAATTCCGCCCATCACTTGCAGCAACAGGCCACGGAAGCGGCGTTGGTCAAGGGCTACAACCTGATCGGGCGTCAGGTCGCGTTCTTCCGGAGGCAATAACATGTTTGGCATCGATTCAGTTCTCCCTTGCATTTGTTCGGCGACGGGGAAGTCGGCTTCCCGGTCCACTCTCCACGCACAACTATTAAATCACGCGAGCCTCGTTGCGAAGTACGTCGACCAGTTTTTTGGCAATGTCGGCCGTGGAACCCTCGAGCATCTTGGTCTTTTTCTGTTTTGCAGGGACGTAGAGGCGTTCAATGGTCTGCAGATTCGTTCCCAGCTTTCCTTCCAGTTCGGCGCGGCTCACCTGCTGCAACGGCTTATTTCTAGCCTGCTTGATGCCCATCAATGTGGCGTAGCGCAGTTTATTGATTCCACTTTGAATGGTCAGCACGCAGGGTAGCGGCATGTCCATCCACTGATACTGGCCGGCTTCCAGTTCTCGCTTCAGGCGCAGGCCGCTGTCAGTTTTTTCGATGCCGATGATGATGGTAGCGTGGGGCCAGCCCAGAATTTCTGCCAGCAGAACGCCAGTTTGCGCGAACCCATAATCGTCGGATTGCAGCCCGGTAAAGATCATGTCGAACGGCTGGCCTGCGATGGCGGCCGCGATGGCGCGAGCGGTATTGACGGCGTCCATGCTGACGAAGGAATCATCGACCAGATGAATGGCGCGGTCGGCACCCTTGGCCAGGGCTTCGCGCAATGCCTGCTGCGATCGGGCAGGACCGACGGTGATGACCACCACTTCGCCACCATTTTTTTCCTTCTGGCGGAGTGCTTCTTCGAGGGCGTAGGCGTCGGGTTCATTCACCTCGTAAGGGACGTCCTCGCGGATCCAGGTGCCCTCCGCGTTCAACTTGAGGGTGGCATCCTTCTGCGGGACGTGCTTGATGCAAACGAGAATTTTCATACGTGGAGAGCTATGCGCGCCGAACAAATTGTGGCGATGAGTAGTGTAACGAAGTCGACGTGGGATGGTCGAGCCTGGAGGTGGAGACCACCCCGACGCAGCATGAATCCCCTTGAAGCCGGGCGAGGGTCAGTGCGGGCGGAGCAGGATGAGGCGGGCGATGGTGAAATAGATGACCAGGCCAGTGACGTCGACCAGGGTCGCGACAAAGGGTGCGGAGGCGCTGGCGGGGTTGAGGCCGCAGCGGCGCAGGATGAACGGCAATGTGCCGCCGGCGAAGGAGCCGAAAGCGACCACGCCGATGAGCGCGAACAAAATGGTGAGCGAAAGCAAAAATGTTTGCGCACCGTACATTTTGAAGAGGAAATGCCAGGCGAAGATGCGCACCAATCCGATGCAGCCAAGGATCAGGCCCAGCGACAAGCCGACAAATAATTCGCGGCGAATGACACGGTACCAGTCGCGCAGCCGTACGTCGCCCACCGCCATGGCTTGAATCACCAGGGTGGTGGCCTGGGAGCCGGAATTGCCGCCGCTGCTGATGATGAGCGGCAGAAACAGCGCCAGCACAACGGCAGCTTCGATTTCTTTCTCGAAGAAGCCCATCGCGGTTGCGGTAAACATTTCGCCGATGAACAGGATCATTAACCAGCCGGCGCGCTTGCGGACCAGCTCAAAAAACGGCGCGTGCAGATAGGGCCCATCCAACGCTTCTGAGCCGCCCAAATTTTGAATGTCGCGTGCGCTTTCCTCTTCCACCACGTCGACAATATCGTCCACGGTGACGATGCCCACCATGCGTGCATGTTTGTCGAGCACGGGAACCGCTGTCAGACGGCTATCGCGCACCACATCGGCGACCGCTTTCTGACTGGTTTGCTCAGGGACGGCAATCAGGTCGGTTTGCATGATGGCGCGGATCGTTTTTTCCGGGTCGGCGGAGAAAAGTTCTCGCAATGAAACGACGCCCAACAAATGCTGGTCATGATCCAGCACGTAGGCGTAGTTGATGGTTTCGACGGTGGCCGCCTGTTTCCGCAGGTAAGAGATCGCTTCTTCCACAGTGGCGTCGGGGCGCAGGCGCGCGAAACGAGGGCTCATCAATCCACCGGCCTCATCCTCTTTGTAGGCCATCAAGGCGGAGACTTCTTTTCGAGTCGGCTCGTCGAGCAGTCCCATCAGTTCGTCCCGGTGGTCGGGACCCGCTTCCTGCAATAGGTCGGCGGCATCGTCGGGCGCCAGCAGGCGAATCCAGACAAGGCGCTGATCCTGCGGCAGTCGCTGCAGCAGGTCACATTGGTCATGCGCGCTCAGCTCGAGGAAGAAATCCGCCTTCTCCCCGGTGTGCATTTCACGAAACCGCTTGAGTCGCTCGGCGTGTCCCAGCGACGGCCAGTCTTCGCGCAGTTCTTCAGTAGCGTCGGCAAGTTGAGGGCTCATATTTTTCCCGTTGTCGATTCGATGATTCGCGCCGCTTGTTGGGGACGCTTTCAGGATGCAGTTCGCTTAATCCGGGGGTCGCGGTGGTACGAAGCCCGCTCCCGGCCAATGGTCCAAAGATACAGGTCCGCTTGCAGAACGGGCGTGAAAATGTGTTCCTGATGCGACCGCCGTTGCAAGTGCGGCTCAACTTACCGAGCGATACTTCTTGACGATGCCGATGTACTTCTGCGCGTTCTCTGTGATGACACTGGTACGACCTTCACGCGCGGCCTTGGCATCCACCAGGTCGCCGCCAACGCCTAATGCGAATGCACCCGCGGCCAGAAATTCCTCGGCTGTGGCCAGGGAAACGCCGCCGGTGGGAATCAGTTGAATCTGGGGCAGCGGACCTTGCAGGGCCTTCAGATATTTCGCACCGCCGAGCGCGCTGCAGGGAAATACTTTCACGACGTCGGCGCCGGCTTGCCACGCGGTGACAATTTCGGTGGGGGTCAACGCGCCGGGCAGGATGGGCACACTGTAGCGGCGGCACAGCTCAATGGTGCGCAGATCGAGCGCGGGACTGACGATGAATTGCGCTCCTGCGAGGATGCAGCTGCGAGCGGTTTCGGGGTCGAGCACCGTGCCGGCGCCCAGCAGCAATTTTGAGCCATGGTGATCCGCAAGCTGCTCGATAACGCGGATCGCTCCGGGCACGGTCATGGTGACTTCCAGAATGTTGACGCCGCCGGCCATGATGGCATCCGCAATGGTGATGGCCTCTTCTGCGGAAGAGGCGCGCAGCACCGGAACCAGGCCCAGTTCGTGCATCTGCTGCATGATTTTTGTTTTTTCCATCTGAATTCTCCCTGTCTTCTAAGCCGGCGGCGGTCGCTATCGAATGACGCGAGCGGTGGCGCCTTTCATGAGTCGTTCCACTTCATTGAGGGTTGCCATGGTGGTGTCGCCGGGAGTGGTCATGGCCAACGCTCCGTGGGCACAGCCGCAATCGACGGCCCACTGCGGGCCTTTGCCGCATAGCAATCCATAGATCAATCCGGATGCGAAAGAATCGCCGCCGCCGACGCGATCGAAAATCTCCAGGTCCGGCATGGGGCGAGCTTCATAAAATTCGCCATCGTAATAGCAGATCGCGCCCCAATCGTTGCGGGTGGCTGTTTTGGCATGGCGGAGGGTGGTTCCGACCACGCGAAAATTTGGATACTCGGTGACCGCATGTTGGATCATGGCGCGAAACTGCGCTGAATCCAGATCGGAGAGGTTCTCGTCGACGCCTTTGATTTCAAATCCGAGCGCGGCGGTAAAGTCCTCCTCATTGCCCAGCATGACGTCGACCAGGTGAGCCAGTTCGTGATTCACTTCGCAGGCTCGCTTCTTGCCGCCAATCGATTTCCAGAGCGAGTCGCGATAATTCAGGTCATAGGAAATGATGGTGCCGTGGCGATGGGCAGCTTCCATCGCTTCTCGCGCAACCAGCGGCGCTGTTTCTGAAAGCGCACAAAAGATGCCGCCGGTATGGAACCAGCGGGCGCCTTCGCGGCCAAAAATCTCATCCCAATCGATCATGCCCGGCTTTAATTGCGACACTGCAGTGTGGCCACGGTCGGAGCAGCCGAGCGCCGCGCGCACGCCGAAACCGCGCTCGGTAAAGTTCAACCCATTGCGAACCGTCCGGCCAACACCGTCATAGGGAATCCATTGCAAATGCGAAAGATCGACGCCGCCCTGGAGCATCAGATCCTCCACCAGGCGACCTACGGGATTATCCGCCAGCGCAGTGACGATGGCGGTGCGCAGATTGAAGCAGCGCCGCAGGCCACGGGCCACGTTGTATTCGCCGCCACCTTCCCAGGCGCGGAAATTTCTGGTGGTAGCGACGCGCTCGTCGCCTGGATCGAGGCGTAACATGACCTCGCCGAGGCTGACAAGGTCCCAGCGGCACGCCTCCGGCGGCTTCACGTTGAGTTGCTTGGTATCCGTCATTCCAGCGTTTCCTTTCAAGTTCTTCCGGGCCCCCACTCGAATTGATTTGACTGCTCGAATGATAGTTGAGGCAGCAATGAAAACGAAATCACTCAACCTGGCCCGTCGATTCCAGCGGTGCGAATGCCCGTTTCTGCTGCAAATGTGAAAAACTTAAGGGTAGATATGATTTCTGTCAGCAATGTAAGCATGCGCTATGGATCGAAGATCCTGTTTGAAGATGTATCCACCACGTTTACCGCGGGCCGCCGCTATGGCCTGACCGGGCCCAATGGAGCGGGCAAAACGACGTTTATGAAAGTTCTGAGCGGAGATCTCGATCCGCAGAAGGGCATCGTGGTGCGTCCGAAAAAGCTGGGCGTACTCCGCCAGGATCAGTATGCGTTCGATGCCTACCGTGTGATCGACACGGTCATTATGGGCAACAAAGGTTTGTGGGCGGCACTGGAAGAGCGCGACCGGATCTACGAGAAGCCTGAGCTGGACGACAACGACGGCATGCGCCTGGGCGAATTGGAAGGCATCATCGGCGAGGAAGACGGCTATACCGCAGAGAGCGATGCCGCGATTCTGCTGCAGGGCCTCGATATATCGAATGACGTGCACGAGCGCAAGATGGGGGAGTTGCAGGGCGGCCAGAAGGTACGTGTGCTGCTGGCGCAGGCATTATTCGGCAATCCCCAGGCTCTGCTGCTGGATGAGCCGACGAACTATCTTGATCTTGACTCCATCCATTGGCTGGAAGATTTTCTGATCCATCGCGAAGGCACGCTGATCACCATTTCGCACGATCGCTATTTTCTGAATAACGTTTGCACCCACATCGCCGACATCGATTATCAGACCATCATCACGTATACGGGCGGCTACGACGATATGGTGCTGGCGAAGACGCAGGTGCGGACGCGCCTGGAAGCACAGAATGAAGAGCGCGAAAAGAAGATTGCGCAGTTGAATGAATTTATCGCGCGATTCTCGGCGGGTACCCGTTCCAGCCAGGTGACGTCGCGCAAAAAGGAAGTGGAGCGTTTGCAGACGAGCGAATTGGCGCGGTCGAATATTGCGCGGCCGTATATTCGCTTCGATCAGCTGCGCCCGTCGGGCAAACATATTCTGGAAGCGGAAGGTGTTCGCAAGGCGTACGGCGACAACGTCGTCATCAACGGATTCAGCGCGTCGGTGACTCGTGGTGAAAAGATCTGCCTGATTGGCCGGAACGGCCAGGGAAAGACAACGCTGGTGAAGGCACTGCTGGCCCATGCTCCGCATGTCGCTCATGCGCCGGGAGAAAATCCCAGCAAAGATATCGACAGCGGCAAGGTGAAGTGGGGGCATGAGGCGCAGATTGGCTACTTCGCGCAGGACCATACCTCGACGATTGAAAAAGGAACGACGGCGGCGGACTGGCTGCATCAGTTCGACCCCAAGGCGACCAAGGAAGATATTCGCGGCGTGCTGGGGCAGATGCTGTTCAGCGGGGAAGAGGGTCTGAAGCCGACTGAAGCGCTGTCGGGCGGAGAGGCGGCGCGGTTGCTGTTTTGCCGGTTGATGATGCAGAAGGCAAATTTCCTGATCTTCGACGAACCAACCAACCACCTTGATCTGGAAGCGATTAATGCACTGAACCAGGCGCTGCAGAAGTATGAAGGAACCGTGTTGCTGGTGACCCACGATCAAGAGTTGATTGACGAAGTGGCGACGCGCATCTGGAATTTTGAGGACCACAAGATAGAGGATTTCAAAGGGCCGTATGCGGAATTCTTGCAGTCTCGTGTCGCAGTTTCGCGTTAGGCGCACACTGGGAGTAACGCTGCGGGTTCTAGAGCGGGATCATGCATTGCATCGTGTCTCCGGTTGACGCATCTAACAGATTGCTCCATTTGGTCGCACGATACGTGATGCAACTATGTCGAAGCTGATTGCAACTTTAGAACCTGCCGCCCAGACTTTCCCTCCAGCTCCCATGCGGGGCAACAAATTCGTCAATCCAGTTCCAACCAGCGTGATGGGTAGCTCCAACGCGCCCCGAATGATTCGCCGCCTGCTGTTTGAGCGGCGGCGCGGTGATCCGCAAAAGCAGATCGGTCCGTTTCGGACTGATCTGTCTACGTATGCCACGCCGCCATTGCAGGGCCTGCGCGTTACCTGGCTTGGGCATTCCACGTTGCTGATTGAAATCGACGGGATGACAATTCTGACGGACCCGGTGTGGAGTGAGCGCGCGTCGTTTGTCTCGTTTGCCGGCCCCCGGCGTTTCTATCCGCCGACGTTAGCGTTGAAAGATCTGCCGCCGCTCGACGCGGTTCTGCTATCGCACGATCACTATGACCATCTGGATTGTGCCACCATCCAGCAACTCGCAATTTTGCTGAAGAATGATGGGACGCGCTTCATCGCCTCTCTGGGATTGAGAAAGATGCTGGAAGCCTGGGGAGTTGCGCCACAGAAAATTACGGAATTGAACTGGGGCCAGTCCACCAGCATGGGTAGCACTGGCAGCATCACGGCCACGCCGGCACGGCATTTCTCAGGGCGCAGCTTATGGGGGCGCAATGAGACGCTGTGGTCCTCATTTGTGATTCGCGGATCGCAGCACAACATTTTTTTCGGTGCAGACTCCGGAATGTTCCCAGGCTTTCGCGACATTGGCGATGCTTACGGGCCGTTCGATGTGACCATGCTTGAGATTGGCGCCTACGATGCGGACTGGCCTGATATTCACATGGGTCCCATCCATGCGGCGGAAGCGCACCTTGATCTGCGAGGAAAACTACTGCTGCCGATTCACTGGGGGCTGTTCAATCTGGCGTTTCATCCCTGGAAGGAACCGATTGAGCGTTTGATGACGGCTGCCGCGGAGAAAAACATTTCGCTCTTTCTTCCTTCTCCCGGCTCTCCGCATGATGTGACCGGAGAAAATTTGCAAACCTTCTGGTGGGATATTTAAGAGAGCAAAAGCTTTTGCGATTCGCAATGTTTTATTCGCAACATAGCGGCAACGGTTGCGGTGGTTTCAGACTCTTACTTAGAAGAGGGACAAACCATGGACAATCTTTCGGGAAAGAAAATTGCGATTCTTTCCACCGACGGGTTCGAACAGGTGGAACTCACGGAGCCTAAAAAGGCACTAGAACAAGCAGGCGCCAAAACGGAAGTAATTTCTCCCCA
>JAZKAG010000195.1:0-7004 GCA_040389265.1 Acidobacteriota bacterium
CTCTTGTTCAGAGTTCGGGTACGTTCCCGAGAATTTGCTAAAACGATGCGAGATTAGGTGCTGGAATAAGCCTCTGTCAAGCAGATTGGGCTGGAAAGACGATCGTCGACTTTCATTTCCTCGCGGAATTGGCGCAACACTGCGCTACCGTTTTCAAGGAAAAGTCGGGATTTCAGGCAACTTTATCGGTAACGTGCACGAACCATACGGAAGGATGACTGCAAAGTCGTGCGGCTGCGCTAGGATGCAGGTTGCATGGACAAAGGAAAGAAGCCAGCGGGTATCAAGGACGTTGCCAGGGCTCTCGGAATCTCCATTGCCACGGTCGATCGGGCCTTTCACGATCGTCCGGGAGTGAACCCAAAGACGCGAGCGCGCGTGCTTGCGATGGCGCAGAAGTTGAACTACAGGCCGAACCTGGCGGCGCGGAACCTGAAGCTGAACCGGCGACTGAGCATCGCTGTCTATCTGCCGGAGCAGATCCATTCCTTTTTCACGCCACTGCTGGAAGGCGTGCGTTCGGCGGCGGACAGTGTCTTCGGGGTAGAGATCGATGTGGACTACCGCACGTATCCGCGCATGGGCGAGGGCGACCTCGCACTGCTCGAATCGATTCCCGACGGGCGCTTTGATGGGGTGATTTTCACGCCGGGCGACCCTGCCAGATCCGAGCCGACAATCAACCGGCTGAGCCGCGCCGCCCAGGGCTTGCGCGAGATCGAAAAAGCGCCGCCCGAGAAACTGATGGAGCGATTCCGCGGCCTGGCGCCGGAATGGCTGATCGACACGCGCACCGCCTATCTGGCCGGCATTCCCGGAGTGTTGGCGCTTTTCACTGTGCTCGCCTCCACCTTCCTGACGCTGCGAATCAGCTTTGGAGGCACTCGACTCGGCTCCTTTCTGGTCAACACAGGCGACCTGAGTCGGGTTCTGTTTCGCAACCTTCTGCTGCCATTTGAGGTCACGTCCGTATTGATCCTGGTCGCGATTCTCGGCGCGGTCGTACTCGCACGGAAGGAGCATTGAGATGACCGTTCCGATCGCCTGGTATTTGATCCTGAGTGCTGCTCTTTTCTGCATTGGCATTTGCAGTTTTCTGATCAAGCGCAACGTCATCACCATATTTTTGTCGATTGAACTGATGCTGAATGCGGTCAACCTGGCGTTTGTCACCTTCGCCAACCACTGGCACCAGGTCAGCGGCCAGATTTTCGTTTTCTTCGTCATGGTCGTCGCCGCTGCAGAGGCGGCCGTCGGTTTGGCCATCATCATCTCGCTGTTCCGCTCACGCAACACGTTGAACGTCGACCAGATCGACTTGATGAAACTATGACACCTACTTTGCATCTTTGGCTGTTGCCGCTGCTTCCACTGGCGGGCTTCGCGATCAATGGGATCCTGGGCAGACGTCTGCCGAAAGCGCTGGTATCGGCAGTCGCACTGCTTTTTCCTGTCGCGGCGTTCGTTCAGGTTTTATGGATTGTGGCGCGCGTGCATACCGGTTTGGCTCTGCCCCATCTGGAGAAATTCGCTACGCCGTGGATTGCCGTTTCAGGCTTCCATGCAAACTTCTCGTTTCTGCTGGACCAGTTGACGCTCGTCATGCTGCTGGTGGTCACTGGTGTGGGCCTCCTGATTCACTTGTATTCGGTCGGCTACATGGCGGCTGAGGAGGGCTACTGGCGCTTCTTCGCCTACATGAACCTGTTCCTGTTCTTCATGCTGACGCTGGTGCTGGCTGCCAACTTCCTGCTAATGTTTGTTGGCTGGGAAGGTGTGGGGCTCGTCTCCTATTTGCTGATCGGCTTTTATTACACCAAAGACTCGGCCGCGAACGCCGGCAAAAAGGCCTTCATCGTCAATCGGGTTGGCGACTTCGGATTTCTGTTGGCGATGTTCCTGATCGTTGCGCACTTCGGCACGCTCAGTTTCAGCCAGGTCTTTGCCAATATCAATGCACATCCTGAAATGCAGGGTGGCTTTCTAACTGCGATCGCTTTGCTGCTGTTGTTAGGAGCGACTGGTAAATCGGCGCAGATTCCCCTGTACGTCTGGTTGCCCGACGCGATGGAAGGTCCCACTCCGGTGTCGGCATTGATCCATGCCGCCACTATGGTGACGGCGGGCGTCTATATGCTGGCGCGTGCGCACGTGCTATTCGGGCGTTCACCACTGGCGCTGGCAATTGTTGCCATCATTGGCGCTGCTACCGCATTCTTCGCAGCGACCATCGGAATTCTGCAGATAGATATCAAACGGGTGCTCGCCTACTCTACCATTTCGCAGCTCGGCTATATGTTCCTGGCCTGTGGTGTGACTGCTTATTCGGTGGGAATTTTTCATCTGGTCACCCACGCGTTCTTTAAGGCCCTACTATTCCTTGCTGCAGGGAGCGTGATTCACGCTCTTGGCGGCGAGCAGGATATGCGAAATATGGGTGGGCTGCGAAAGAAGCTGCCGGTCACATTCTGGACCATGACGGCTGCTGTTCTAGCGATCAGCGGCCTATTTCCGTTTGCTGGATTTTTCAGCAAGGATGCAATTCTGGCGGCTGACTTCCTCTCACCGCACGATGGCAAGATTCTTTGGGTTGTCGGTCTGACCACCGCCGGGCTTACATCGTTCTATATGTTCCGGCTTTGGTACATGACATTTTTCGGAACAGCCCGATATGACGAAGCCAGCGCCGGTCACGGCGGGCATGGCTCCCACGGCGTGCATGAAAGCCCATGGTCGATGCTGTTGCCGCTCGTCATCCTTGGATTCCTTTCTCTTGCCGGCGGATGGATTGGCTGGCCCGCAGCTCTGGGTGGACACGATTGGATTGCGCATTTTCTTGATCCCGTGTTCGCAAACTCGACCAATTCCGTCGCATCGGTGGCGCCAACAGCCACCGACGTTCAATTGGACAGAATTCTCGCCGGGGTATCCATGCTGGTCGCGCTGATTGGGTGGTGGCTTGCAGACTTAATGTACCGCCGCAAGCCGCACCTTGCCGTGAGCGCCGCACAGAACGCGAAGGCGCTCTACACCTTGATATGGAATAAGTATTGGGTCGACCAGATTTATGGTGCCATCATCGTTCGTCCACTGCTGGCTTTCTCAAGAAATGTTTTGGGAGGCGGCATTGAGGCCGGCATCATCGATGGCGCCAATACGGCGATGACGGCAATGGCTAATGGCGCCAGCTCCGGCATACGTCGCATGCAATCGGGAAATATTCGCTCCTATGCCGGATGGCTGGCTGCGGGTGCGGCTGCGGTTTTGCTGGTGGTTCTGTACCTGGCGCATTCGTTTTAGGTAAGGAAGGACTTTTAAGTTGAACGCAAGCATTCTTACATGGCTCACCTTTCTACCCGCGGCTGGCGCGGTGGTGGTGCTGTTGTTGCCGAGGCGCGGGCGCGCTCCTCAGGTATTTTCTCTGCTGCTAACGCTGTTTCTCTTTGTGATGGCGCTGCATCTACCGGCACACTTTAACTATCAACAGCAGCAAGGCTTTCAGTATGAGCTGAACATTCCCTGGATCAGCAATCCTGCCATCCAGTACCACGTTGGTGTAGATGGCCTTTCGATGTGGCTGGTGGTGCTGGTGTCCTTCCTGGCGCCCCTGGGCGTACTCATCTCCTGGCGCGTGATTCAAGATCGCACCCGCGAATTTTACGCGTTGCTGCTGTTGCAGCAGACGGCAATGTACGGCGTATTCGTCGCGCTCGATCTGATTCTCTACTACGCGTTTTGGGAGCTGTCGATTGTCCCGCTCGCGCTGCTGATCGGCATGTATGGCCGCACAAATGGGCGCGGCG
This sequence comes from Acidobacteriota bacterium, assembly GCA_040389265.1. GTDB lineage: Bacteria > Acidobacteriota > Terriglobia > Terriglobales > Acidobacteriaceae > JAKAAZ01. Next base: position 3,804 of record JAZKAG010000195.1, read on the forward strand.
CTGCCATCAAGTTTTTCCTATATGCTTTCATTCCTTCCGCGCTTCTATTGGTCGGAATGCTGTGGCTCTATGGTCAGACGGGTACATTCGACATCGTTCAACTGCAGCAACAGATGCGTCATTGGAACGGAGCGCACGCGACTGGTTTGTGGATCACATCGCTCGCATTTCTTCTAGCGTTTGCCGTCAAGGTGCCGGTGTTTCCGCTGCACGGGTGGCTCCGCGATGGCATCAGTGAAGCTCCCACAGCCGTTGCCATGATTCTCGCCGGCAAGCTCGGGCTCTATTCGCTGCTGCGCTGGCACGTTGGCCTGTTCCCCACGCAAGCAGCACATATTGCGCCGCTGATGGTGGTACTGGGTGCGATCGGCATTCTCTATGGAGCTTTAATGGCGCTGGTGCAAACCGATCTGAAGCGTCTCGCCGCTTACGCCACTTTGAGCGCGGTCAGCTTCATCGTGCTCGGCATCTATGCCTTCACCGCGGCCAGCATGGATGGCGCGGCATATCAGATTCTGAATGAGAGCATCTCCGCCAGCGCCTTCTTCATGTTGCTCGGCATCCTGTACGAACGTTATGGAACGTACGATATGGGCCAGCTAGGGGGGATCGCGGGTAAGCTGCCGGGCTTGGCGGTACTGTTCGTCATTACGACGTTGTCGCTTGTCGGGCTTCCCTCTCTGAACATTTTTGTCGGAGAGTTTCTTATTTTGAGCGGTAGTTTCCAGACTCATCCCGGTATCGCTTCTGCGGCTACGGTAGGCGTGATCCTGTCAGCCTCCTACATGCTGTGGATGGTGCAGCGCGTGTTTTATGGCCAGCCCTCGAGCGGCGTCGCTGCGCTCTCTGCTGCGGATGTGAACTGGCGCGAACGCGCCGCCGTATGGCCCACGATTGCTCTGATGATTGCGATGGGCGTGGCTTCGGTCTTCTGGATGCACGCGATTGACCTGGCCGTACCGGCGATGGCTCCGACGAAAGCGACTATGAGGACCACAGCCTACGCGACCTTGACATCTCCACCTGCAGCGCACAGGGCAACGCATGGAGTGGCCCGATGAATCCCTCGATAAGCTACGCCACCGTCGCTCCCGCGTTGCGCATTTTGCCGGAAATCCTGATGACGCTGACCGGCGTGCTGGTCATGCTGGTGGAACCGGTTTTGAAGCCGAGAACCAGCCGCAAGCCGCTCGGCATCGTCGCCATCCTTGGCACAATCGCTGCGATCGTGGCCAGTGGTTATCAATTGTTTCTTCCCGCAGGAACAGCGTTTTTCGGCACCGTGCAGTCAGATGCTTTCAGTGTCTTTTTCCATCTGGTGATCGGCGGCATTGTCCTAGTCACACTGCTGATCTCGCTCGATTATTTTGAAGGGCATACCAGTTATGTCGGCGAATATTATGCGCTGATCCTCTTTGGCGCGACTGGAATGATGCTGATGACCAGCTCCGTCGAGCTGTTAATGGTTTTCATCAGCCTCGAGATTTCGTCCATCTCCACCTACATTCTGGCGGGCTATCGCAAACGCAGCGCGACCAGCTCGGAAGCCTCCATTAAATACTTCCTGCTGGGTTCGTTCGCGACGGCATTTTTTCTCTATGGCATCGCGCTCTGCTTCGGCGCAACCGGCTCGACGAATATTTATGAAATCGCCAAAAGTGTTGCCGGCGGAGCGTCCCCGCTGTTATTGACCGTTGCCTTTGGGTTGATGCTGATTGGTCTCGGCTTCAAGGTCTCGCTGGCTCCCTTCCATGTGTGGACGCCGGATGTTTATGAAGGCGCTCCCGCTCCGGTGGTCGGCTTGATGTCGACCGCGCCGAAGGCTGCTGCCTTTGCGGTTCTGCTACGCATCACGTATGGCGCGTTTGGCACCGCAACGCATGTCTGGATGCCGCTGGTTTGGATTCTGGCCGTACTGTCGATGACGATTGGTAACGTGGGAGCGCTTACGCAGCGCAACGTCAAGCGCCTCCTGGCATACTCCTCCATCGCGCATGCCGGGTATCTGCTGGTCGCGTTTACCGCGCTTGCGCCCATGGGGATTGCCGCCGCCAGCTTTTACACCGCAGCCTACGCCGCCATGAACGTGGGGGCATTTGGCATCATCGGGTATCTCTCTGGCTACAACGAATCCAGAACCGATCTCAGCGATTTCGCGGGGGTGGCGAGGCGTCATCCGGTCGCGGCTGCGTTTGCTCTCTTCCTGATCTCATTGATCGGAATTCCCTTTACCGCGGGCTTCTTCGGGAAGTTTTATGTGTTCACCGTGGCGGTCAACTCTGGCAACGCATGGCTGGCCATCCTGGGGCTGCTGAACAGCGGTGTGGCGGCGTTTTACTACCTGCGCCTGCTGGGCCAGATGTACATGGTGCCGGCAGAACCACCCCGGGAGGCAGATACCGCGCACGCGCGACCGGCATTTGTTCTTGCGATGGTAATTCTGGTAGCGGCCGTATTTGCGCTGGGAATCTTCCCAGGACGATTCCTCGACCTGGCACGCGCTGGCGCGGCCACGTTCCATGGGCAAGCTGTGCTTGCTCAGCCAACGCCGGGATTGGCATCCCTGGGCAGCAACTAACGCGGCTGCAAAGTGGGCGATTGAGACAGAAAGTTGAAGGATTATACGAAATAGTTGAAGGATTATACGAAATAGTTGAAGGATTATACAGAATAGTTGAAGGATTATACGGCGGAGTTCAGGCTCATAAAGCCTGTATTTTCAGTCGTTTGCTACATGATTCTCTCGGGAAAGCGGCGATTTCCTGCCATTTTCCATCAAAAATCGCTGCAATTGTTCTTGCCATTTCCCCGAGCTTCGCCGTTCCAGCCCGATCCTGGCGGATCGGACCGGGGGCCTAGGTGGCCACCGGCGTCTCTATCACCATTGTAGCGAATCAGGCCGAAATTCATTCCGGCCGCAAGGCCGCCTCTCGGTAGAGGTACCCATTTCGGGAGGTGTTGCACCATTGGCCGCGTCTCGGGGCCCTGTTTTCGCAGAAAACACAAACGGCCTCCCTGGCGGGAGGCTGTTCGCGTGAAGCTTGAGATTTTCTACTTTACCTTAATGAAAATAATGGCAAAGGTGAACAGCGCCAGCGACTCGATAAACGCCAGGCCGAGCACGAGGAACAAGAAAATGGCCGGCCGCGCTCCCGGGTTACGAGCGATGGCCAGCGAGGACGAGCCCACTGCGTAGCCCTC
>JAZKAG010000195.1:7014-10808 GCA_040389265.1 Acidobacteriota bacterium
ATCAACGGAGACACGAACGGAAACCTGTACATTGCAGAGTCCGGAGGCAATCGCCATCGAGATTCCGGCTGCAATCGCTACCATACTGGCATGGGAATCGCTGCCGCTGGCCTGCGCAAACGCTGGAACGGCCAGACAAAGGACCGAGAGCGCCATAAAGACTTTTTGCATGGTACGCATGTATATAACTCCGATAGTTTCTTAAGATCTCCCGCTTGTGAAACGTGAACGCCAGCCCTGCTGCGTCCTCTGGTCCACCTTCGGGGGTACTACCGCTGGAGGGGAATGCAAACTCCAGCAAAACTTAAACTCTAGTGCTCGTGCGCAATCGCCTGCCCAATGTAAATGGAGGCCAGCATCATGAATACGTACGCCTGAATCAATGAGACCAGCAGATGCAGCCCGATGAAGAGAACTGGCAAAAAGACTGGAACGAGCATGAATGAAATCAGAATCAACAAATCGCTGGCAAACATGTTCGCAAACAGACGAACCGTAAGCGAGAGCACGCGGGCCATGTGAGAGACCGGTTCAATCAAAATCATGAGCGGCGACAGCCACCAGACCGGCCCGACAAATTGCTTCACGTACTTGGCTTTGTTTTCTTTCAAGCCCTGCCAGTGATAGTAGAGAAAAGTTACGAGTGCGAATCCCAGCGGCACGACCGGACTGGAGGTGGGAGTTTCAACATCCGGCACCAGGCCCAGTAGATTGTTGACGAGGATAAACATCACTAGCGCCGCCAGATACGGCAAATAGACCTTGTACTTGTGTCCAATAATGGGTTCGGTCTGGTTGGTGACGAAGTCTTCCACCATTTCCGCCATGCGTTGCGGCACGCTTGGCTTTTCCACGCTTAGCGACACTCGAACCAGGATAAAGAAGATCAGCAGGATGAGGAATGCGATCAACTCCATGGTGAACACGCCATTGATGGGCGCAGCAGGATTGAGCGGCGGATGGCCGACCCAGTTCAACATGGCCGTCACCGGCCCGGCAAACAACTGGTTCAGGATGTGAGCAAGGAAATGTTGGAGGGGCATCGTTCGTACTTTCTATCCAGGTTCTTCAAGCTTTGTGCTTCAGGCCATGGCTGCATGGAGGAGCAGAATTATCCGGTGCGGAATACTAGCCGGATCGATTCCACCGTCAAGGCAAGCAAGGATACTGCCAGCCCAGCCAGCAACGCATAAACAGAGCCATGCAAACTGTTTAGACTAGCATATAAGAGCACACCCGCGACTGCCAAACGCAGGAAAAACATTACCAGCACGCGGCCCATGGGGACCGGGGTGCGGCCTTCTTCCATCCTGGACATCATGGCTGAAAGTAGTTGCAGCCATTCGACAATTCCAGTTGCGGAAATGGCGACGCCGATGACAAACGTCAGGCAGGTTCGCCAGCCGAGCCAGGCCCACAAAATGGGAGAGGCCACCAGCACCGCCGCGCCCGCAAGGATCAGCGCGCGACGCAGGGTGCGGCGAATGTCCGCTTCGTTGAACTGGATCATGCCGCCGGAAGAAGGGGGTGGCACTGTCTCCGGCGGCTTGGCTTCCATTGCCGGTGCCGGCAGGCTGCTTTCAGGAGTCATTGGTTATCGTCGCTGCGGTTTGCGTGGTTGGCCATACGAATCACCTGCACAAAGCCGGCAGCGATTCCAACCGCCAGCCCGGCAATTCCAATCCAGGATTGGTGCAGTTTATGGTCTAGAAAGTCCCCGATTGCCCATCCGACAATGCAGGAAATGGGAAGCACCAGCGCAATCTGAATCATCGATTCGGCTTGCACGAACTCTCGTAGCGCGATCTTGCGCTGACTTTCGGGCTTCTCTGGTGTGGGCATAGGCTTCACGAGGGCTGCGTGGCGGTGGCGGCAGTCTCTTGCCAAGCCTACAACAATCGTGGAGGAAGACAAAGTCCCACATCGCGGGTGTGTCGCGACCGTAGAAAACTCGCCATGGATCGCATCAGGCCTCCTTTTCGGGAATCTGCGCGCGAAGCTTTTCCATACGAGAGAATAAGTCTGCCTGCAACGTGGAATGTTGCGGGTTGCCGTAGAGATTCTGCGTCTCGCCTGGATCCGCGACCAGGTCATACATCTCAAATTCCTGTGGCTCCAGGTAGTAGTGGATCAGCTTATATCGCTCGGTGCGAATGCCGCGGTTGGGTCGCACATTTTCCCATCCGGGATATTCGTAGTACTCATACAGCCATTCTTTGCGCCAGGAGGTTTTTTCTCCCGTGGCTAATGGTAGAAGGCTTTTCCCCTGCATGGCTGCGGGGACCGGAACTCCCGCCAGCTCGAGCAGTGTGGGCGCAATGTCGGTATTGAGAACCATTTCCTGTCGCTCTCCACCTGCCGGAATTTTCCTGGGATATCGCATCATCATGGGAACTCGAATCGACGGCTCATGCATCAGACGCTTGTCGAATAAACGCCACTCGCCGAGAAAATACCCGTGGTCGGAGGTAAAAAATATTGCAGTCTCGTCCATCTGGTTCGTCTTTTCGAGTTGCTGAAACAGACGGCCGATATTTTCATCGACGGCAACCAGGCCCGCATAATAATCCTTCACCAGTTCTTCCAGACTTCGCGCATCGTCATCCAAATCGCTTTGCGTGCCGATTTTGTTATGGGCATCTGCAAAGCAGCGAGGCTTGCCAGGATATCCTTTGGCATCGTCGTCAAAGGTCGCCGGCTTGGGGATGGGGATTCCGTTGTACAGATCCAGGTGGCGTCGCGCTCGATAGAACGGCGCATGCGGCGTCTGATACCACACCAGCAGGCAAACTGGTTTTTCGTGTGGCTCGTTCAGCCACGCCAAGGCTTTGTCCGTAACCAGGTCATCGGCATATTGGTTCTGGTAGGTGACCGGCTCGCCGATCACACCCTTGCGACCTTCTCGGAACGAGGGAAAGTAATAATTTGTGACGGCTGCATTGAAGCCGAAATAATAATCCCAATAGCGCTCGCGTACGCCATTCTTCACATGGACTTTCCCGACAATCGCGACTTCATATCCAGCTTGATGCAGCAGATCGGTGAACAATGGAATGTCTGCAGGCAACGGCTGGTCGAGATCTTTATCGTTGGGATTCCCGAGCGCGCCGGTTGTTTTCGAATACATCCCGGTCAGCGCAGTCGCACGCGCCGGCGCACACAAGGCATTCGTACAGAAAGAATTTGTAAATCGCACTCCTTCGCGGCCGATCCTGTCCTGGTTGGGAGTCTTGAGCAGCGGATTGCCGGCGAGTCCAAGCGCATCTGCACGTTGACCTTCGGTATAGATGAAAAGCAGATTCGGCCGCTTCTGTGGGGTATCAGCCGCAGCCATGGAAGGCAACGTCGAAGTCAGCATGGTTCCCGCCACCGCGAGGCTTCCCTGCACAAACTCGCGCCGCGTCGCCGTTCCCGTGGTCTCATCGGATGACATTCCTGGTCTCTCCTGAATCGTATGTGTGATTTGAGCCTGCCTCTGCTGCAGGTGAATGGATAACATCCTTCCAGACGCAGGGAAGAAATGGCAAGACCAGACATCTCCGCGTAGTACGATTACGGCACACGAGAAATCCCCTGCCAGTTCTCATCGAAAATTTCCCGTAATTGGGGAGGAAACCTTGCGCCACGCAAACCTGCTTTTGTCCGCTCTATTTGTTTTGGTCGTCTTCACCGTATTGCCATCGGCACACGCACAACAGCAAGACACGCCGCCCATGCTGGGATTCTCCTCTGCGACTGCAAAGACTGAGGCCGACCTGGAGAAACGCTTCGCCGCCATTCCCGACCCGCAGCGC
>JAZKAG010000196.1:0-7061 GCA_040389265.1 Acidobacteriota bacterium
TGCCATCGTGGGGAACATTGACAATTCGCTGCTGGAGAAAGAAGCGGAAGTTACTCTCGAGTGGCCCGCGGAAGTGCAGACCTACGACGTGCGCGGCCGCAAAGATCTTGGCAAAATTCGCACCCTCAAGACTACGTTGGATCCATGGGGTCCGCTGGTTTTTACTCGGTCGCCACAACCCATCTCGGCGCTGCGAACCCAAGTGGCTCCCGGCGCACGCGCTGGCGAAATGGTAGAAGTCAGACTGACGGACGAAAGTCCGGTTCCAGAGGGGACCGTGCGCACCGTGCATTATGAATTTAAAACGCCCACCGGTGAGGTCTACGAATTGTATTCACGCAATGTGTTGATTCACGCCACGCCTCACGTGGAGCGATTTCCGTTCGCTGTCAGTGATCCCAAGGGTCCGTGGCACGTCACTACGCACGACCTGATGACGGGTCAAGTGGTGGAAACGCCTTTCGATCTGGCCTAGGCATTTTCTGGTCGCATCCCCACGGTATGCTCAATCGGAAATGGCGTAGATGGCTATTGCTGCTACGCAATTTCCGATGCGTGTCCGCAGGGTTCTTTGTTACGCTCAGGCAGGCACATCTCGATCCCCGGACGGCAAACGTTCACACACATTCCCAATCCAGCTCCAGTCACACGCGATGGAGCCCCGCGCGCTCCATGCGACGCATGCCGCTGCTTCCATTGGTGGCGGCGACATATTTCATGGTGTCTGGCGGTCCCTATGGTCTGGAAGACATCGTGGGCCAGGCTGGGTATGGACGTGCATTGCTGCTGCTTTGTGTCGTTCCTTTCATCTGGAGCTTGCCCACGGCGCTGATGGTGGGCGAGCTTGCCAGCGCGCTTCCTGAAGATGGCGGCTTTTACATCTGGGTCAGCCGTGCACTCGGCCGCTTCTGGGGATTTCAAGAAGCGTGGCTTTCTCTATCCGCCAGCATTTTTGACATGGCGATTTATCCCGCCCTGGCCGTCGCATACCTTGGGCAACTGGAGCCAGCCCTGACAGCCGGCCATCGCGGCGTGGCGTGGTCGCTGGCTGTTGTGGCGATTTGCGTGGCATGGAACTCGCGCGGCGCCTACTCGGTGGGACAAGGTTCCTTGTGGATGCTGGCACTACTGCTGACGCCATTTCTCGGCGTCGTTGGCTTGGGTGTTTGGAGAAGCGGCCTATTCCACTTCGCGGGGCATGCCGTGCAGCACGCCGGTATGACGCGAACCCCGCACGGCAGCCTTGTGACTGCATTGCTCTTTGTAGTGTGGAACTACATGGGCTGGGACAACGCCTCCACCATCGCGGCAGAGGTGGAAGATCCGCAGCGCAATTACATTCGCTCCATGCTGGCGTCTGTTCTGCTGGTCGCTGGCAGCTATGTTCTACCCATTGCGGTGATCGCTGTGACCGGGATTCCATCCTCCATGTTTGTCACAGGATCATGGGTATCGGTCGCACGCATTTTAGGAATGCACATTGGCCCGCGCTTTTCCGAGTGGCTGGCGATTGCCGTGGTTGCCGGCGGGGCGTTGACTGGCATCGCCATGTTCAATGCGCTGATGCTTTCGTATGCGCGCGTTCCTGCGGCCATGGCCGGGGATGGTCTGCTTCCGAAAGTATTGGAACGCCGCATGGCCAACGGCGTTCCCTGGGTTGCGGTGCTGGTGTGCGGAATTGCGTGGGCGCTGGCGCTGGGATTGAATCTCACGCGCCTGCTGGAACTTGACATCCTGCTGTATGGACTGAGCCTGGTTCTGGAGTTTGTTGCGCTGGCGGTTTTACGGTGGAGAGAACCATCGCTTGTCCGACCTTTTTGCGTACCCTTTGGCCGTATCGGTGCGGTCGCAATTGGCATCGCTCCCACCGCGTTGGTTTTCTTTACCATCTTTGCCGCAAGTGCCGATCACATTACCCCCAGGTTACCGGCGATTCTTTTCGGAACTTTTCTGGCGGGGGCGGGTCCATTATTCTATCTAGGCACGCTTCGTCGAAGACGCGCGACCGATCAAAGATCTTCGTGATGCAAATTCTGTGGACGTGAGCCCAAATTATTCGGAGAAAATTTCCCGGCGTTCGTTGAATCCCGGCAATTCATCCGCCCTTTCACCAGCCTTGGTGCAGTTTCGAGAAGAAATGATTTTGCGTCAAAAACACTGCTGCCTACCGACACTTGAATATGCTAGTATCGGCTTTCGCTAGCGTCATCCGAACAACCCGTTCCGTGTGCTCTGACCGCCCCAGGCCGACCACTTTTCAGCGAGTCTCGGACAAACCGTAGCCAACATTTCTCACGACCTTTGGCAATTTCAGTTCATCGCATGAACATGGAGTTGGCCGTATTGATTAGCTTCGAAGGAGCAAGCTCCGCTGCAGAAGTTGCCTCTGTATCGGCAGTCGCGCCGCAACGTTGAAAGTGAAAATAGCATGTCATTCCTCGCCACAGCTTCCTCGAATATCAATCCCTGGATGCGCATCCTCACCGCGCTTGAGAAAAAAATCAATCACCAATCCTTCGATACCTGGTTCAAGCCCACACGCTTCAGCCGGATTGAAGGGCGGGTGCTCGTTGTCACCGTCCCCACCCGCGAGTTCGAGCATATCGGCGAGCGCTATAACGATCACATCCTGGAAGCCGTCGATCAGCTAGGCCTGGAAGTTGACGAAGTCTCATTCGAAGCTCTGCAGGAAGAAGCGCCGCCTCCGCGTGTTCGCCAGGACGGCGGTTTTGCTCCGCAGCCGACACGCTCTTCCAGCCCGGTTCGAAATCGCTACAATAGCAGCGCAGCCCCGGCGCCGCAGCAGTCTCGCTTCGATTGGGATACGGCTGCACAACTGAACCCTCGCTATACCTTCGACGCGTTTGTCATCGGCAACGGCAACCAATTTGCCCGCGCCGCTGCCGAAGCGGTTGCCGAACGGCCTTCCAAGGCCTATAACCCTCTGTTCCTGTATGGCTCGGTCGGCAACGGCAAGACGCACCTGATGCATGCCATTGGACATGAGGTGAAACGGCATCAGCCGCAAGCGTCGATCTGCTATGTGTCGAGCGAAAAGTTCACCAACGAGATGATCAACTCGCTGCGCTACGATCGCATGTCCAGCTTCCGCGACAAGTATCGTTCCGTCGATGTGTTGCTGATTGACGACATCCAGTTCCTGGCGCAGAAGGAGCGGACGCAGGAAGAGTTCTTCCATACCTTCAACGCGCTGCATGAAAGCATGAAGCAGATTGTGATCGCCAGCGACCGGCCGCCGAAAGAGTTGGCGGAGATTGAAGATCGTTTGCGCAATCGCTTCGAGTGGGGCTTGATCGCCGACATTCAGCCGCCCGATCTGGAAACAAAGGTTGCGATTCTGCAGAAGAAAGCAGAGAGCGAGCATGTCACGCTGCCGGTCGACGTGGCGCTATTCGTCGCTTCCAACGTGCGCACCAATGTACGCGAACTGGAAGGTGCGCTGGTTCGTCTGCTGGCGTGGTGCAGTCTGCATGGCGTGGAGATCAGCCTGGCCGTCACCCAGCAATGCCTGAAGCAATTCATCGATACCCAGGTGCGTAAGGTGACAATTGAAGTGATTCAGCGTGCCGTTGCCGATCAGTTCGGCATGAAGATCACGGAGCTGAAGCAGAAAAACAATTCTCGCTCCATCGTTGTCCCCCGTCAGATCGCCATGTATCTCGCCAAGCAATTGACGGAAGCGTCACTACCGGAAATTGGCCGACACTTTGGCGATAAACATCACACTACCGTGATGCATTCCATCGCCAAGATCGATGAGTTGCGCCATAGCGACACCGATTTGAATCGCATGATCAACAATCTGATGGAACAGCTCAACAAGTAATTTAATCGCAATTCAGCCTGCTTCATCTTGCCCTGCCGGCTTTCCTTTCGAAAGTCTTCGGGGCATTTTGTTGTCCACTGGAATTTCGGGCCCCGACCTTTTATCGACACCGCGGAAGCACCTCGCCCGGTGAGGTAATTCCATATTCATCCCGGCTCACCAAGAATTCCAGTCAACTCCAACGCAATTCGTCGCCCATCCAATCCATCCTTCCATTGCCTCGTGGAGTTCCAAGTGGCTGGGCAGGCCGAATCGCCGCCTGATTCGAATGACCTTCTCACGCCGTCGACATGTCTTTTCCAAAAATTCTCTGCTCACGCCAAATCCGAATCACGGATGCGGGCGTACTGAGTATGAACCAGCAACGCTCTCGTCCGACGAGTCGGAAGCTAGAGCCCAGATAAGGAGACTTTATGGCGACAGAGAAATTGATTAAAGAATTGAGTGCGGCCGGTGGCTTGAATCGTCGCTCCTTCCTCAGTGGTGCAACCATGTTCGGTGTCGGCGCAGCAGCCATGGCCATTGTGGATGGATGCAGCGGCGGCTCCATGATGAAAACCACCCCCGTCAGTGCTGCAGGCAGCACTGATACAGCGGCCAATATTTTGATCGCAGCTCTCATCGCCGAAAGTTTGGCCATCACCACGTACTACACGGCCCTCTCCACCCAGGCTGTCATCACCGACTCCAACCTCGCTGGTTCTGGCGGCACGGCCATCAATGTAGGTTCCTCCGGTAGCGTCATCAATGTTGCGTACCTGCAGGGAGCGCTGCTGGAAGAAGTGGCGCACGCCCAATTATTGCGCTCGCTGCTTGGGCTGCCCAAAGACGGCAGCGGTGATTCAGGTGCCGGCGTTCCCCAGAGCTTCTACTATCCAACTGGGACCTTCTCCTCGCTCATGGGATTTCTGCCAGTTCTCCTCGCTCTCGAGGGGGCTTTCGTCGGCGCCTACATGACCGCGGTGGAGGAATTCGCATCCATGGCCGCCGGGTATAACGGCTTTAGCGCGACACAGGCCAATCCGGCGATGAGCGGCTCCAATCTCACTCAGGCCGATCTCATCCTCTATGCTAAAGTTTCCGCGTCAATCATGGGCGTTGAGGCGGAGCATCGTGCGCTGGTGCGTGGCATTCCATCCGTCACCCTCGCTTCGCCCAACTTTGCCAACATCAATCTGATCCCTGCCAATAACTTGAACTACGAAAGCGACGCTAGTCTCACCGGCCTCATCACCAGTGTCAGCGGCGACAGCACCACGACGGCAGCGGCAGCTCTTGGCCCGTTCATCTCCGCGGGTACCAATCCCGTCTCCGTGCCTACTGTGGCGACGCAGGCCAGTTTCTCTTCCGTGGTATCGGCCTCTGTGGCGGCCAACGTCACAGGTTCGATTCCGGCAGCCGAGTGAAGCAGTCACCCCCCGTCTCGACCACGACGACATCGCAGGTTCGAGCCTGCCAAGCTGGAAGAGTTGCAGTCCTCTCGAGCGCGGGATTGTTTTCGTCCTCCTCCTGCATGCCGTCTCCATCGGCATGCAGTTCCTGTTCTGGACATGGAAATTAAGCTGTAAATCCCGCTCCCGTCGACATTTGCAGGCTGCGATCCTGCTTCCGAGGCAACTTTATCTCTCAGTTGATTCTCTACATTGAGTGGTAGACGGTAAATTCAGCAGTCTAGCGGCTCGTAGCACGGAGTCTTCCGCAACTTCTATGGGCCAACACGGTCGAACAGGAAGGGGAAACCATGCTTTCGGCTTCGAACCAGACGCAACGCACACGGTTGTTTCAAGACCTGTTTCGCGATTATTCCGCTCCTTGTTTCGGCATCCGTAGTTTTGACGGTTGGTCGTGGTATTCTTCGCCCAACCAGCCGCCACACTGTACCTTCGTGGTCAAATCCTCCGCGGCCTGGCACGCGCTGCTGAAAGACCCTACCGACCGTACCCTGGGCGAAGCCTACATAAACCAGGATCTGGATGTTGAAGGAGATCTGTTCTCCGCATTCCCAGCAGTTCGTCACCTCTACCAGCATGTCGGCAGCGCCGGTCATCACATCTTACGGACGCTTTGGCGTTCCTCCTCGGACCTGGCGCAGTGGTTTCGCCACGGAAGACAGCACTCCTTGAAACGGGATCGCAGTTCGATCTCCTACCATTACGATCTTCCCGTTGATTTCTATCGAACCTGGCTCGGCCCCACCCTCGCTTATTCCTGCGCTTATTTCCGCGATCCCAGCGAAGGACTGGAGAAGGCCCAGGCGAACAAGCTGGAACTCATCTGCCGCAAGCTCGCGCTGGCGCCAAATGAACGGTTTCTCGATATCGGTTGTGGCTGGGGCAGTCTTCTACTCCACGCCAGCTCCCGCTATGGCGTGGACACCTGCGGCATTACTCTTAGCCACGAGCAAGCGGACGTGACCGCCAGAAGGATCTGTCACGCCCAGCTCGAAGACAAGTGCAGGGTGGAGCTGCGGGATTATCGCACCATCGCCGAATGGCACACCAATTTCGACAAGATCGCCAGCGTCGGTATGTTTGAGCATGTAGGGCTGAAAAATCTGCGCGAGTATTTCACGATCGTGAAGCGGATGCTTTCGCCGGACGGACTGTTCCTGAATCACGGCATTGCTCGCTCCGCAGGCTGCCCTCCCGCCAAAGATTCATTCATGGACGAGTATGTATTCCCAGACGGTGAACTGGTGACCCTGGGCGAGGTCCTGGAGATAGCCGAGTCGGTGGGCTTTGAAGTGCGCGACGTCGACAATCTTCGCATCCACTATGAGCACACATTGCGCCTCTGGGTCGAGAACCTGCAGCGAAATGCCCAAAACGTTCTTAAAACCGTTTCAGAGAAGACCTATCGCATCTGGCTGCTCTACATGGCCGGTTCCGCGTACGCTTTCCAGCAGGGCAACATCGAACTGTACCAGGTATTGCTCGCGCGGCCCGGAAAGACCCTGCCGGCGTTTACTATGCGAGAGAATTGGTATCAGGGTTGGACAACGGCGTCATCGAAAGCCGCTGTGTGGTAAACCCGAAAAGATAGAAGAGGTGTACGTGAGAATTTCAATTGGAAGGAATTCCGCTCCGGCCGCAGCCAGAGCTCCTTGGTTTTTATGCATTTGCGTGATGTCGTTGCTGCTGTTCCCAGGGTTTTGTGGAAGTTCCGGCGCAGAGAAGATTTCTGCACAGGAACTGGTGAAACAGGTCGTCCACAA
>JAZKAG010000197.1:0-3282 GCA_040389265.1 Acidobacteriota bacterium
TTCCAAGTTTCACGGAAGCGGCAACAGCCTCAGAGGCGGCCGGAGACGCTGCACAGGTCGACACTGCAGTGGCATCCGCACCTGCCTTGGTCGCGGCTGTCTTCAACGTCCCGTCAGCATCTGTCTTCAGGTTGTCCTGTGTGTCAAACACAGCCTGCACAAACTGGAAGAACGCGGCATTTCCCTTCTGCTGGGCCACGCATACGGCATACTCAGCAGCCTTCTGGGCCTCAGCATGGATCGTTGTCAGTGGGAAAACCTGAAAGACGATGCGAGCGTTTGGAAAGTCAGTCGCCAGCTTATCCATGATGGGCGCTGCCATCTTGCAATCCGGGCATTGTAAATCGGCGAATTCCACCAATTCCAGACTTTTCGAACTTGCACCGCGGGAGGGGCCAGTGGCACGCGCTTGCAGTTTCTGCTGCACGTCGGCAAAGGGATGAGCTCCGAAAGAGACCACGTCCGAACCGGCGACGGCGTGATGGCCATCGGGCGTAACAAAGAAAACAGTTGGCGACGCAGTGTGTGACACCCCCTGCTCGCCGACCAGAATTGTGACCCGCGCGATCCCTGGAGCTTCAGTGGTCTGGATTCCAACCACCTCCCACACGCGATTCGGATCGTAGCCCCAGATCTGCTTCAGAAACGCATTCACCTCGGCAGTCGTCGGAGAGGTGGCTGTGAAATTTTTTGGATTGGCGGGAGGAAATTCAATCTTTGCCGGCGGAGCGATCGAGTTCATATGGAGACCCGGACTGGCCGGCGCGGTTTGCGAGGTGGCTGGCTGGGAGCTTTGCGGAGCCGTCGCCTGTGCGATCACTTCCCCGCCAGCGATCATCGTCAGAGCAAATACTGACAAGACTATCAACTTCATTTTCATGTATCTTCCTCAAATAGTTAAATCAAAGTATTAAACCTGAACTTTGACCGCAATAGGAAATCTGCGGCCGACTCCAAAGGACTTCTGCGTTACCTTCAACACCGGCGCCGCTTGCTGACGCTTATACTCACTTCGCTCCACCATCCGCAGAATGCTCCGCACCAAGTTTATCTCCAGCGGTTGCGGACTCGCCTTCACAATGGCTTCCGCGGTTTCATACCGCTCGACATAAGCTTCCAGAATTGGATCGAGCACATCGTAAGGCGGAAGCGAATCTGTGTCCTGTTGTCCAGGGCGCAATTCCGCGGAGGGTGGCTTGATCAATGTATTTTCTGGAATGATCTCACGATCCCGATTGGCATGTCGCGCCAGGCGGTAGACGGAGGTTTTGTATACGTCTCCGATTACTGCCAGGGCTCCCACCATGTCTCCGTACAGGGTACAGTATCCGGTCGACATCTCCGACTTGTTGCCTGTGGTCAGAACCAGCGCTCCCAGCTTGTTCGACAGCGCCATGAGTAGCGCGCCGCGAATTCGGGATTGAAGATTCTCCTCTGTGATGTCAGGGGTATAGGCCTGGAGCATGGGCTGCAGCGCCATCAAATGCTGCTGGAAAATCTCGTTGATTGGAATCAACTCCAACTGAATTCCAAGGTTCTGCGCAAGGTGGCAAGCGTCGTCAATCGAGCCTCGCGAGGAGTATTCGCTGGGCATGCCGACGCCGAGCACGTTCTCTGCATCCAGCGCTTCGCTCGCAATAGTCGCAACCAGGGCCGAGTCAATTCCTCCGCTGAGCCCCACGATCGCTTTGGAGAAGCCGCATTTGCGTACGTAATCGCGCGTTCCCAGTACCAACGCGTCGTAGACGGCCGCATCTTCATTCGCCTTTGCAGCCGAAATGGCGCGAGGTTCCGAATTTAGGTCGACGAGCAGAAGATCCTCTTGAAATGACTTAGCCTGTGCGATGGTTTCGCCGTCTTTATCCAGCACCAGGCTGCTTCCGTCGAAGATGAGAGAGTCATTGCCGCCCACCTGGTTGACCATGGCAACCGGAATACGGTGGCGGCGAGCGATGGCGGCCAGCATAGCTCGACGCATCTCGCGCTTATCGCGATAGTACGGGGAGGCGGACAGGTTCACGATCAAGGTCGCGCCCTGATGCGTCAGGTTCTCAACCGGGTCAACCGGGTATAAGCGCTGCGGCCAGAAGTTTTTATCGTTCCACGCATCTTCGCAAATCGTAATTGCAATGCGTTCGCCAGCCATTTCATACAAAGCTTGATTGGCCGCCGGGGCGAAATACCGCTGCTCATCAAACACGTCGTAATACGGCAGAAGCATCTTGGACTGGATAAATTCCACACGCCCCTCCCGCAACAGCATGGCGGAATTCATCACACGCTTACCAGAATTCGCAGGCGCGGGAGTGGGGCAGCCACAGAGGACGGCAATAGAATGATTCGCGGTGACGCGCTCGGCGATTTCCTCAACCGCCTGTTGTGCTCGCGCCAGGAACGAGGTTTTTTCCAGCAGATCCGCGGGCGGATAGCCGCACACCGCCATCTCCGGAAATACGACCAGATCGGCACCCTGGCGTTGACTGGCCAGGCTTACTTCGATGATCTTACGGACATTTCCGAGGAAATCTCCAATGGTTGGATTGACTTGTGCCAGGGCGAGCTTCACTGGCTTAGTGTAACCAGCGGAATTGTCACAGACAAACTCCAGCCCGAAGTCGTTCTGAGCGTATGTGCGAAGACTGGAGTGCGAAAGAAATGGTCTAAGTACCCGTGCCGCTGAGGACTACACCGACTGTGCGAGTCATGATTTTCAGATCGAGCCACAGACTCCAATTGTCGATGTAGGCGGTGTCGAGCGAAATGTATTGATCGAACGACGGATCCTGGCGGGCCTGCACCTGCCACAGACCGGTAATGCCGGGTAGGACTTCAAGCCGGCGTAGATGCCGCAGTTCGTAGAGACGGACCTCACCGGCCAGCGGTGGACGAGGTCCAACCACACTCATGTGACCGGCAAGCACGTTGACAAATTGCGGCAGCTCATCCAGAGAATATTTCCGCAGAATGTGCCCGATCCGGGTCACTCGCGGATCGCCGGTCATTTTGAACAGTACACCGTCGCGCTCATTCTTGTGATCAAACTGTTCGCGCAGAGAATCGGCGTTTACCACCATGGTGCGGAATTTCCAGCAGCGGAAAGTGCGGCCTTTCCTGCCAATGCGTTCCGCTCCGTAGAAGATGGGGCCGGGAGAATCCAGCCAGATGGCGATGATGATGAAGAGGATCAGAGGACCCAGAACCGTGAGGGCCAGAGAGGAAACAACTATATCTAGGCATCGCTTCATCAATAGCCCGACTACCGGGATGTGATGCCGATGCAGC
>JAZKAG010000198.1:0-11346 GCA_040389265.1 Acidobacteriota bacterium
TGGCCAGCAGCCAGCGCGGATCGGACGAAGCGATTTCTCCTACGTAGCCAAGGTCGGGAGCGGTGCGTTTCTTGCGAGCGCGAAAGACCAGGCCATCGCCGCCCGAAAGACCCACCGCAGCCTGGCCGTGCTTGCCGATGGCAGCCACCAATTGCTTATTGACGCGTCCGGCCAGCACCATCAAGGCTGCATCGCGTGTTTCCGCATCCGTGATGCGCAGGCCCGCGATAAATTCGCTTTGCTTGCCCAGCTGTGCCAGCGTACGAGTCAAGGCTGCTCCGCCGCCATGAACCACAGCGACCTGATGGCCATCGCGCACCAGATCGACAATCGCCTGGGTACTGCCGCGCAGCGTGGATGGATTTTCCAACGACGCTCCGCCAAGTTTGATTACAAATTTCATGCCAGCCCCTCCTGCTCCGGCCAACCGAACAGCAGATTCATGTTCTGCACCGCCTGGCTCGCCGCACCCTTCAGCAGATTGTCTAAACACGAGACGACGATGAGTCGTTTGCCGTCGCCGGCCAGGGCAAATCCGAGATCGGAATAGCTGGTCCGCACTGAAAATTGAACCTCCGGCAAGCGCGTGCCATACCACCGAACCATTGGAGATTCGGCATAGAAGCTCCGAAAACATGTATCGATCTCTTCTGGCGTTGAATGCTTCTTCAAGTTCATATACACGGTTGAAAAAATTCCTCGCGGAATCGGCAGTAGGTGCGGCGTAAAAATAACGTCCTGCGCTTTCAATCCAAGCTGTTCTAACAGTTCGCCGGTATGCCTGTGGTTAAAGACCGAGTACGCTGATAAGTTGTCGGCGGCGTGCATAAAATGCGTTTTCGCGGTCGGCGATTTACCGGCCCCGGATACTCCCGACTTCGAATCGCAAACAATCCCGCGATCCAGATCGATCCGGTTTTCACGCATCAATGGAGCCAGCGCAAGAATGACGGAGGTCGCATAGCATCCTGGGTTGGCTACCAGTTTGGCCTTCGCGATTTGCTCTCGATGCAGTTCCGGCAATCCGTATACAGCCCCTTGCTGGATAGACTCGGCCGCAGCGGGATCGTGATCCTCGAGCCTATAAATGGCGCGATTTGTTTCCTCGTCCAGCCGCCAGGCTCCGCTCAGGTCGATGACGCGCAGGCCGTGTTCCAACAGCTTCGGCACCCAGGCGCGCGATTGCTCGTGCGGCGTCGCCAGGAACACCACATCGATTTTCTTTTTGCCCAACGCGTCCCAGTGGAAAGGTTCCACCGTGATGTTGTGAGAGCCGTTGTTGTCCGCGAGTTGCGGATGCAGATCTGTCAATGGAACGCGCGCGCCCTTGTCTTCTTCCGGGCGACCGAAAAATAACGGTGCGTGTCCGCGCAGACGGGGATGATGCAACAGCAGGCGTGCCAGCTCTGCGCCGGCATAGCCGCTGACGCCGAATACTGCGGTTTGGTAATGGGGGGAAGTCATGCTTCGAGCAAATTCTCCAATCGATGGCGCAGGTTGCTGGCATGTTTCTGGTCCTGACAAATAATCAGAACCGTGTCATCTCCGGCGATGGTGCCCAGCACGTCCGGAATTCGCTCATGATCGAGAGCCGCCGCGACCGGCTGAGCGCTGCCTGTCGTTGTGCGAAGTACCAATTGATTCGTCGCCTGCCGGACAGCCAGTCCAAAATTTGCAAACACATCGTCCAGCGAAGGCAGATCGTCGTTGCCGCCGGAACCGTTGGGCACGGCATAGCCATTCGGTCCTTTATAAAGACGCAAATCGTGAATATCGCGAGAAAGCGTCGCCTGAGTTACGTCAAATCCGCGCCGCATCAGCTTGCGGCGCAGTTGGTCCTGGCTGACGACAGGTCCCTCGCTCAGCAGTTGACGGATCGCATTGTGACGTTCGTTCTTCATGGTCGATTTCCACGCACAGCGCGGTATACCTGAGTGTATAACAATACAAACCTGTGCATAAATATGCAATCACTTCCCAGAGGTGATCAGAGAGGGTCGGGCCCAGAATCGCTCGATCATTGTTGCAGTTGAAATGCTGCACCTCGGCTGCCTCGCCTTGGAAATCAATCACTTGCCGCTGATGCACCTGCCAGGTTGATGTTCCATTCTGATATAACGAGATTTGCGATGGCCTCAATGACCTTGTTCGACGCTCTGCATGGATGAGAAGGCCTGAATGACTTTCGATCTGAAAACGCTGAACGATGTTTTTTTTCGTGCCTGCAGCGCCGGCGATGAGCGGGTGATGCAGTGGCGGGATGCTGCCGGAAAGTGGCAGACAATTACCGGCCGCCAGCTCTATGCGCGAGTGCGGGCGTTCGCCGCCGCGCTTGATGGCTGGGGCATTGTCAAGGGCGACCGAGTTGCGCTGCTGGCGGAAAACCGTTGGGAATGGGCAGTGACCGACTTCGCCGTGATGGCGCTGGGAGCGGTGGATGTGCCGCTGTATCCCAGTCTGACGGCGCAGCAGGTGGCCACAATTCTGGCGGATTCAGGCGCTCGTCTCGTTGTTGTGTCGTCGGCCCAGCAGTACGAAAAAGTCGCAGCGTTGCGGCACACCACTCAGATCGAGCGGATCGTCATTATGGATCACGTTCCTGACGTGACGCAAGCGACATGGTTTGGCAATTTCATGCCGGATCCCAATACGGCTGCAGGGAAGTTCGTGCGTGACAGCAATTTCGACCGGCGAGCCTATGATGTGCAGGCGGAAGACCTGGCGACGATCATGTATACCTCCGGCACGACTGGCGAGGCTAAGGGCGTCATGCTGACCCATGGAAACATTGCCTCGAATCTTAATTTTTCGACCGCCGCATTTCAGTGGGGGCGTCAGGATAGCTGTATCTCGTATCTGCCGCTGTCGCACATTACTGCGAGGCACGTCGATTATGCCCTGCTGTGCCACGGTGCAACCATCGCCTATTGCTCGCCGTTCGACCTGCTGAAACAGGCTATGGAAGACGTGCGGCCAACAATTTTCGTTGGGGTGCCGCGGGTCTACGAAAAAGTTCGACAGGAAGTGATGCGCCGCGCGCAGGGCTCGCGCGCCACGTCCACCATTCTGTATTGGTCGTTGCGACGGGGCGGAAGAAACAGAGCTACATTGTTGGCCGGCAAGACACCGCGAAAGGCATCCTGGAAGCTGGCCAATCGCCTGGTGTTCCGAAAGATCCAACAGGGGTTTGGCGGTCGAGTTGGCACATTCGTCTCGGGCGGCGCTCCACTCGGGCTGGAAACGGCCACGTGGTTCCTTGACGCCGGAATTCGCATCCAGGAGGGCTATGGCCTCACCGAAACTTCCCCGGTGGTCGCCCTCAATACTCATCTGCCATGCCGTCTTGGAACCGTAGGGAAGTTGCTGCCGAACGTTCAGGCCAAAGTGGCTGCCGACGGCGAACTGCTGCTGCGCGGTCCGTCCGTATTTCAAGGCTATTGGAACAAGCCGGAGGCAAATGCGGAATGCTTCGATGCGGATGGCTGGTTCATGACGGGAGACGTAGCGCGTTTCGATGACGATGGTTTTCTATACATTACGGATCGCAAAAAAGATCTATTGAAAACCTCCGGCGGCAAGTTGATTGCGCCCCAACCGATTGAGAATCAATTGAAGGCGGATGCACTGGTCGGCAATGCTGCAGTTGTCGGCGACAAGAAGAAATTCGCGTCGGTCATCATCGCTCCCAATTTCCCCGTGCTCGAGGCCTGGGCGAAAGAGAAGGGAATTGGTGTCGAGCCTCGCCACCAACTGGTTGCCGATCCAGAGGTGCTGACGCTGTATCAGCAAGTCGTCGACCGGGTGAACGCATCGCTGGCGAGCTTCGAGACGCTGAAACGCATGCATATCGTCGCGGACGAGTGGACCATTGACTCCGGCGAGATGACGCCGAGCATGAAGCTGAAGCGTACGGTAGTGGTGCAACGGTATGCGCAGCAGATTGAAAGCTTCTACCAGGACGACGCCTCCTCACGGCGGTAACGAGGCGGCAGTGGTTCGACGTGCGCTGCCTCACATTCCTCGCCACTCACTCAGACGTACAATTTAGAGATACATATCAATTACCCATCGAAATCGTGTTCAAGGAGAAAGCATCATGCGGGTTGGAATTCTGACGGGTGGCGGGGACTGTCCCGGCCTGAACGCTGTGATTCGCGCAGCCGTGCGCAAAGGCATTTTTCATCACGGCGATGAGTTTATCGGCTTCCTGGAAGGGTGGCGAGGCGTTCTGGAAGACAAAACAATGCCTTTGACGATTGAGAGCGTCTCCGGAATTCTGCAACTGGGTGGAACCATCCTGCGCACGTCGCGTACGAATGTTCGGAAAAAGCCGGGTGGTATTGAGCAATGTATCGCCACCATTCAAAGCAACAAATTAGACGCGCTGATCACGATCGGCGGCGACGACACCCAGGGCGTGGCGAATGCGCTGATCGAGGCGGGTGTTCCGTGCGTCGGCGTGCCTAAGACCATTGACAACGACCTGAATGGTACCGATGTCTGCTTCGGGTTCGATACCGCGGTGAGCATTGCCACTGAGGCCATTGACCGGCTGCATACCACTGCCGAAGCGCACAGCCGCGTGATTGTTTGTGAAGTCATGGGCCGCGGCGCGGGCTGGATCGCTCTCTACAGCGGGATTGCTGGGGGTGCGGATGCCATTCTGGTTCCAGAGAAGCCGATCGATCTGGATGTGGTGATTGCCACCATCAAGGAACGCCGGGCACGAGGAAAGTTCTTCAGTATCGTCGCTGTGGCAGAGGGCGCCAAGATGCCGACCACGGGGGACGTGGCGACCCATGGTGACGCGGTGGACGAATTCGGGCATGCCCGCCTGCTAGGCATTGGCCAATTCGTCGCAGACGAAATTGAACGGCGTACCGGCTTCGAGACCCGCGCCGTCAACCTCGGCCACACGCAGCGCGGCGGAACGCCTACGGCGTTTGATCGGATGCTTGCTACTCGTTACGGTGTGGGCGCCATTGACCTAGTGCATCAAGGCAAATTCGGTCGTTTGGTTGTGCTGCGCGGCACCCAGATCACGGATATTCCACTGGCCGACGCCATTGCGAAAAATCGTACGGTTAGCGATGATCTGCTGGCGCTGGCCGCAGATTTACAGGCTGTCACTAAAAAGTAGTTCAGCTTCAGCAATTTAGGATCAGAAAAAATGGCCAGCCCGCCCATGGGCTGGTCCTTTTTTTTGTACTGCAATCCGTAAAGGCAGTGCCCGCGATCCACGGGAACAGAGGAAGCTGGGGAATCAGCATTGCTACAACCCAATCGGCAGCGGGGGAATAGGAATATGCCCCATTTGGTTGTGCTTTGTGTGCAATAGCAGGGTTCGATCGAAGATTTCACCCGCTTTTCCGCGTCAAACACCCGAAGAAATGGGTTGAATTCCATAAGAAAACGGCCTATAACCAAAGTCCCACGCTGTCCTGGCGGCTGGCGACTCAGGGATTTCGGAGAGCTTATGGCTGGCTCAGTTCGCAAGAAAATCTTACCTTCCGGCTCTTCGGCAGTGTCCGGAAATGGAACCCGCGTCAACCAGCGCAGGGCCGCACTGACAGTTTCCTCAGCTTCCTCGCCCGCACGAGAAGTCATGGATATACGCCAGGCCGCGGACTATCTCGGAATCAGTTCTGACAGTCTGTACAAGTACGCCTCGGAAGGCCTGATTCCAGCATTCAAGCTGGGTAATCGATGGCGCTTTAAGCGTTCATTGCTGGATCACTGGATGGAGTTGCAGAGCTCTCACGGGTTGGAAGTCTCACCGGAAAAGAGCGTGAAACCCAGGCAGAAAAAGCCCGTCGGGCGCGCGAACTAGTTATTCGTAAATTTCAATCCAGCGTCCTGAACAGAGCGCGGTGGCGCGTCTACTGGAGCAAAACGATAGCCCGTCCGCTGCAGCGAACCTCTCGTCCAGCAGTGAATCTGTCCCCATTTATCCACGCTTCCACAGCCAATTCCAAAATCTGCACCAATCCTGCGTCTTGCTCCGTCTGGCTCGAAATCCTACACTGAACCGTCTGGTAAATCCCGTCCTCAGCGACTCGAACCTAGACCCGCAGAACCATGGTCGCAAGCCCGAAAGTAACGACCCTCCAAGTATTGATGTTGCAACGAATTGCAAAGGTAACACAATTAGTAGCGGTATTGGCTTGACAGACGCTACGGACAGCGGTACTTTCCCTCTACGGGCTTTTGGTGGAGTCAATCAGCACACGAAACCACGGAGCCCCAAAAGGATCGATTCAGAATCGCGGATTGGTCCAATATGCAAGCAAATTGTCTATCCGGAATGCACGCCGTAAGAGTCAGGAATTATCCCGAAACACTTGTAGCGCGGAGCCAGCAGCAGGGCTTGAGACAGAAAAATGCAGGTTCGGCATCCTATTCCGGAGAGGCCGAAACCAGCGCAGAATTCAGAACCAGGAGATGCCAACATGGCCGAAACAACCAAGACGCAGACGCCCGTTGCAGCCGCTAAGGCTGTTGAAACCGCCCCGACTTCCAGAAGTGGATCCAGCGCAGCTGGAACCGGGCCTGGCCTGCAATGTAAGCGCGTTTTCAGCCGTCCGGATGTTTCGCCTTATGACGAGATTCAGTGGGAGTTCCGCACCGCCTCGATTGTCGACTCGAAAGGGAACAGCATATTCGAGCAGAAGGATGTGGAGGTTCCGGCAGACTGGTCGATGACCGCGACCAACATTGTAGCCAGCAAGTATCTGCACGGGCAGATTGGCACTCCGCAGCGCGAAACCGGTGTGCGCCAGCTGATTTCTCGTGTGGCCGAGACCATTCGCGATTGGGGCATCGCTGGCGGCTATTTCCGCACCGCGGAAGATGCTGTTATCTTCCACGATGAGCTGGCGCACATGCTGCTGCATCAGAAGGTCGCGTTCAATTCGCCCGTCTGGTTCAACGTAGGCTGCGATCGGCTGGAACCGGATTCCCAGGCGCAGAATTGGCACTGGAACCCGCACACCTGCGCGGTCGAGTTTTCGGCGACAGGCTATCGCAATCCGCAGTGCTCTGCCTGCTTCATCAATTCTGTTCAGGATTCGCTGGATTCCATTCTGACTTTGGCCAAGACCGAAGGCATGCTGTTCAAGTGGGGTTCAGGCACGGGCACCAACCTGTCGACCATTCGGGGATCAACGGAGAACTTGTCCGGCGGTGGCGTGGCCAGTGGCCCGTTGAGCTTTATGCGTGGGTTTGACGCGTTTGCCGGTGTGATTAAATCGGGCGGCAAAACTCGTCGGGCAGCCAAGATGGTCATCCTGAATATCGATCATCCGGATATCGTCGACTTTATCGAGTGCAAGTCGAAGGAAGAGGCCAAGGCATGGACACTGATGCGTGCCGGCTACGATGGATCGGGCCCGGACTCGGAGGCCTTCACGTCGATCTTCTTTCAGAACGCCAACAATTCTGTGCGCGTGAACGATGAATTTATGCGTGCTGTCATTAATGATGACGATTTCTCTACCCGCTCGGTCAAGGACGGCGCTCCATTCAACAAATATAAGGCTCGCGACCTAATGCACAAGATTGCCGAGAATACCTGGCACTGCGGCGATCCCGGCATGCAGTATGACACCACTATCAACAAATGGCATACGTCGAAAAATACCGCGCGGATCAACGCTTCGAACCCTTGTTCGGAGTACATGTTCCTGGATGATTCGGCATGTAACCTTGCCAGTTTCAATTTGATGAAATTTGTAACTCCTGCAGGCACATTTGACATCACAGCCTATCGCCATGCCGTAGACGTCCTGATCACGGCCATGGATATTCTGGTGGACAACTCCGGTTATCCGACGGAAGCGATTAGTCGCAACTCGCACGACTATCGTCCACTGGGACTCGGATACGCTAACCTGGGCGCGCTGTTGATGGCTTTCGGTCTGCCCTACGATTCCAATGCGGGCCGCGATTTTGCAGCCTGCCTGACCGCCATCATGTGTGGCCAAGCCTACCTGCAATCTTCCAAAGTCGCAGAACAATGTGCATCGCTTGCCGCCGCCACTCCATTGACACAGTCGATCGAGCGTCAGGGAGGGGCTTGCCCTGGCTTTTACGTAAACCGCGAGCCGTTTTTGGACGTGATCCGCATGCATCGCGCGGAAGTGAACAAAATTGGCCGCTCTAACAAGAGTGCCGAGCCATTCAGTGTTCCGCAACTGGATGAGCTGATCGATGCCAGCCGCGACTGCTGGGACAAGGCGCTTGCCCACGGCGAAAAATTCGGCTATCGCAATTCGCAGGTCACTGTTCTGGCGCCGACTGGAACTATCGGTTTCATGATGGATTGTGACACCACTGGAGTTGAGCCGGATCTGGCGCTGGTCAAATACAAGAAGTTGGTCGGCGGCGGCATGATCAAGATTGTGAACAACACGGTTCCTGCCGCACTGTTCAAACTGGGATACAGCAACGAAGACGTCGATGCGATTGTCAGCTATATTGATGCGACTGGAACCATTGAGGGAGCGCCAGGATTGAAGCCCGAGCATCTCCCGGTTTTCGATTGTAGCTTCAAGGCATCGAAGGGCACACGCAGCATTCACTACATGGGCCACGTGCGCATGATGGCTGCAACCCAGCCATTTATTTCCGGCGCCATTTCGAAAACGGTGAACCTGCCCAACAATGCCAGCGTGGAAGACATTGCGGAAGCCTATATTGAGTCGTGGCGTCAGGGACTGAAGGCTGTCGCGGTATATCGCGATGGCTCGAAAGGCACGCAGCCATTGAATGTGACCGACTCGGTAGCCAGCGGAGGAAACTCCGCGCTGGATGCGGTGGCGGAAAAGTTACTGCAATCTATCACCACGCTGCCAATGGACAATGCTGCAGTTGAGCCGTTAATTGCGCAGCTCGCAGCCCATTCGACGGAACGGGTGCAACTGCCCGCGTCCAGCCTGGAAACGCTGGCGCGCGCCACCATGCAGAATATCTCCGGTGTGGTGTTGACCCAGCAGGATCCGAACGCACCACCGCGCACCGTTCGCCATCGTCTGCCGGAAGAACGGCCGTCATTGACGCACAAATTCTCCATCGCCGGACACGAAGGCTACATCACGGTGGGTCTCTATCCGAATGGCCAGCCTGGAGAAATTTTCATCAAGATGGCGAAGGAAGGTTCGACTGTCAGTGGATTGATGGATGCATTCGCCACTGCGATTTCGCTATCGCTGCAACATGGCGTGCCGCTGAAGGTCCTCTGCGAAAAATTCTCGCATCTGCGCTTTGAACCGTCAGGCTGGACTGGAAATGAAGAGATCGGATTTGCCAAGTCCATCATGGATTACATTTTCCGCTGGCTGCAGTTGCGCTTCCTGTCTGGAACGCAGTTGCCGTTGTTCGCCGGTCTGGCTGCGCAAGCGGCTGCTGCGGAAAATGAAAGGGCTTATGCCCCAGAACAGCATCAGCCCGCCCGTGGAATGGGAGCGACCACGGCGCCGCAAGGCGGAATTGTGCCGGAGTTGCATGCCGGCCACGATCAGATCCAAACCAGTCTGCACATAGAAGACCGTGGTTTGGTCCATGCTGCCGATGCCATGCGCGGGTTTGTCGACATGGGGGATGCGCCCACGTGCCATACCTGTGGTGCCATCATGGTTCGTAACGGTAGCTGTTACAAATGCGTCGAATGCGGCAGCACCAGCGGCTGTTCTTAGGCCGCAGGCAGCAGCAATTTTATGCGAGCGATCATCGAACCATTGAATTTGGTCAATGCTGAGGGGAGCCATCTTGATGGCTCCCTTTGCTTTCTCCCCTGGGATAGAACAAAAGCGGCTTGACGATTTCCATCTGCTCGGCAATCGGCGATCCGTCCTTGCCGACGATTCCGAGATTGTCGCTGCCAGGTCCCGAATACGGAATGGTCCACGACATCCAGGCGATGCCCATACCTTGTTGATTGCCCCGAAATGTCGGGCCGCCTTGCGAGCCAAGCTGCCCATTCAGATATTTGTCAAGCATTGCAGCCCAGTTCGCGTCATCCGGATTCTCCCTGAATCCGGTTCCACCTTCGCCATCCCAGACAGGCGCAATATTTTGCGATTCCAAAAATCCAAAGGTGTAGTTCATCGCCTGGATAGCGCTGGGGCTGCTGCTGGACCCGCCATATAGTTTCGAGATATCGCCAATGGAATTCGGGTACAAGTGAACGTCATAGACGGCTTTATCTTTGATGATGTGTCCGTTCACGGTGAATACGATTGGAAGAGTTTTCGCTCCGGTGCAATCGCCCCAGGGAGCGGTTCCGTGGGTGGTGCCATCAAAAAGGGTGCTCGGAGTGTAAATGCCCAGCGGACACTCAGCAAAAATCAGCTTAGCGGCGTCTTTTGCAAGGATGGCGGATCCCACCGTCTCATACATCTGATGAATATCGCGATTTGAGCCACCGCCCCAGGTGGAGCCGCCTTTGCGAGCCACCGGTTCGTTCCACAGATCGTATCCGATCACGGTGTTGTTGTTGGCATAGCGGGAAGCGATCGTCACCCAGTCATCCTGATAACTCGCTTGTGTTGTATGGCCGGGATCTTTGCATCCATCCGTGCCATCCGATGCGCCTCCCAGGTCATACCAAAGCCCGTTCGATTGCTGGGCGGCGCAGTCGTCGGTGTAATTGACGCGGCTGCCGTAATCTCCCTCGTTGTCATGATCGTCAATGATGATGCGCACATTTTTTTTGGTGGCTGCCGCCACCACTTGATCCAGCACGGAGAAAAATTCCGGCGTGGCCGGATCATGCAGAGAAATGTTATTGAAATCGATGCGGATGCAATTGAAGCCCGCTGCTGCGATCGCCTCAACATTTGCAGGGATGCCGTGAATCGGGCCTTTCAGGCCAGCCAAAGGCCCATCCTGATGATTCAATCCAGGCCAGTACACACAAGACAGTCGAACTGGGTTGTGATTCTGGTCAACGATTTGATTTCCGGCGGTGCTGAACATCCCCGCAGGGAGCTTGGCAGGAGTTGCTGCCTCAGACGTCATCGTTGCCGAGTACATCGCGAACAGCGCGAACAATGTCAGGGCCGCGATTTTTCTTCTGGTATAGGTCTTTTTAAAATGCGCCGGTTGAGATTTCGCTATGGAATTTAGATCGGAGTAAATGCCTGGCGAAAGTTGTTTCATGGCCCTCTTCCATGGAGCAACCGGTTCGATCCGCGGCTCCAATCTTGATATGCGGTGCGTGATGCGCAATACTGCGGCAGATCGGACCTACTTGGTTTTTGGATAGCTATGCAGTTGCGGACCTATCAGGTTTGAATACCTGTAATTCTCCTGCCGATCAGCGTCAATCGTCCAGAACATGGCTCCGAT
>JAZKAG010000199.1:0-653 GCA_040389265.1 Acidobacteriota bacterium
CCTCCTTGCTGCGCAGTCCCTCGCATCGAAGTTATGCAAATCGTGCCCAGCAGCAGATTGGCCCACAGCAGTCTCATCGTCAGAATTTGTACCCCGCAGCGATTCCTATAATGTTGCTTGCTGCCGTTGGGCCGTTCACAGGAGAACTCTCCAAATGCCGATATTCCAACGAGAAGAGAAGATAGGCGCTGGGGCTGTAGATCACGTTGGTGGTGAACGTACGGTTGCGCGCAAGATTCTGGTAGTAGTAGCTATGTGAATCTGCGTACGGTCGAAGTTCTCCCGCGGGGACTTGATCCAATCCGAAAGCCACATTGAACTCGAGACGCTCGCTAGCCCGTTCTTTCAACTGTGCCCAGCCGCCGATATCATCGAGCGCACGAAAATAGTAGTTGCCGGGCGTGTCAATGTCAGCACGATAGGCAAAGTCCTTGTAATCTCCTCCACCGAGTCCACCGAGCGCAAGACCGCGATAGAAACTGCCGCTAAATTCGAGACTTTCGGGAAGGGGCTGCCGATAGTCCATCGTCGCTGCCCATGAATCGAAATTCGTTCCAAAAGAGGTCTGGTGGGAAGCAAAATATCCGCCAATCCCTAACTCAGCTCCACTTTCGGAGGCCTGGCCTAATATTGCGAGGCGAGATTCTACCCCT
>JAZKAG010000199.1:663-2746 GCA_040389265.1 Acidobacteriota bacterium
CCAGCGGCTCTGCTCCGCGGTAGAGGCAGGGTCAATGGTCGATGGCGAGCGGGTATTGCTGTAATATCCGCCGCCTACCACCGGAGGATCCGCAGGATCGATCAGTGCTGCCTGCATCCGCAGTCGATTCGAAGTGGAGATAGAAATATCGTGTGTAACTCCTGCTTGTGGATTCCAATACCAAAGGTTGCCGGACCAGGCTAGCTCCGGAATCGCAACTGCGGTCAACGAACTGAGTGAATTTGGATTCAAGATTGGACGATCATAGGAAAAATACGCTGCAGTGTGCGGCCAGTTCATTCCTGCGTGTGCGGTCTGCAATCGGAACAGCCCTACATTGCTATAGCCTCCAGAGTAGCCGCTGCCGCTGGACGGTGTGCTCCCATAAAAGTCCATACGTAAATCTCCGTAAGTAGACGCTCCAAACAGGTGCGGTCCACTTGCGTCCAGACCAAGCCAGGTTTGCCGAATAGAAGCCCCGGTACTTCCAGAACCCCCGATGGCCATTGTCGGAGTTACAGCCATATCTACCTTCTGAGTATTGACAAATCCGTTCATCAGAATGAGTCCGCTGAGTTTGATTGGGTACTTTGATTCGCTTTCAACCTTTGCCTGTTGCTGGGTCGAGATTTGCGATTCCTCCATAGCCTGACGTTCTCGCACTTCGTCGACCTGGGCCGCAAGTTGCGCCGCGGCGTCGGGCGGGCCCTGCTGAGAATTGGCTTTGGCCATTTGTTGCTGCAATGCAGTCAGCTGACGATTCATTTCGTCCAGTTGCTCTTGTGATTTCTTTAGCTGCGCTTGGGTACGCGCCATCGCTTGCTTTAATTGTTCGACCTGTTGTGCCAGGTCAGCCGGGGCAGCGGTTGTCTGTGCCATCATGCAAGACCCCGCCATGCACGCCAAGGCGATGAAGCCGGCGCCAAAATTTCGTGGGGATTGCCATTTGCGGTTCATCCAGCCCCCACTTTATTTTGATCCTCTTTCATGCGCTGCACCTGGTGGGTGGCGCCGCTGGCCACAGTCATTCGAAAGATAGTCTCTCCAGGTCGGCTGCAGACCAAGATCACTTCGCCGCCATGCTCGGCTGCGATACAGTGCGCCAGGGTAAGTCCGATACCGGAACCTTTTTGCTTTCCCTCACTGACAAAGGGTTCAAAAAGCGTATGGCGGATATTCTCAGGAACACCCATTCCGTTATCTTTGACATCCAAAACGATCCTTCCATCGCGTGCATGCAGCGTTGCAAGCACTTTGGCGTCTTCAGTCGCGGGGCGTGCAGACTGGCACGCATTGAGCAACAGATTATAGATCGCGCGTTCAATCTGCTTTTCGTCCACAACTGCGGAGGTTTCGGTCGGATCGCAATAGCTGGCGTCCAGGATTACGGCGTCGGCGTCGGGATGGGCACGCACCAGGACAAGCGTTCTCTCTAAAATGGCTGCGATCGATACATCGCAACGGCGGACGGCAGCTCCAGTTCGGCTGAAAATCAGCAGCGATTCAAGCAACTCCGTTGTTCCGTGCACCGCCATACGAATATCAGCGAAGATTTCGCTTCGCTCCGCCTCCGAAAGCTCGGTCGAGGCAAGGAATTCGGCATTCGCATAAACAGCGGCAAGATAATGGCGGAGATCATGAGAAACCGAACTCGCCATGCGGCCAATGGTTGCCAGGCGTTCCGCTTCGAGCAGGGAACGGTTCGCCTGCAGAATTTCACGGCGCATGCTCGCGAAAGAAGTACTCAGCTCTCTTACCTCGCGAGTACCTCGGTGGGGCAGCAAATGCGAACTGTCGCCGAAACCGAAGGCGCGAACCCCGGAAGCCAGCTCCTCGAGGGGACGGGTCACGGCGCGGGAAAGCGCCATCATCAGCGCGGTGCCCAGCAGCATGGCCAAAACGCCTGCGATCAGTACCAGCTGGTCGATCTGTCGGATGGAACGCGCCGCCTGGTCGAAGGATTTCAACACGACCAGCTGCAGCGGAGCTGACGCCACGGCTGAGAAATCCTTCCTGACAGTCAGATATTTCTCGCCACCCAGCTTAATCGGCGCCGGCGACAACCCACTTGGCGACGGCACGC
>JAZKAG010000199.1:2756-7681 GCA_040389265.1 Acidobacteriota bacterium
AACTCCGCTTGAATAGAAGGCGCAAGAGTGCTGGCCAGGGCGCGGCCGTTGCTTGAAAATCTAGCCTCCACCGTGGTGACTCTGCTGATCTGCTCGACCATCTTGCGATCGATTTGGAAACCGCTGACAACATACCCAAGCAACGTGCCATCCCGTTCGCTGCCAAAATAAAGCGGGCGCACGGAACACTCAAACAACCTGCCACCACTTACCAGGTAGTGTTGTGAAGGCGCTGCAACCAGTTTCTGAAGCCCGTTTCGCAGCGCCGCGTCTCCTCGCGATCCCGCTGTGTCGACTGCGACAATCCTGCCCTCTCTGTTCGCGAGTGCAAACAGGTCGTTGCCGCTCACTTTCCAGAATTCAACGGCGCCGTCTTCGATAGTGCGATCGTCGCTGGTTGTCATGAGTGCCTTCAGGCTTGGCAAATCTGCAAGTAAATCATTCTCTCGCTCGAGAGAGATCACCTTTTCAGATTGCAGATTCTCGAATGTGGTGACGGAATGCATCAAGTCCGCTTCCAGGCCCTGGGTCACTTGATTTTCAAGTCGATGACGGACGATCAGGAGGCTGGCAAGAGTGGCACTCGCAATGATCAGCGCCATGGCCGCGACCAACAGATCGCGTGTTCGGAAACCCCGGTTGTCCCGCATGCGCGCCGCTCCCGGATCAGATCTCACGTAGCTGTCAATCACCGTGCCAGCTTTATGGGACGAACTTATAGCCCGCACCATAAATCGTAAGCAGATGCTGGGGGTTGGCGGGATCTAGCTCCAGCTTCTGCCGCAGTTTCAGTATCTGGTTATCCACGGTACGCGTCGTCGGATAAGAATTATAGCCCCAGACCTCATTCAGCAGCAGTTCGCGACTTAAAACCTGTTCAGCATGTTCAGTGAAAAATTTGAGTAGCTTGAATTCGTGCGACGTAAGCTCGATAAGAAGGTCACCGCGGTGGGCAGTCATCTTTTGAAAATCGATCTCGCAATCGCCAAAGGGATAGACAGTAGATTGAACCGGCCGTCGCCGTCGGCGGATGGCTGCTTGAACGCGGGCCAGTAATTCGCGCGGACTGAATGGCTTGGTGACGTAATCGTCGGCTCCAAGTTCCAGCAGCAATACCTTGTCGACAACCTCCGCGATGGCGCTGAGAACAATTACCGGGGTATCACCGGAGATGGCCTTCATCTTCTGACAGAGCTCCCGACCTGATATCTGCGGCAAGATCAGGTCGAGCATGACGGCGATAGGTCGATGAGCGCGAAAAGCATCTAGTCCGGTCTGGCCGTCGCCGGCAACAACTACCGAGTATCGCTCGTCGACAAACATCCGTCGAAGCACCTTTTGCATGCGCGGGTCATCCTCAATGATGAGAATTGTGCCGAGCCCGGCTTCGGTCGTGGGTTCCTCTGGCATCGATGTCAAGCGCTGCATCTCTTTCAACATGGCTTTATTCTCCACCCATTTCGAGTGGAGTTAACAGTAGGGACCGTTACATATGACAAAGTAGTTACAATTGTCGGAAAAATCTATCGGAATCGGTTGTCGAGCACGGATATTTATCCGGAAGTTTGCTCACGAGGCCTCACCTTGGCAGAGGTCAGAAATGGGTCAGAACCGCGCAGGCGCACCAGCCGGCCGTACAACTGCACATAGTGTTCAGCAATCACCGGAAGGGATAGCTGGGGCAATTGCGCAGGCGGATTCCGCGGTTCTGCCAATACCTTACAAATCATCTCTGCGAATTCCTCCTCCGCCCTGGAGGTAAGCGGAACGTAGTGGCAGCCTTCGCCCTCGATTTCTCGGAAAGCACCAATGTCGGAACATACAATTCGACATCCCGCCAGCAGTGCCTCGGCAACCGGCAAGCCGAAGCCCTCGACACTGGAGAATGCCAGGAGGAGTTCGCAATTTCTGTAACACCACTGCATCTCAGCATCGCGAATCCCGCTGAAAAGCCTCACTTTTTGATTCAAGCGTGCGGCGCGCAAGAAGCTGTGAATTTGCGGGGTTTCTGGACCCGGCACTCCCACGATCAACAATTCGGTTTCAGGATCGATTCTTTGATCCTGCAGCAGGCGATGGAAAACCTGTATCGTCAGCAGGATGTTTTTGTTTCGCCGGTGTTGGGCGACACACAAGAAAAATGGTGCGCCACTCCAGCCGGACAGTGGACTCTGCGTTGAAACCGCTTCCACGCAGTTATAAATCCTCACTGCCTTTTTGAGTAAGGAACTCCGGGCCCGGGCAGCGAGGCGCTGCAATGTCTGATCCGAAACAGTCGCGATCGCGTCGGCCGCATGCAGGCACTGCCACAATATCCTGCGATTGAAGACCACTTTTGGAAAGCCAAAATTTGCGGGAACGTCGTACGGATACAGATCGTGCAGGCTGACGACGGTCGGGCAATGGAACGCACTTCGATTTAAAGGGGCTGGATAAGCGAGATGAACCACGTCGGCTTCCAGCTGTGCCGCGATTGCCGGAAGATCCTTGTAATACCAGAGGTTACGGGATAGCGTTCCGGTGCCGAGAGGTGCGGAATGGATATGCAGTTTTGCATCACCGCGCGACACCGCATCGCAGAACAATTGATGTTGCCACGGGGCCGCGACCACATGGACAGCAGAAATCTCTGGCTTCGTAATCAAGCATCGCGCTAGATTCGCAGCGTGGCGCGTGACTCCCGAGAGTTGAGTGGCGGACGAAACTGCCGCTATAACAATGTTCATCCGTGTCTAACCCACTTTCTTATGTTCGGCCTGATGACGATGGTATTCATTCAGTCTTGCGACGAAGATCAGTGAAAGATCCGTCGGCATTTCCTCGACGCTTGATTCTGGATTTTCCGCGCTGCACTCTATTTCGAAATGTAAGACTGACTTGCTCCGCCAGCTGTTTACGGGGGTCAGTTATGCTGATCAGATCCCATTGATTGCGTAAGACCAGGTATGCGGCGGTTGCGGCGACAACGACCAAAGTAAGTAATAGCGTCAGCAACGCTCGCGGTGGAAATGATTTTTTCTCTGGAATTCCGGGCGCATCGATCACGCTGACAACAGGTACGTCCTTCGCTTCCTGAATACGGGCGACTTCGTACTGCTGCGTCAGCAGTTCGTACACCGTCTCCTGAACACGCACGCGGCGATAGAGGTCGGCATACGGAACGGCCAGTCGAGGAAGCTGCCGCAAGGGTGGGTACAGTTGCTTGCTATCGCCTCCGTTCGAGAGATTTCCGTTGCCCGGACTTGCATCTCCCGTCGTGAGGGGAGCGGATGTACCACTCATCTTCGTGAGTTCGCGCTGCAATTCTGCGATGCGGGCTCGTGCGGCACGCACTCTTATATTGTTGTCGCCGTATATTTGTTGCAAAGAGTCAAGCTCGGATTGGGCAAAGATCATTTCTCCATTCAGTTTCGCCGCCGCATCGACCATGGCGCGAGTCTGCGCCTGGATATCAATAGTGGTGTGCGTGCTTGAGAACTCGCTCAGTTGCAATTGCGCATGCTCCAGATCCGCTTGCACCTTTCGGAGTCTGCGTTCGATGAAAATACGCTCCTGATGTGCAGAAGACGTGCTCGTGCGGTTAACCAGCAAGTTCAATTCATCCAGATAACCCTGCGCCAGGTCGCGAGCTCGTCGCGGGTCTGTGTCCTGAACGGTAACCGTAATCACTCCGCTCCGCTTGTCGTCCACAATGGTGGTTCGGCGAGCCAAATACTTGGCGGTGTCGATCCTGTATCGCTTGTGATACGCGCGCTGAAGCTGAAAGCGATCGATGAGATGACTGCTGACTGTACCGCTCCGCAGTAAATCGACGAATAGAACGCTCGTGTTTCGCCCTCCCAGCAGGCCTCCAGCCAGACTGCTCAGGCCACTGAGTCCGCTCAGGGCATGACCAGCCAAGGCAGCGAACATGGCGGCGCCATTCCCCGGATTATCTGGTGGCATGATACGCGCGGTAGATTCATAGCGCTTCGGGATCAAGCAGACCAGGACAAGGCTGGCAATAAAGGCGATAGTCGCAACTCGAGCGAGCCTATGGCGGTGGTTCCACAATACTGTCGCGTTTGCCACCCAGTTGGGCGGAGGTGCGGGAGTCGCCGCATCCGTGCTTCCGATGGCTGGGTCTACCGATTGGATCTCCATTAGTGCATCCTCGGCTGAGAAAAGGTTGTCTTATAGCTCCCGCCCATCTAGAACACTCCTGCGACAGCGGCGGTGAAAGCTACAGAAGATGCCAACTGAGCGGCCGTCAATAGATTTCGCCAGAAAAGCGAAGCGCCAATGATTTTTTGCGGGACAACGACAACGTCACCCGGGTTCATGCGTGTTGAGAGGACGTGATCGTACCATTCGCCGGAGTGACGTCCCACGACCGAGCCGTTAGCGCGAACGATGAAGATTTCTTTACGATTTGCGATGCCGGTGGTTCCGCCGGCATGCTGCAGATACCAGTCCGCTGTCTTGCCTGGAGCGTATGTGATCGCAGTTGCGTTATAGACCTGGCCACTAATCAGAACGAATTCGGGTCGCTTGGGAATCCGCAGCACGTCTCCGCTTCGTACCTGAATATCCGCCGGTGTTCCGGCCCAACTCTTGATATCGCTATTGATATGAATGACGAGTCGTCCGCTTGCCGGTTGACTGCGCAGCCGCGCCAGCACCTGATCCTGTTGTTGCTGGATCAGCTGCAATGTAGCCGCCTGATCCGAGCCACCGATATTCGGGGAAAGACGCGCCGCCGCTGAGCTCGCCTCGATCTGGCTGATCAATTGAGCACGGCTTTTCTCCTCCAATTCACGCACTTGATCGCGGGTGAGAACGGCGCCTTCCGGGTAAGCAGTTTCGCGAAATCCGCCGGCGCGACGTAGTAAATCGCTGAGATGTTCGCCTTCCCGGAATCCATAACTTCCAGAGTGAGCTACCTC
>JAZKAG010000199.1:7691-12100 GCA_040389265.1 Acidobacteriota bacterium
TTCGATGACAATCGATGCGCCAATGTCGTTCCAGCCCGTGATTTGATGCACCGTCAGCACATCGCCGGCCTTCAGGGCGACATCCGCGTCGCTTGCATTTTTCAGAACTGCATCCCCGATCTGAACGTCAGTTCGCTGACCTACAATCGCGCTCCCGTTTACGATCCGATAACTCATCAGATCGGCGTCCTGAAGCCAGGCATCGCGCTTAAAGCCTCCAGCCATGCGAACCAATTCCGCAGCCGTCATGTTTTGTGAAAGTGGATACAAGCCAGGCCGCAGCACTTCTCCGCGAATCGTCACCTGGGGCGCATCAGCGTCGTACCTGCCGAGAATGCGAATTGTGTCGAAGGGCTGCAATGCGAAATTGCTGTTTCCAATCAGTACATCCGGAATGCTGAAGATAATCGTCACCGGATGCAGGTCGGGCGGCATCAGGCGAACGATCTCACCTTTGACGGATGGTTCAGGCAACAGGTCCTGATAACTCCGAAGGACTTGGTTGATGGTCATGCCGTCGTGATAGGGTGTCCTGCCTGGACGCGCAACGTGGCCCTCCAGATACACCACGCGCTCGCTGTAGGGAAGAATCGGAGCAACACGGATGCGATCCCCATCCTTTACCTGGAACGTTGCGATGGCTTTGCGTGCGGCCTCCGGATCGGTAGAAGATGTCAAATTGAGGCTCACGGTTTTGCGGAGCAGGTTCGCATCAATGCGTTCTACCGTGATGTGTCCAAGAGCTGCGGCGACCGTAACTCCACCGGCGTCCTCCAGCACCTCATCCAGATTTGTCTTCCCCTTCATTTCATAGATCGCGGGACGCTTCACGGCGCCGGATACGGCAACTTGAGGACCCACCGGAGGAACCAGCAGCGTGTCACCTGCTTGCAACGTGTCATCGCCGCTGCGAATACCGTGCAGCAGGAAATCGTAGAGATCGATCTCACCAATCAGAACTTTGCCACGATAATGCCGCAATATCCGCAGCGATCCTATGGCTGTCGGTCCACCGGCAGCATACAGCGCACTCACGGGAGAAGAGAGAGAACTGATGTCGTACGCTCCAGGACGTTGGACATCGCCAACCACATAAACGCGTACTGTTCGAACTTGCGAAACCGTGACCGACACCTGGGCGTTTCGAAACTGCTGCCGCAGGGCATTCCCAATGGTGCTTTGTGCTCGTTCCAGCGTCAGCCCAGCAATCTGTACATCGCCTGCCTCCGGCAACATAATGCGCCCATCTCGGCCGACGCGCCGTGTGAACGTTTGCGAGATGCCACCCCAGATGTCAATTGTGAGGCCATCGCCCGGACCGATCACATAATCCGGGCCTATGGGCGCATCCAGCGGAAGTGGATTCAAGACGCCTCCCAGCCGGACGGAGGAGCGCGAATCCCGATTCAGAAAAACTTCCGAGCCAAAACGCTTGAGATTTGGTGTCGAGTCGGGAACCTGCGTGTAAAGGTCGCGTAGAGATAGCAGATTGTATGGCGTGGGAAGATGCAATCCCTGGGGAGGATCCGTAATGTTGCGAGCGCCTCTCCCATTCTGACTCTGGGTCGCGTTCGCATGGCTCTCGGTTCCTGAAGACTGGAGCCCCGATCCGCCTGAAGATGCTCCCTCCTGCGGTATGCCCTGGGGTAACGAAACGCCGGTTGCCCCGTTGCTCAGTAAGCCCTCTGCGGGAAGTTTTGTACCGGGAAGTTGCGACAGACTCTGAAGTGAAACGGGGGAGTTATCGCCACCCCTTTCCGGTGGAATAAACCGCTGAAGA
Source organism: Acidobacteriota bacterium (assembly GCA_040389265.1). Lineage (GTDB taxonomy): Bacteria > Acidobacteriota > Terriglobia > Terriglobales > Acidobacteriaceae > JAKAAZ01. The sequence continues at coordinate 9,472 of JAZKAG010000199.1, forward strand.
TCGGCTTCCGAAATATATCCACGCGCCCGCAGGAAAGAAGTAATGTCTGTCCTTACGGCGGCGCTGGAAGAAATTTGAGAATAGAGCATCTCATCCGTAATCGAGTCTTCCTGAATCGCGGCGCCTTGTTGCTGAAGGGCAGTCGCCACAACGGATCTAAGTTCGATGACGAGTTCGGGCTTTTCCTGCAAAATGTTGAAGATTTGACTTGCCGTCAAGGTGACTTGGGCGTCCTGGCTGGGTAAGTGATTGCCCTCCGCATCGGTCGATGAGTCGGTCGTCCCTCCTGTAGCTGAGTCGGGAGTGCCGAGTTCCCCAGATTGGCTGGTTGACGGAGAAGCTTGCGAAGAGCTCTGTCCAAATACGCTTACAGCTATCCCTAATAAACCGACCACGAGCAGAGACGCGAATGCGACGTGCATTCCCCTCCGCAGCAACGAATTTAACTTTGTAACAGTCATTGTGCCATTCCGGTCAGTCGGCGATGCCAACGCGACGCTTCTATCGCATATCGCAGACCCTCCACCAGGTGAAAACGAAGGCGGAAGCACACGAAACGAGCTTCTATTCGGTACCGCCTGAGTCTTGACAGGATTCGCTCGCCCACCTCAGGTTGGGTAATTTGGGGAGGCATGTGGAAGGGAAAAATAAGACGGCGTGAAGATGCCGATTCGGTTGCGACGGTGGTTTTCAACTGCGCACGAAGCAGCAAGTAGAGCTTGCTCCCCGGAAAATCCGTGAGCAACGCATGCCGACCGTACATCTCAATCCACAGGCAAACGGGCGCAGAAAGCTTCCCCATGGACCATTCACGGAGTCCTTCCGGTGCAAAATTCCCGAACATCTGTGTCGCCAGTAAAGTCACGGCCCCGACGGCAATCGCTCCTTGGGCCTCGCCACTTGCCAGCACCTCAACTTCGTTCCAGAACATTGGACTGTCGCGACGCGCCATCACATGGCGGCGGAACTCCAGCATCCACGACGCGCGGGTATGCTCATGGCACAGGTGTTTGAAGAGATGCGATGCCTGTTGCAGCAAGAGATCGTTGGGTGCCAATGCCGGTAGCATTACCCCTTGAATCGAGCGCTGCTGAGCACGAGTGAGTCGATTCTGTCTGGCTTCTCCGCCGTTGTGGCCGCACGAAGGCTGCAGGTGTAACTCTACCGACCGCTGTGTATGCACTTTATAAATGTTTCGGATGTCTGGCGTTCCTATTACGCCCGCCTTGCATTCCCATGTCTTGCCACTCACGGCATGAAGCCTATATCCAAAGTCGTTCAGACAATAGAGGGCGGTGGTCGCATCTTCTGCTGCAATCAGAAAATCTAGATCTGTTTGATATCGAAGTGCACTATCTGGGACCGAATCGGGGGTGAGCGTGAATCCCTTCAGCACGGCAAACGATATTCCCCGCTGTTGAAATGCCTGGCTGATCTCCACCGTCTCCTGGAACAACGCCGCCGTGCGGATTCGGTTATCGTTTAGATTCTGCTGCAATCTCTCCACGACGAACTCGGGCAGGCAACATTGCAGGCCAAGCGAGGAAAGTTGGTCGAGAAAGTACAGAGCCAGACCGCTTACGTCCAGCCAATACAGAGCCTTTCGCCAGTCTTCCTCATAAAATTCGACCAGGCGCTCCCCGACTTCGAATGCCGGTTTGCTGAAGGTTGTGATCACGGCTTCCTTCAAGCGCTCGGCGCGATTTGGAATCTTCATTTCGGACGTTGCATGGAGACTCATCATACTTTCCTCAATGGCTGTACATTTCCGGTTCACCCAGGCTGCCTGCGGGCGGTAGATGCCGCAAAAAAACCACGATCGCCCAGATCTCCTCATCGCTCAGCGTTCCTTTGGAACCGGGCATGCCCGAAGGCTGGATGCCGTAGTCGATCACCCACTTCAGTTGTCCATCCGTATATTTCTGGACGGGAGCCGAGGCTAGTGATGGGACGGGTGGAGACATTCGATTTGCGAAGGGTACGCCGGTATTTTGTCCATCCATCCCGTGGCAAGCAACACAGTAGTGTGAAAAGGCCTCTTTGCCCTCGTCGATTGAACTGGGGTCCGATGGCAGCGGGTTCTTCTCATTTCTGCTGCCAATAAAAACATGATGTTTGACTTTAGTCATAATTGCAGTCTCCAGAGATGACGGCGGAGTTGCCTTGCATCCTGATGCTGCCAGCAGCGAAGCCATCAGGACGCAATGGAACGAACGACGCATTGATTACTCCACCACGTGAATTGTCAATTTCATCGACCCGTGCCCGCTGCCGCAAAAGACAGAACAGTGGCCCACGAAATCTCCGGCCTTTTCCGGGGTGAACTGCACCTCGCTACTTCCGCCTTTTTTAACCTTCATATCGATGTTGAGTTCTCGAACCAGCAGGCCGTGAGGGACGTCCAGGCTTTTGACAATCAACACAACCGGCTGACCTTTTTTCAACGTGATTTCGGTAGGGTCGTAAATAGAGCGCCTTGCAGTGATGGTGATCGTTCTGGTTTCGGTCTGCGCTGCCGCTGCAGGAATCCAGGACCAAGCTGTGGTGATGATCAAAATGGCGATGGCGAAGGGCAAGCACCTATTCTTTTGTGAACGTATACGCATTGATTTTCAATCCTTCTCGATTT
>JAZKAG010000199.1:12110-19075 GCA_040389265.1 Acidobacteriota bacterium
ATGGCTAGCCTCGTCTATCCAGTTCGTTGAGAGTTCAAACTGAACACGGTCCAAAAATCGTTATTGAGACCGCGGCGACAATCCTTACCCTAAACACTCGCCGGCTTGAGGGTGTCATGCTGCTGTAAGGGGATTGTCATGATTTTGTCGCAGTCGCCGAGCTGCAATCAGCAACTCATTCTGAAAGGTAATGAGAGAGCGTCTGAGCCAGATGGGCGTGCACCCTGTGACAAACTTTTGACAATGGGAAGACGACACCCTGACACGATGTAACGTGCCGAGCGATACGTTGAGGGCATGCGTTACCAGATCAAATTCAAATCAACGGTTCGCCGCTCTACTCTCTCTCTGTGGATACTTGCACTGAGCGCAACGTTTTATATGCCCTGCTCCTTCGCGCAGAGTGTGCCATTGATTTCTGGGGGAGTTGGTTTCTTCACAGACACGAACGGCGGAAACACAACGTACTACCCTGCAATTTCACCAGTACTCGCCGCACCCGTAGGGCCAAAGTTCTTATTAGAAAGCCGAGCATTCCTGGATGAATCCTTTTTCCCTAAGCCCAACAGCGGCTATACGAGTTCTTCCTTTGTGGGATTGACTTACCTTCAGCTGGATTATCTTGCAGCCTCGCACGTCACTGTGGTCGGCGGATATTTTCTGACACCCTTCGGCACTTACAATGAGCGTCTGTCGCCAATCTGGATTAGCAACTTTCAAAGTGCTCCGCTGATTACAAGCCTCGGCACGATGGGGACAGAGTCCAGTTTGGGTGGAATGCTTCGCGGTTCGGCTGTCTCCACGCCCAAGTTCTCCATCGACTATGCTGCGTATTTTTCCGCAAGAAGCTCGGCTGAACAATTCCAGGCGCAACGCTCTGCTGGTGGACGCATGGACATTTATTTTCCCCAGCAGCGATTGGAACTGGGGACATCCTACGGTCGGCTGCTTCAAGGTACGCACAAGAATTTCGAGGGATTGCACGTTTGGTGGGAGCCTGCAGATACTTGGTTCAGGCTTCGCTCCGAATATGCCCACGGCCCTCATTCTCAGGGATATTGGATTGAAGCAGACTATCGCCTGGCCCACTGGGGAGGTCCAGAAACTCTGATCGGACGAATCGAGCCAGTTTTCCGAATGCAGCAAACCTTCCGAAATAGTCCTGATTCCACGGACGGGTTACCGTCGGTGGATACTCAGCGAGCCGACTTCGGATTGGACTATCGCCTTCCACATGAAGTCAGGATCAACACCAGTTACTCGCGCCAATTTTCGGGGTCGGGGAACCGGAATGTCTGGGAGACCGGAATTGTGTATCGCTTTCTGTTTCCCGTATGGAAAGGAAAACAATGAATCGTTGCAAGCTTCTTCTGTCAGCCGTTGTCCTGCTGGTTACGTTCCCGATATTTCCTCAGAGCGGTGGGACGGCTAACGCGGCCAAAAATAACCGTCAAGCGAACCGGTCGGGACAACAAGCGTCGCACCCCAGCGAGGGGGAACGAGTTTTCCAGCAAAATTGCTCACGTTGCCACAACGCGCCACAAGGTTTTCCTCCGCAGATCTCCGCGACGATTGCCCGTCATATGCGGGTTCGAGCTTCTCTGAGTAAGAAAGATGAGCAGGCGCTTCTGCGTTTTCTAAACCCGTAAACGGCAGTCGTGGTTAACGTACTGAGATCGAAATCGTAGTTGCGCATTTGAAGGAATTTGGTACGAAGTGGCGATCCTGGAGCCGATGGCCGTGCTGCTGACCGTAGTTGTCGAAAAATGGTCTGACCGCAAGTCTGAACGGACGCCTGCGGTCCGATCTTCTGGCGAAATAGAGTAGAGATCCCCTGGCACACGTGGTTCGACAACGAGCAATGTGCATTAAGAATTTTGCTGCGCTTCTCTTTCGTGGCCCATGAGGTTTCAGCCGGCGCCGTTCACGGATTTCCCGCTTGTGTTTGCAACTGCGATGTCAATCGACTGGCGTGCAGCGGTTTGGGCATACTCCTACGCAAACACTTGTGCCGCGTGTGAGCCAGACTCCGCATAAATACCTTAAGTCTGCGGCATACAAAAGAGGGGACAGATCCCATCAGCTTTCATCCACAGAGATTTTTCTTTGGCCTTCAGCCGGTCTCCTCGCCACCGCTGTACATTGATATCGGGCTCCCCGATCGTATCTCCAGGTTTTATTCTCTCTACTCATGGGGGGTGTAGACGGCAATCAAGGAGAATGACAAATCAATGAATCGCAGAGATTTTATGGGTACTGTAGTCAGTGGAATCGCCGTGGCGAAACTGGGAGCGGCGGGTCTCTATGGATCGGCGGCAGAAGCCGCAGTTACATCCGATTCCAATCTGACCCAGCAAGCCGGGCGGCAAGGCGTGTGGATCGAAAATGGACTGATCGACGCTGGCGGCGACCATGAACCGTATATCTTTGTCGTTCGACGCGGCGGTCAGCGCCTCGATGCCCGTGAGCACTACGACTTTGAACAGAGTGAGAAGCTGATTCGCCTGCTCAAAGATCAGGGTGTGGAGGTCTTCCACACTCATCTGTACAAGGGCTTTGGAATGGCCGCCGAGAAGCCCGATATGGAAGCCACAGTTCGAACGGCGGCCATCGTTCATCGCCTGGGAATGAAAATCGACACCTACGTTCAGTGGGACACGATGATGTACGAGACGTTCTTCGCCGAAGAACCCCGCGCCACAGGATGGATCCAGTGCGATCAGTGGGGTCAACCGATTATGACCGAGTATGGATTTCAACAATCGTTCCGATATCGGCCCTGTTTCTCCAATCAGGAATACATCGACTACCTGAAGAAAATCGTTCGCTATGCGGTGTCGGAAGTTAAGACCGACTTTATCCATTTCGACAACTTCGATCTAAGTCCGGAGCCCGACTCCTGTCATTGCAACGGCTGCAAAACTGGATTTCGCAAATACCTGCGCAGCAAATATTCGCCGCAGCAGCGAAAGCAGAGATTCGGATTCGAAAACGTCGACTTCGTGAATCCTCCGCTGTGGAACCGGTCAAATCCTCCCGAGAAGTTGAATATTATTTTCGATCCGGTATTCCAGGAGTGGATCGATTACCGTTGCCAATCGATGGCGGATGCGCTGGGCCAGATGTGCGATCTGATCCGATCTCTAAATCCCGAGGTCGTTGTCGAGATCAACTTTGGCGGCATTGTGGGTCACAACAATCCCTGGACCCGCGGGAACGATCACTCGCGGCTCCTGAAATATACCCAGGTCTTCTGGGACGAAGAGGATAGGCCGCCGGATTACCTGCCCGACGGCAGGCTGATTACGACAATCCGCAGCTATAAAATGGCCCGAACATATCGCAATGTCGCGTTGACGAGCTCCTCCGCCAGCGAACTCGGCATCGGCGAATGTCTGGCTTTCAATCAAACGATTGCCTACGCAGGCGATTATCCGCTCTCTCCCGAAATGTTGAATTCCATTTCTTTTTATCGGAACCATCGGGATTTGTACGTGGGGACAAAAGATTTGGCTTCGGTGGCGGTATTCCGGTCCCACCCGTCAATCACCTACCACAACTCCCGCGCAGGACTGAGCGCCATTCTGGTGGAGCAGACCTTGATTCAGGCGAGGGTTCCATTTCATCTGGTTTTTGATGAGCACCTCAACCAGATCTCTGCTTCCACCTGCAAAGTTCTCGTGCTTCCGGATTCAGAATGCCTTTCCGACGAGCAGCTCGCCGTGATACGCCGCTATGTCGAGGCCGGTGGCAGCTTGATCGCAACGGAGGAGGCAGGTCTTTATGACCAGTGGCGCCGGCTAAGAGTCACCCCGGGGTTGCAGGGTCTGGTGGACAACCAACCTGCAGCGGCACCCTATCAGGAAGAGGTAAAAGCAACACCGATCGTCGCCGGCGTGCCCACCCGTAAAGAGGTCGGCAAAGGCCGCGTGATATATATTCCAGGTCTTGAGTTCGATGGGCCGATGCCGCCGCCCGAGCCCTACTTTAACATTGGCCCGGCATTCTGGAAGCGTCCCAGGAACTGGCAACAACTCGTGGACGCAGTGGAATGGGGTTCTCGTGGCGATGTACCCCTGCGGATTGACGGCCCCGACTTTGTCGCCGCCAATTTGGTCGAGCAAATCGACAAGCGGCGCCGGATGATTCACCTGGTGAACTACAACCGACAGGTGCCAGCCATCAACAGCGTCCACGTAAAGTGTGCAGTGCCGCAAGGGGAATCGGCCAGTGCGGTACGCCTCTACTCGATTGATTCGGACACTGGCAGTACGTTGAACTTCCGTATGCAGGATCAACAGGCGGTGTTTACGATCCCCAGGCTGAACACCTATGGCATAGTGACGGTGAACTGGTAGTCGTAGCCATCCGAATACGGATTCGGAAACAAGTCCCGAACCATCCACGGGGCATGAGGGCTCAATGAATAGAAGAAGGTTCGTGATCCAGACTGGTGGGTTGCTGCTCACGCCTAGCTTCTTTCCATTGCGGGAATTCGCGCAGGCAAAGCCTGGGTTAGAGTCTGGTCACTCGTATGAGGAAGAGATGCCGGATATGTTGATTTCCTATCTGGCGAAAAATCTGAACAGTCTGGCCTCTGCCTGGGATCAAAAGCGCGCTCTTCTTCATACCACTGCAGACGTAGAAGCGCGGAATGCATTCGTCCGGGACAAGGTGGTGCAGATGTTGCGCGGCTTTCCCGCGAAGAATCCCCTGGAACCGATTGTCGTCAAAACCATGCAGCGGGATGGTTATCGGGTGGAGAACATCATGTTTCAGAGTCGCCCGGATTTTTGGGTGACAGGGAACCTCTACGTCCCAACCAACGGCAGCGGTCCCTTCCCCGCAATCGTCTCACCTTGCGGACATTACCCGCTGGCACGGATGCTGCCTCAATACCAGAGCGCTTACCTGACGCTGGTGAAAAGCGGGTTTGTGGTGTTGGCGTACGATCCTATCGGACAAGGTGAGCGCCGCCAGTTCTGGAATCCGAAAACAAACGTCAGTGAAATGCCCTCTCCGACCTACGAGCATTCAATGCCCGGGCAATTGCAATTGCTCCTGGGAGAAAATCTGACGGAATATCGCGTGTGGGACGCCATGAGGGCGGTCGACTACCTAGTTACGCTCCCAGAGGTGGACCCGAAACGAATTGGGTGCGCGGGACACTCCGGAGGAGGATCCATGACCACCTTCGTCAGTATTGTCGATCCGAGGATTCGATGCGCCGTCATCCTCGAAGGAGGAATGGTCAATCGGTGGCCGATGAAGGTCGTGCCATGGGAGCCCATCGGACCCTCGGACGTCGAGCAGAACCTTTTTCCTGCGGCGCTCTACGGCATCGATTAGTTTGATCTTCACACTGCCATTGCTCCAAGGCCGGTTCTTACCGCAATTGAGCAATATACTCCGGCGTTTCAAAAGGCCGCGCAGGCCGTGCAGGATCGTTATCGCCAGCTCGGTGCATTGGAAAAATTCGCCACGGTCCCATCGGATGATCCGCATGCGTGGACCCCCAAGTTGAGACTGGCGACAGCCGACTGGTTCAGCCGCTGGTTCTACAACCGCAAAGGGCCCTCAAGCGAACCAGTTTTTGCAACCGAACCTCCCGAAAGCCTGTATTGCACGCCGGATGGTTCAATTCGCTACTCGGGTAAGGGACAAACGGTGTACTCACTGATTGCGCAAAAGCAGGCGAAACTTCCTCCGGCCCGCCGGGCACCAAAAACATCTGTCGAGCGCGAAAAATATCAGAACGAAATCGGCGAGGAAATTCGCAAGCACTTGCACTACCAGAAATCGGAGCAGCCTCTGGAGGTGCGGCACATCGTCACCACTCCCCGCGAGGGTTATCGCATCGACAAAATTCAATTTCTTTCTGAACCTGGTATTTACATTCCTGCGTGGATCTATGTGCCAGATGATAAGCCCCGTGTTCTGCCCACCATTCTCTACGTCAGCGATCAAGGCATCGAACCGGACGGGATGGAATTCGAAGGGGAGGAAGGATCGGGGCTGACGCATAGCGTGCTCGACACCTTGGCGCGAGAAGGGAATCTTGTCGTGGCCGTAGAGGTCCGCGGCATAGGCGCGACCCGGCCAACTCATCCCGCGTCGGACTCTTGCAGCGAATTCGGTCAGCTATTCGATCTCGAAACTGGCATGGCATACATGGCCTGGTTTATAGATCAGTCGCTGCTGGGGATGCGTGTGCAGGATGTCGTACGGAGCGTCGATTACGTGATGGGCCGGCCGGGCGCCGACGCGAAAAATATGCACGTGATCGGCAAAGGCATGGGCGGGTTGTGGTGTCTCTACGCAGCGGCTCTAGACCCGCGGATTCGTAGCCTGATCTCCGTACAGAGCCTTCTTTCCTATCGATCCCTCACGCTAGTGGACCGCTATAAGTATGGCGCCGATGTTTTTGTTCCGGATGTTCTGTTGCATTTCGATATTCCACAGGTTGCGACTGCCATCGCCGGACGCCCGTTGACGCTCATTTATCCCATGGACGCGATGAAGAATACGGTACCTGTGGCCGCGGCGGAACAAGCGTATGATTCGGCGCGCGCCGCCTATGAAGCCGCAGGACTACAGCATCTTTTCAGAATTGAAAGTGAGAAACCAGGATTAGATAGTCCCCAGCATTATCTAAGCCTCATTCAGTCCGCCATGGCGGTTTGACCAAACCATCGTTCATAGATCGGACCGCGAGAAACCAGAGGAGCCGCTGCGCCTTTGAACTTTTCTGGCCGCGCTCGCTGAATTTTCGGTTGCTGAAATCCGGCCGAGATCATGGGACGTACACCTCACGAATCACAGTCCCTAAGAGTTGTGCATGCGGAACCTGAATGCGCAATATGTTTTCCTCATCTTTGTGGCGTCCCGATTTGCATCTCGCATCTCACTTAGGTAGAACGGAGGAAGAGGCCGAAATCTGGCTATCTCCCCCAATAATGAGAGAG
>JAZKAG010000199.1:19085-27226 GCA_040389265.1 Acidobacteriota bacterium
TGAGAGAGAGAAGGTTTGTTGTCCAAGAACAACTGGCGCCGCCGCGACAGCGGGGCGAATATCTGCACGGTATATACACAAAGGCGACCAGGATTATCAAAACTGGATCACTCGACCCCGGCAACTTTGCTTCTAGTCGTTTTGTGTGTCGGGATTTTTGTCTCCGGCGGCGGCGATTCGCACCAATCAAAGAATAAAGACGCTTCCGTTGCCACCGTTGGAGTCACGACTGTCGCGCCCCAGACGGTTGCCATCTACCGCACCTACGTCGCTCGAGTTCGCGCACTTTACACCGTGCAGATCCGTTCGCGGGTTGAAGGCGAATTGACTGCTTTCCATTTTCGCAACGGTGAAGAAATTCGCAAGGGCAGCCTGCTGTTTACCATCGATCCTGCTCCCTACCAGATTGCGGTGCAATCTGCGCAGGCGAACTTAGCGCGAGCGATGTCGAACCTGGCTGGAGCCCAGGCTCAACTGGAAAAGGCCCGCAGGGATGTCGATCGCTATGAGCCGCTGGCCAAAATCCACGCCATACCGGGCCAGGACCTGGCCGATGCCCGCGCTGCCCATCAAGTCCGTAACGCTCAACTCAAGCAATCGCAGGCAGAAGTGGAGGTGCAGAAAGCCGCCGTCAGCCAGGCCAAGCTGAATCTGCAGCATACCCGGATTTACTCGCCGATCGATGGGGTGATTGGTGACCGCAAGGTCGATCCCGGCAATTTGGTGAGTGCCAGCAGCACTACGCCACTGGCAACCATTTCGTCCTCGGATCCCATGCTGGTAAGTTTCGCGGTTGGCGATGCGGAATATCTGAGGTATTTTGCAGCTCGCGACGGACACTCACGCGCCGACGGTGCGAATTATCAGTTGCTGCTCGCGGATGGCAGCCGTTTTCCCTTTCCCGGAAAATTTATGCATGTGAGTCGCGCCCTGAACCAGCAAACGGACACGCTGACAATCGTGCTGCGTTTCCCCAATCCACACCATGTGCTGCGGCCGGGGGAGTATGCGCGGGTGCGTGCCGATCTTGAGCGTGAACCCAATACGCTGCTGGTGCCTGTCGTCGCAGTGCAAACCATTCAGGGCACAGAGAGCGTTCTGCTGGTCGACCGCGACTACAAGGTCAGGCAACGAACAATTACGACTTCCTCGCGTCAGGGCGAAAGCTACGTTGTCAGCGGCGGACTGAACCCCGGTGATCGTGTCATCGTGCAGGGCCAGCAAAAGGTGCGGCCTGGCGACAGGGTCGAGGTCCTCTCTGTTCCAGCGAAGGTGGAGCAATGAAGATTTCGAATTTCTTCATTGACAGGCCCGTCTTTTCCATCGTTTTGTCGGCCATCATCTTCATCGCCGGTGCGCTGTCCCTGCTGAAACTGCCCATCAACGAATATCCCAATATCACCCCGCCAGTGGTGGACGTGAAAGCCGGCTATCCCGGCGCGCCTGCCGAGATGATCGAAAAAACGATCGCCATTCCGATTGAGGAAAACGTCAACGGCGCCAAGAATCTGATTTCCATGGCATCCCGCTCGGCCAACGATGGCACCTATTCACTGGAGTGCACGTTTCGTCCGGGCTCCGACCCGGATATCGACGCAGTTGAGGTGCAAAACCGCGTGCTGCAGTCGCAGGATTCGCTGCCCCGATATGTCATCGATAACGGAATCATCGTAGGCAAACGGACCCCGACGACGCTAATGATCATTTCCTTATTCTCTCCGGATCGCACCTACGATTCACTGTTTCTCAGCAACTATGCGCAGATTCATGTGATCGATCCAATTACCCGTACGCCGGGAATCGGCGATTACGACCAGCATGGTCACGACTTCGCTATGCGCTTGTGGGTGAATCCGGTGCGCATGGCGGCCCTGGGGATAACGGCTGGAGACATCAAGAACGCGGTCGAAACACAGAATTCACAGACTCCGAGCGGACAGATCGGCTCTCCACCCTCGCCAGCGGGAACCAATCTGCAATTCAACGTCGTCGCCAACAACGAGATCACTCAGCCAGGCGTGTATGACAGCATGATCGTGCGTCATGCGGCCGATGGCTCTGTGCTCCGTCTGCGAGATTTTGGCCATGCCGCACTGGGTGCCCGAAACTACAGCACCTTCACCTCGCTGAATGGCTTGCCCGTCACCTCCATCATGCTGTACCAGTTGTCCGACGCCAACGCGTTGCATGTGGCTCGCCAAGTAAAAGCGACAATGAAGCGCCTGTCAAAAAATTTCCCGTCCGGCGTAAAGTACGCCATCACCATGGATTCCACGCAGTTCATTGTGGAGTCGATCGGAGAAGTACTGAAGACCTTCCTCATCGCGCTGGGGCTGGTGTTTGTGGTGGTGTATCTGTTCCTGGGGAACCTGCGCGCCACACTGATCCCGGTGCTGGCCGTGCCTGTGGCATTGGTTGGCACGCTGGGGGTCTATGCGGTGCTGGGATTTTCGATCAACCTGCTCACGCTCTTCGGCCTGGTGCTCGCCGTCGGACTTGTGGTGGATGACGCCATCGTCGTTGTGGAGGCCACCGAGCGACATCTTAGCGAAGGTGTCACCGGCCGCGAAGCTGCAAGACGAGCGATGCAGGACGTGAGCCGCGCACTGATTGCTATCGTGCTGGTCCTGAATTTCGTATTTATCCCGATGGCATTCATCCCAGGTGTGATTGGCTCGCTATATCGCCAGTTCGCGATTACTCTTGCTGCCTGTACCTTGCTGTCTTCGCTCGTCGCACTCACTCTGACGCCGGCACTTTGCGGCATGTTCCTCCGTCATAGCCATCCGAATCGCCGCAACCCTCTCACCTGGATCATTCTAAAGTTCAATGCCGGCTTCGCACGGATGGAACGCGGCTATAACGTCCTGCTGGCGCGCGTGGTGGGCCGCTGGATCCTTGCTTCGGTCGCTCTGGTCGTTCTCACCGCAATCGTGCTGGTACTGGTGTGGACACTTCCAACCGGGTTCGTGCCACAAGAAGACCAGGGGTATTTCTACATGGCGCTGACGCTCCCGGAAGGCACCTCATTGCTGCGGACCAAGCAGGTGGCGCTGAAGGCTGAAGCGATCCTCGACAAGCTGCCGGGAGTGCAATATGTCAACACCCTCGGCGGCTATACCTATCTGGAAGACTCCAATCAGCCCAATGCCGCCACCCTGGTTGTGGATCTGAAGCCATGGCGAGAACGTACCGCACCCGGCCTCGACGTGAATTCGCTTATGGACCGCGCCCAGAACGCGCTGCGGGGACTGGCCGACGCCGAAGCGACACCGCTGCCGCCAGCCGCCGTGCCCGGTCTGGGTGAATCCGGCGGCTTTACATTCCAGTTGCAGGATCGCTCCGGACACAGTATTGACGAGTTGGCGGAAGTCGCCAGAAAGTTCTCTTTAAAAGCCCGCTCCAATCCAGCTCTCTCCGATGTATTTGACAGCGTCAAGACGCAGGTACCGCAAGTCAGCATCCATATCGATCGCGATAAGGCCAATGTGCTTGGCGTGCCCATCTCCAGCATCGTCGACAGTTTGCAGATGTTTCTCGGCGGCATCACGGTGAATAACTTCACCCGCTTCGGCCGCATTTACAAGACCGTTGTTCAGGCAGAGCCGCAGTATCGCTCCGATCCTGAAGATATTCGCAACGTGTATGTGCGAACCAGCAATTCGGGCAGCAAAGATCAGATGATTCCGCTTTCAAATCTGGTCGACGTTACTCCTTCCCTGGGCCCAAACATTGTGCAGCGGTTCAACCTCTATCGCTCCGTGGAAATCAGTGGTGAGAATTCGCCCGACCACAGCTCCGGCCAGGCATTGGCCGCGATGGAGCATTTGGCGTTAGGCCTTCCCCATGGCTATGCGTATCAGTGGTCGGGGATTGCTTACCAGCAGCAAAAATCGGGGGGCACATCGGGCATCATCTTTGGTCTGTCGCTGATCTTTGCCTTCTTGATCCTGGCGGCGCAGTTTGAGAGCTGGATCGTGCCATGGTCGGTCATCCTGGCGGTGCCGACCGGCGCACTGGGAGCATTTCTCGCCATCTGGATGCGCGGCATCGACAACAACATTTATGTGCAGATCGGGGCCGTTACCCTGGTTGGGTTGACAGCAAAAAATGCCGTACTGATTGTGGAATTTGCGTCGCAGCAAATTCGCAACGGTGTTTCTCCGCTGCAGGCCACGTTGCAGGCCTCGCGACTACGACTGCGACCGATTGTGATGACTTCACTGGCCTTCATCTTCGGCATGCTGCCGTTGGTGATTGCCAGCGGCGCCGGCTCCAACAGCCGACATGCGCTGGGTACGGCGGTGTTGGGCGGCATGCTCACCACAACAATACTTGTGGTCTTCTTTGTGCCTATTTTCTTCCTCGCCATTATGAACTCGATTTCCCGAAAGGAAAGTCGTCAGCAAGCAGAGGCACAGCCGGCGGAGCTGCACGGATGACAGCTGGTTTCCCCCTTCGCGTTGCGGCAACTTCGCTGCTCTCTGGATCTGTGCTTCTAACCGGCTGCACTGTCGGACCCAACTATAAAAAGCCCGTTGTAAATACTCCGGCAGCCTATCGCGGTGCGCCCACTCTACACCCCGACATACACACCGAATCGACGACGGAGCCCGCGTGGCCAGAGACTTTCAAGGATCCCACATTGCAGCGCCTGGTGTTGACGGCACTTAAAAACAACCAGGACGTTGCTGTCGGCGCAGCAAGGATTGAGCAGGCTCGGGCCGAGTTCGAGTTGGCAAGCCGCCAACAATATCCGGATTTGCAGGGGCAAGCCGGCTTTGCCGACCAAAGGCTGTCTCAGGAGGGTCTGCCTGGCGATAAGGTGAACGGTAATCCAGAAGGCAGTGCGACTTTCGGTGCGCTGAATCTGGGCTGGGAATTCGACTTCTGGGGAAAATATCGCCGCATGCGGGAGGCGGCGCGTGCCCGTTTTCTGGCCACGGAGGCGGCGCAACAAGCGGTGCGGATCAGCTTGATTTCAGCCGTTGCCAGCGATTATTTCCAATTGCGAGCGTTCGACGCGGAGTTGAAAACCGCACAGCAGAGCCTGGCACTCCGTCAGCAGTCCCTGACCCTGACGGAAGCGCGAGAAAAGGGCGGTGTGGCCTCGTTGCTCGATGTCCGCCAGGCACAAACGCTTGTGACGGAGGCAAAGCGAGCCATTACAAATCTGGAACAAGAGATTCCGCTGATGGAAAATCAGCTTCGCCTTCTCCTGGGTGAAAACCCGGGCCCGATTTCACGCGGATTGCCGCTGGCCGCGCAGAACATTCCTGCCATACCTGCCGGATTGCCTTCGCAGCTTCTGGAACGACGGCCGGATATCCGCCAGGCGGAGGAGAATCTGCGAGCCGCCAATGCAGATATTGGCGTTGTACGCGCCGATCTGTTTCCAAATATTGGCCTCACGTCTTCGGTCGGCACGGAGAGTTCCGCGGTCAGCAATTTTCTGTCTCCGAACGCTACCTCCTGGCTGGTGCAGCCGACGATCGACCTTCCCATCTTCACCGCGGGACGCATCCAGGCAAGAGAGCATGAAGCGACCTCTGCCGAACAGGCAGAACTCCATGCGTACAAAGCAACAGTTCTGGGCGCATTTCAGCAAGTTTCCGACGCTCTGATTGCCCGCCAAAAAGCGCAGGAACTTCTGCTCGAACAGAAGCATCAGGTGGAGATCGCCCAGGACGCAGCCTTTCTTTCTCGAGCCCGGTATAAGGGCGGCGTTGCCAATTACCTTGAGGTGATCGAGACGGAAAGAACCAGCCTGGCAGCCAAACTCGCCCTGGCACAGGCGGAGTATGACGAACTCAACTCTTCGGTCCAACTCTATCGAGCGCTGGGTGGCGGGTGGCGTGGCCAACCGATCTCTGGAAACCCTTAAACCTTCCGTGGCTCAGGTAGATATCTCTGGGTCGACCCTGGTACGCAGAAGGCTCGAAAGCGTCACTTCGCGGGAGATCAGGCTTATTCCGCGGCAAGGTCGAGCGAATGAAACTATTTCGCAGCAGATTTCAGTAAGCGAAGAACCCTCTCCTGTGACCATGAACGCTCCGCAGGCAAACAACCTGCGCGGGCCCGGCGTGCACGCCATGGTAGGTTGAGGTAAAGGAGCAGTTCGATTCCCATCTATGCTCACGCGAATTAGAGTGTGTCTCCTTCTGGCCCTGACCTCCGGTACAACCCTGTTCGCCTCCAATTTTGCTATGAGGGTGAACGACAAGGGCTACCTCGATACTCAAGGTTTCAGCGTTTTTCTGTACGACAGCACCTACCATCCCGTTTTTGTCGACCAGAAGAACGCAGCCATGGAGATGATTCTCCACGGCCAGCGCATCGCGACCAATGGCGATGTGCGCCTGATGCCAACGCCTGAGCAGTGGGACCTTGTGGCGACGCTCAAAGGGCGTCATGCCGACAAGGCGAACAACCGGCTTACCGCGGATCTTGCTTTTCCGACTTTCGATCTTAGCTACACCCTGGAAGTTACAGCGGAGCCTGGCGGCGTGAAGGTCAGCGTCAACCTCGACAAGCCGCTGCCGCAGAAATTGGTTGGGCGCGCGGGCTTCAACCTGGAATTCCTGCCGTCGATCTACATGGGCAAGGCTTACCTGGTGGACGGAAGCAAAGCGGGCATCTTCCCGCGAACGCCCGACGATCCCATGATCAAGGTGTTGCCGCTGCCGGACGAACCGAAGAAAGCGTATTACCTGGAGGACTGGGACAAGGCCAAAGGGTACACTCAGCCGCTGCCCTTCGCCACGGGGAAGAGCATTACCCTCGGCGTTGACGACGCGTTGGCGCGGGTCACCGTCAAGTCAGATACGGCCGACCTGATGCTGTTCGATGGACGCGATCGAGCCCAGAACGGCTGGTTTGTGTTGCGTTCGCTGATCCCTTCAGGCAAGACGACCGGCGCCATCGTGTGGCACATCCGGCCGGACGTGATTCCAAATTGGACCCGGCCGCCCATGATCGCTCACAGCCAGGTAGGGTATGCGGCGGGATTCTCCAAGGTGGCGGTGCTCGAACTCGACCCCAGGTACAACGCACCGAAAACGGCAAAAGTGCTGCGCCTGATGGAGGATGGATCGTACAAGCTGGTATTCGAAGGGCCGGTCACACCTTCAACGCCGTGGTTGCGTTATGTCTATTCAAAATTCGATTTCAGCGCGGTGAACGACCCCGGCCTCTACGTCATCGAGTACGCAGGTCAGCGCACTGCGCCGTTCCCCATTTCCAGCGACGTCTACTCTCACGTTTGGCAGGACAGCCTGGACCATCACCTTGCGGAGCAGATGGATCACGTTTCTGTTCGCGAAGCCTACCGGATGTGGCACGGCGCTTCGCATCTGGATGATGGCCGCATGGCGCCCGTCGTGGGTGAGCAATTCGACGGCTGGTATCAGGCGACCGCGACGGACGGGAAGTACAAAGGCGGCGATCACATTCCCGGCATGAACGTGGGCGGCTGGTACGATGCCGGCGACTTCGACCTGGAGGAGCCAGCGCAACTGAGCGTGATTCAGAGTCTGGCTCTGGCGTATCGAGAGTTCAACCTGAAGTACGACGAGCTTACGGTCAACGAAACCATGCGCCAGGTTGAGATGCATCGTCCGAATGGCGTGCCGGATACGGTGGAGCAGGTCAAGCACGGCGCACTCTACATTCTGGCGCAGTATCACAATATCGGCCACGCGATCCGCGGCACACACGAGCCAGATCTGCGCCAATACACGCAGGTGGGCGACGGCGCGTCGAAGACGGATGGCCGTATCTATGACCCGAGGCTGGGCCCGAACGAAGTGAAAGGTGACTATTCCGGCAAGCCGGACGACCGCTGGATCTTCACCACCGACAACCCCTACTTTGAGTGGAACGCGATCGCGGCACTCGCTGCGGCATCCGATGTGCTGAAAGGCTATGACGACGCATTGTCGAAGGACTGTCTCGAGACTGCAATCAAAGCCTGGAATGCCGAGAAGGCTCACCCCATGCAGAATCCGGCGGGCGGCGATTTCGTTGGCGGGTCTCCGGCCAGGGCTGCCAGCGCAGGTGTACTGGCTGCATCTCAGGGTATGACGTCTGGCGCTCACGGGCATCACAACGCAGCCGGAAGCTCGACCAGTCGCCCAAATTCT
>JAZKAG010000200.1:0-784 GCA_040389265.1 Acidobacteriota bacterium
TCATCAGCGTAAGAATCGCGGCCCATTGCGGCGCTGCAATCGAGGTACCTCCATAAAGGTAGCCGTTGCCTGACGTATCGAAGTACGGTACTTCGCTGCCTGTAACCGGATAGGCGCAACTGCTTCCCGTAAATCCAGTCCCGGCGGAGTTGACCTCTTGCGTGCACAAGACGTATCCATCGTGATTGGGATCCGCGGCCAGCGAAACATCCGGCACATCGCGCTTCCCATCGCTCGGCACGCCACTGCCAACTTGCCACGATGGCTTGGCAAACCCTCCCGTACATTTGAAGTTTGGCGAACTTCCCGTGGTCGTCACGCAGTTACTGGCGCCGCCGCCGCTCGCACTCAGCGAACCACTGTTGTTCAGTCCGGCGATGTCAGGCGTGTTATTCCACGTAGTCTCCGGAATGTAGCTGATCGCGGACCCATTGCTGGAGGTATTGCCGGTGTTCCAGTACTTCGATTGGTCGCCGATATCCCCGTCAATCGATGTTCCTCCCACCGCGGTTACATACGAACTGCTCGGCGGATAATCGACAGCCAAACCTAAGGAGGCGGCCAACGGCGCTCCACTGCTCCTGTCGCCGGCATCGCAATCTGCGGAGCCGCTGTCCCCTGAGGCTGCAAAAATAGTTTGTCCCTGCGAATTCGCCTTCTCAAAGCTCTGCTCCAGCACTTGTATCGCGCTGCTCCCCGCGAATCCCGCTTCGCACGCTCCATAACTGATGCTGATTGCCGGAACAAATTTCGTGCTGTTGATCAGCGGCGTGACGATGCCCAG
>JAZKAG010000200.1:794-2848 GCA_040389265.1 Acidobacteriota bacterium
CCGTGACGTACAGAATGTTCGCGTCCTTCGCAATTGCGCCCGACCATTCCACGTCAATATCTGCCTCTTCCAGATCGCCCGGGTATGCGGTGGCTGTTCCGGTATTCGGTACCAGTACCTGGGTCGGCAAGTTTGCTGCATTCAGCCCGCTCAACTTTCGGAAATTGGTAATGTCGCTTTTGTGCTGCAGAATGTCGGTCTGACCCACAATCGCCAGCGTCTGATCCGTTCCCGTGAAACCACTGTTATACAAACCGGTCACATCGTACAAAGTCTGCGCGTCGTCCGGCGAAATAAAGTTGTACTCGTCGCCTGCGGGACACGGATTCGCATTCGAAGCGCACAAAGTGTATTTCGGTGCCACTCCCGTGGCCCCACTGTGCGCCGCTTCGTGCATCAGTCGCTTGCTCACGTGCGGCTCAGGTCGAAATGTGTTCAGATGCCGCACTCCCAGGGCCATGCCCGCAATTGCCTGCGGCAGGCTGATGTCGCCCGAGTTCGCCCAGTGCTGTTTTCCGTGAAACATGTACCGATGCATTTCCGTCTGGAAGACAGCATTCACCCGCGCTGCCGTCCCGCTGAAAACGATGCGGTCATGGCTGGCTGGAATTGAGGTCACAATAAAGCCCTGCGAGCGCAGCCACGCCGCCACCGTCGCTAGGTCCTGCTGGCTCACTCCATAACGCGCCGCAAATTCACCCGGCTTCAGCCAATGGTGATACATCGGCGATCCCGGCGTTTGCTGTTGCTGCAATAGATTCTTCAGGTCCGCTTGCTGCCCAGCAGATAGCCCAAACACCAGCCACATGTTTTCGATCGGCATTGAGGCCGACATCCGGCCTTCGTCCCGCGCCTTCGCCACCCGGGGAGATACCGTGCCCTTCATCACCTGTACCTGCGCGGACTGAATCGGTCCGTGGATGCGGCTCGGCAATATCGTCAATGCGCCTGCCTGGGGCAATAAATATGCGGCCAGCAACAGCACCATCATCGAATTCGTAACCAAGGAAATGTTCATCTGCTGCAGTTTGGAGGACATACGTCGACCGTACTTCGGTTCCATCATCGGTGTACCTGCGGGGCAAAAGTCACTTTCGGATGATTTGGTGATCAAATACCGCGATTCTATGGGTATCGTGCGAAAACGCCAAAGGAATTTATATAGACGTACACACCAAAGAATAGTCTCCCAATGTACACGTTTTTCTCATACAAAGTTGGTAGCATCTCATTGGGAACTCGCCATTTTCATCGGCTTAGAGAAATAATCGAGTTTGCTCATGAATCAGCTAGATTTCTCTCTATTCACCCTGGGCGGCTCGCTCCTGGCCGGCTTGCTCGGCTCCCTCACCGGCCTGGGCGGCGGCGTGGTGCTGGTCCCCATGCTGGTATTGCTGTTTAAGGTGGATATCCACTACGCCATCGGCGCTTCGCTGATTTCCGTCATCGCCACATCTTCTGGCTCAGCCGCCGCTTACGTGCGCGAGGGCTATTCCAACATCCGCATTGGCATGTTTCTCGAAGTAGCGACCACCCTGGGCGCGGTCGGCGGTGCCTTCCTCGCAACTCGAACTCCAACTCGCGGTATTGCCATTGTATTTGGTCTGGTGCTGCTTTACTCGGTTTACATTTCGTCTCGCAAACATGACGACGCCGTGGTCGCTCCCAATCGATGGTCTGAACGCCTTAAGATGAGCGGTACCTTCCCCGGTCCGGACGGCAAAGAAGAGTCTTACGCGGTTAAGAATATCTCCGGCGGCTTCGGAACCATGGTCGGCGCTGGCGTCCTTTCCGGCCTGCTCGGCATCGGCTCAGGTGCTGTCAAAGTCCTGGCTATGGACCACATCATGCGGATTCCCTTCAAGGTTTCCACCACCACCAGCAATTTCATGATCGGTGTCACCGCCGCTGCTAGCGCCGGCATTTATCTGCGCCGCGGCTACATCGATCCTTCGCTCGCCGCTCCCGTCATGATTGGAGTGCTGGTCGGCTCGCTCATCGGCGCCCGCCTGCTGGTCAAAACCAATGTGAAGTCGCTCCGCCTCGTCTTCTCC
>JAZKAG010000200.1:2858-18772 GCA_040389265.1 Acidobacteriota bacterium
TAACGGCATCGCGGGAAAGATATAACTATGCGCGTTCTGTATGACAAGCAGGTCGAAACCTTGATTGGTCAGGTGCTTCGCACCGGGGTACTGCTCTCCTGCTTCGTTACCCTGATCGGTCTGGTCCTCTATCTGGCACACCAGGGTACAGCGATTTCCGACTATCAAGTCTTTCATTCCGTTAACGCACCGCTCCGCTCCGTGTACCAGGTGGTGCCGCACGCCTTCCTTGGCTACCCGCTGTCGATCATCCAGCTGGGAGTGTTGCTGCTGATTGCTACTCCCGTCGCCCGCGTAGCTTTCCTGGTCGTCGCCTTTGGGTTAGAGCGCGATCGAATGTATGTCGTGGTCAGCAGCCTGGTGCTGGTGATTCTCCTCGGGTCTATCCTGTTCGCCACCTGAATCGCCGCGCAACAAGTCCATTGCAATTAAAAAAAGTGGGCGCGTCCTTCCATCAGAAACGCGCCCACATCCAGTCGTCTATTAGGTATGTTGCCTCGATCCGGCTATTCCAGACAGCGCCTGAGAGGCTTTCGATCAATGGGAAGTTCCACTACCTGTGCTGCCCGAACCAGTGGAGCCGCCTCCCATGCTTCCTGAGCTCGACCCGCTTCCCGAACCCGTAGTCCCGGTGGTACCGCTTCCAGTGCCAGGGCTTGTGGTGCTGCCTGTACCCGTGGTGCCGCTTCCGTTATCGGGGGGCGTGGTATCCGGGCTTGTGGTATTCGGGGATGTGGTATTCGGACTTGTGGTGTTGCCCGCGCCATTATCCGGATTGGCAGTGTTGGGGCTTGGAGTCGTTCCGTTTCCACTGTTGCCGGTTGTCCCATCCCCCATGGTTCCGTTGGGATTGGTTTCGTTCTTGTTTCCTTGATTGGCGCTGTTGCCATTATCAGTCGTACCGCTTCCGTTTTGGCTGTTTCCCATCTGGTCCTGACTACCGTTGCCGGGGGCCTGGCCATTCTGAGAGCCATTACCCTGGGTGCTGCCCGCGCTTCCAGTTCCCTGCTGCGCCTGACCGCCGCCTGTCGCGCCGCCGCCGGCGGTGCCGCCCACCTGGCCCATCGCTGCTACTCCAGACATAGCGCAGGCCGCTGCAAATACCATGAGAGATCGTTTGATCGTCACGTTTGTTTCCTCCTTATCCTCGTGCACAACAAACTGACTGAAACGCCGTCCATCCTGGCATCCATGCCAACTTATCGAGCTAATGTACTCGGATAGCCCCGTGCTGCTGCAGGTTGCTGTCACCCAGCTCCACCGGCCACATACGGTTTTGTGACTGCAATGTCGCTTTCCGCGCGCGGTGCAACCTCGCCGATAGGCGCACCATCCCACTTCGATTTCTCTATCAACAAAGAATGACTGCCACCACCGGCCACTGAATCCACCTGGCTACTCCAGACCTGCCGGCTGCATTACGATAGACACATGAGCGAACGCAGCCGCGAACTTCGAGAACAGATCCTCCAACTCGCGGAAGAATATTTCGATGAGGAGTTTCGAGCGCAGCCCTTCTTCCCGGGCCAGTCTGCCGTTCCTGTTGCCGGAAAAGTTCTGGACTCTGCCGACCTGCGCAACCTGATCGACGCTTCGCTCGACTGCTGGCTGACCACCGGCCGATTTGCAGCTCAATTCGAACGCCAGTTTGCTCGCTATCTCGATGTCCGCGGCGCCACCCTTGTCAATTCCGGCTCCTCCGCCAACCTGCTCGCGTTCTCCGCGCTCACGTCACCCAAACTTCTCGATCGTGCCATTCGCCCCGGCGATGAAGTCATCACCGTGGCTGCGGGATTTCCCACCACCGTCAATCCCATCATTCAGAATCGTTGCGTGCCGGTCTTCATCGACATCACCGTTCCCAACTATCAGGCCGATGCATCACAGCTCGACGCTGCCCTCAGCGACCGCACTCGCGCCATCATGATTGCCCACACCCTCGGCAATCCCTTCGATCTCGATCGCGTTTCCAATTTCGCGAAGCAGCACAATCTTTGGCTGATTGAAGATAGTTGCGACGCCCTGGGAGCGACCTTCAAAGGGAAAAAGGTGGGAACCTTCGGCGACCTTGCCACCGTCAGTTTTTACCCCGCCCACCACATCACCATGGGCGAAGGCGGCGCAGTCGTCACCAACACACCGCTGCTGAAAACGTTGGTCGAATCCTTTCGCGACTGGGGCCGCGACTGTTGGTGCGAGCCCGGCAAAGACAATACCTGCGGCAAGCGATTCGATTGGCAGCTGGGCGATCTGCCCTGCGGCTACGATCACAAATACACCTACTCCCACATCGGCTACAACTTGAAGATGACCGACATGCAGGCCGCCATCGGCCTCTCTCAACTGGCGAAACTTCCGGGTTTCATCGCCGCCCGCCGCAAGAATTTTCAGGCTTTGTATGACGGACTCAAGCCGCTTGAAGATCGTCTCCTGCTACCCGAAAGCACTCCCGATGCCGAGCCCAGCTGGTTTGGATTTCCTATCGGCGTGCGCCCGGATACGCCTCGCCAGAAAGCGCCCTTCGATCGCAATGCGCTGATTCGTGAACTGGAGTCCAACAAGATCGCCACCCGCCTGCTGTTCGGCGGCAATCTGACCCGCCAGCCCGCCTACCAGGGCGTCGACTTTCGCGTCATCGGCAACCTGACAAACACCGACTTCGTCATGCGCAATGTTTTCTGGATCGGCCTCTACCCCGGCCTGAACGACGCCATGCTCAACTACACCATCGACACCATCACCGCCTTCGCCAATCGAAAGAAGCAGCCCGTCCACGCATAAACGTCATACGTGGCGCATGATGTGTTTTCTCTACTTGCAGCGAAATGCGCGAATGTAGGAATTCGCAATAATCGGCGAGTTTGTCCAAACCCAGCTCTTCGTGTCTTGCCACGCGGCATCGGTCTTGCGCGCCACCAGTACGTCAATCGACAATCGCGAACACAGCTCACGAATGTTCGCCTCGCCGGGTTCATTGAACAGATTCGCAATTGCATGCTGCACTGGAGGACATTTCCCGACATCCCCGCCAAATTCGGTGCCACAGTCTGGAAACGCATCTGCCGATTGAAACCTGTCGTATTCGAGCAGCGGCAAATAATCTTCGCGCATCGGGTTGTATTGCGCGATCGTTTGCCCAGGAAGCATCGTGTCCAGCTGATCGTAGGCGCGCCGGATATTCATCATGCCAACCCCAACCTCGCCGGGTGGGGGAAACCAGTCAGCGGGATACGCAATCATGCCCCTGTCATCCAAAAATGCGTACGTCCGCAAGATCGTCAGGCTGTATACCGCCGCAACAACTCCAAGAATCAATGTGGAGTGAACCACAAATCGCATCAACCTGCCCTGGGTCATTCGATCGCGATGCGGCAGGAAAAACCAGTCATCAAAAAATTCTGCCGCCCATAGCAACAATACAAATTGCACGATCATCGCGCTGCGAAACGCCAGATCGTTGTTCGTGATGACGGCAGACCGTACGAATGTGATCACGAACATGCCCACCGCCAGCATGATCCACGAGGCAATCTCTGATTCTTCCAACCGCAATTTATTTTTCGCGTCCCGACGAAAACGGGACCAGGCGATCACACAGAAAACTCCGAACTCCAGCATGTAAACCACCACAACTCCAAATGGAGTCAGCAGTTCCGGATGCAAAAATCCTCGCACCTTCAAAAAGTCCGGCGCGCTCAGGAAATTAGGAAGCACGCGCAATCCCAGCGCAAACGGCCCCACACTGACTGCCGTCGCCGTCGCGCCTGCGGCCACGGCCCCAACTCCCTTCCCAGTTGTGGAGTGTGCTAACAGATCATGCAGATAGGGGAGAGAGAAGAGGATCGTGCAACACGCCGTCCCAAGGTATAGAAAAAAATCCTGATAGAACCGCTTGGCCAGAAGCCGAAATCCCCAGACCAGCAGGAATATCGCGAACGCGAACGTCACATACACTGATAATCCCGCCGCCGCCGCAAACGCGAATCCCGCGAAAATGCCGGCCAGCAACCGCCGCGTCCCGGAGCACGAAACATCTCCAGCCGTTCGCACACTCCATAGCGCAAGAAAGCCCGTCAGGCATGCCACCAGCGCCATCACATGATGGGGAACCCAGATCAGGGCATCCATCCACGATGTGATCTGCACCGGGTCCCACCACTCCATGTCCGGAGTGATCCTGTGCGCTCGAAAAACCTCATATATAGTCGGCAGGATGTCCAGGCCGGTAACCGCGATCAGCGTCAGTCCTATGACCGACTTCCTCCGCAGATTCTCTCGCACACCCAGAAAATCCCGAAGGTAGAGCGGAATCACCGCAGCCAGCAGGAAGCCGCTCCACACCGAACTGCCATAGAGCACGCAACGCGGGTCGATGTGCGTCAACCTGGCGGGATAACTGCACAGGACATACCAGAAGTAATAGTAGCGAGCGATCGGAGCCGACCCCAGATATGAAAATGGATTCCGAATCGGCGGCCCGGTCCGCATCGCGGAGTGCAGAAAAGCGATCCGCACCGCATGGTCCCACAGCGCGGTACTGGGATAGAGTCGCGCTCCAATCTGAATATCGGCCAAAGACACAATCACCACGAATGCCCACAGAATCGCGAGCCCACAAGCGATCTTCGTGGATGTCGCGATCACTCCCCACGCCTTCCTGTCGCGGCGCACCCAGGTATAGCCCCACTGCAACAGTGTCCCAGCTGCCACAATGCAAAACGCCCAAAGAATCAGTGTGGAATTCAAATATCTTCCGACTAAGTTAGTCGCGATAGTGGAAATGACAAGCGACAGCGGAAGGCTTAAAAGAATTTTTCTAGCGGTCGAGCTGGATCGAAACTGCAGCAGGTCGGTGAGCCAGCCAAAACAGTATCCTGGGAAAAAGAAGAAAATGGCAAAAATTGGAACAATTGCGGCCGTCGAAACAACATCGTGAACCGTATAGTTGTGGGTCAAACAGTGTCCCTCATCCTCGGCTTCGCTGCAGAACTCAGGATCCGCCCCGCGGCTCTCACGTTGCAGCATCGCCGCCGGCGGCTGGATAATGTTCACTCAATTCTGTACAACTCGCACCCAGCGGCGACGGCGAGTCGGTTGGCTCCCGGCAATGACGCTGGAAGTACTCGACTTAAAACACGCTCTTAAAGATATATCGTAAACTGTACCTCAATCGAATCGATTCCTATGAGCCTGCACCCGCATGGCAATTCGCCCACGACAACATTGACATGCACTTGCATGGAGGCATTGAAGAATTGATATGAAGGCGATCATCCTCGCAGGTGGACTTGGCAGCCGGTTGGCGGAGGAAACGTCCGCCCGCCCGAAACCCATGGTGGAGATTGGCGGCCGCCCCATCCTCTGGCACATCATGAAAATTTATTCGCACTACGGCATTAACGACTTCATCGTCTGCCTCGGTTACAAGGGCTACATGATCAAGGAGTTTTTTGCGAATTATTTTCTGCACTCCGCCGACGTCACCATCGACCTGCAGCAAAACAAAATTGAAACCCACAGCGCCGACTGCGAGCCCTGGCGCGTCACCCTCATCGACACCGGCGCCGCAACCATGACCGGCGGCCGCTTGAAACGCGCGCTCAAATACGTCGACAAAGATGAGACCTTCTGCTTCACCTACGGCGACGGCCTCGCCGACATCAACATCGACGAGTTGCTAACGTTCCATCGCAGTCGCAACACCCTCGTCACGCTCACCGCAACACAATCCGTCGGAAAATTCGGCGCTCTCGAAATCGCGGACAATGCCGACGTCACCTCCTTTTCAGAGAAGCCCAAAGGCGATGGTCGCTGGGTCAGCGGTGGCTTCTTCGTTCTCTCGCCCAAGGTGGCTCCTTATATTCCTGGCGACTCGACCATTTGGGAGCGCGATCCGCTCGAAACACTCAGCCGCGAACGCCAGGTCTCCGCCTACAAGCATCATGGCTTCTGGCAACCAATGGACACGCTGCACGATCGCAAATTTCTTGAAGATCTGTGGGACACAGGTTCAGCGCCCTGGAAAATATGGTGAACTCATTCTGGAAGAGTCGCAAAGTTTTCCTCACCGGGCACACCGGTTTTAAAGGCAGCTGGATGTCGCTATGGCTGCAGCAGCTCGGCGCCGACCTGATGGGCTATGCGCTCGCGCCACATACCTCACCCAGCATGTTCACCGTCGCCGACGTCGCTCGTGGAATGACCTCCGTCATCGGCGACCTGGGCGAGCTCGATCATCTACAGGATGCCCTGCTGCAGCATCAGCCGGAAATTGTTTTCCACCTCGCCGCGCAATCCCTTGTCCGCGCCTCCTATCAGGATCCCATCCGCACATACGAAACCAACGTCCTCGGCACCGCGCGCCTGCTGGAAGCCGTGCGCGCCTGCGGCTCGGTGCGAGCCGTTGTCATCATCACCACCGACAAATGCTATGAGAATCAGGAATGGGTCTGGGCCTACCGCGAGAACGATCCGCTCGGCGGCCACGATCCCTACAGCAACAGCAAGGCCTGTGCGGAATTTGTCACCAGCGCCTACAGAAGTTCGTTTTTCTCGCCGGAGAAATACGCGCAGCACAAAGTTGCCATCGCCTCAGCCCGCGCCGGCAACGTCATCGGCGGCGGCGACTGGGCCTCCGATCGCCTCATCGTCGACATCGTTCGCGCTTTCTCTTCCGGCGAGACTCTTCGCATCCGCAATCCCAACGCGACCCGCCCCTGGCAGCATGTGCTGGAGCCTTTGCGCGGCTACATGACGCTCGCCGAGCACCTCTATCATCACGGTCCGCAGTTTTCCGGTGGATGGAACTTCGGCCCCCACTATCACGATGCCAAGCCGGTTGAGTGGATTGTGGAGTACATCGCTGCGCAGTGGGCCGCTCCAGCCTCGTCCCCCGCGCCACGCTGGCAAATCGATAGCGGCATTCACCCGCACGAAGCCAACATGCTCACGCTCGACTGGACCAAGGCCTCGCAGCATCTCGGCTGGCAGCCGGTGCTCTCCTTATCGCAGGCCCTCGACCTCACCCTCGATTGGTACGGCAGCGTTAACGCCGGAGAGAATGCCCGCCAAAAATGCTTAGCTCAGCTTGACGCGTATGGCCAGACTGTCGAAAACTTCTCCGCTTCCGGTGACGCGAGCAGCCTTTAGCGCGATCGCCTCATATCGCGGCTTGAAGTGAACTTTCAGCGCCAGAATCTTTGACTCGAATAGATCGTAACTCGCCTTCGCCACCAGGAACGTAACCGCGATCAAAAATCCTATGTACAGTAGCGCCCATCGCAGCGGTATCGGCAATGCGACTCCCAGCCGCGCAGCCAGAAAATGCGCGCAGATCAGGTACACAGGAATGTGATAGATGTACATGCCGTAGCTGTATTTCCCCACGATTCGCAGCCATCGCGCCTCCAGAATGTGTCGCAGCCACACGATGCGGTGCTGCGACAGCGCCAGCAATCCGCCCGACAGCAATGCGAATCCTGTGATGCCGATGGTCGGCATGTACAGGTATGTCCCAATCAACTCCGTGTGATGAAACACGGCGATAAATCCGATGATTCCCCCGCCCACGCCCATGCATAGATAAATCCATCGTCGCGGAATTTGCCCCCGCCGCAAGAGAATGGCCAGGATCACGCCCACCAGCAGTCCATCCACGCGGCTCGTGGTCAGCGCCATCGCGGTAAAGTCATAGGCAAACCTGTGCACCATCAGCACCCGCAACGGCAGCGCCACTATCAGCCCCACCGTGCACAGCGTCAGGATGGCGTTTTCCGGAAGCAGCCATATCACCAGCGGCCATACAATGTAAAACTGCTCTTCCACCGCCAAGCTCCAGAAATGTCCGAAGGCATTCGTCTTCAAAAACAAATGATGCGGCCAGAACATCGGCCAGTTTTGCGCATAAAAGTAATAGGCAGCGCGCGTCTTTCCCGCCACCGGCAGTAACGCATTCCACCATGAAACATGCATCGCCGCCAACAATGCAACTGTCAGCACTAGGTAATAAATAGGAAAAATGCGCAGGAAGCGCCGCGCATAAAACGAAGAGAAGTAATTTTCCGCAGTTTTTGATTGCAGCAGAATTCCCGTAATCAGGAACCCCGACAGCACAAAGAAAAGCTCAACCCCGGACCAGCCAGGAACCATCGCATACACACACAACTTCGACAGCACTGTTGTCCGCTCAATGTAAGGTGCGCCATGGCACAGCATCACGGCCAGCAAGGCAACGCCGCGAAGTCCATCCAGTTCCGGTTTGTGGCTCAACTCCGCCGGGCGGGAAGAAGATTGCGTCTCTTTGAACAGGGGAGGAAGCATTGTCACCACAACTGAAATACGCAGCGATTCCCAGGGGCAGTCGAAGCCTTCTGCTTTCCTCCCCAACCCCATCATGCTCCGCCTTCGGCCCATGACGATGCATTTTTGAAACTTGCCCCAAACCAAAGTAATGCCGGCTGCAACTTAGCGGGCAAACCACTCCCACTTCTTCAGCCGCAAAACAGGCTCTTCCAGAAACTTCCACGAAACCAATGCCATTCCATAGGTGACCAGACCCACCAGCACCATCAACACCAACGCAGCTACAGATTTATTGGGCAACGATCTTGCCCGATCCAATAGGACGAATGAAGCGTAGAGCGGCAACAGGTGGAAAACATACATGGCATAGCTGCGTTTGCTGATCGCTCCCAGAAAGTCACTCCCCAGGAATGCGCGGGGCCCAGTTCCCTTAGCTCGGAGACAGATTCCGACAAGGCCTCCAAACATCAATGCTGAGCTTGTGATCGAAAGAGCAGAGAGAATGAAATTCAACTGCGGAACCAATGACGTTTCCAGGACCAGCAGACCAGAAATCCCCCCGAAAAAAGCGATCCAGCATAGCTTGCGAAAAGTGCGGTCTGCGATTCCCATCCGCGTCAAGACTGCCAGGCTGGCGCCCGCCAACAAAACATCCATGTGACAGATCGGCAACCGGTAGATGATGTAAGGGTTCATCCCAATCGACGAGAAATACATTCGGAAACAGAAAGCAGCGGCGATCAACAAAATGATCAGTGGCAAGCGCCATCGTTTTGCAAGAAGGAAAAGAACCACTGGCCATACCAGGTAAAACTGCTCCTCGACACACAAGCTCCAGAACTGCCCGATGTAGATATCAGAAGCGTGGTCCGGACCGAGAAAATTTCGATAGTAAAGCGCGAACGGGGCCAATCCTATTCGACTGAACATCTGTCCATGGACCAGCAGCACACCTGCCAGAAAGAAATAATAGAGCGGCCAAATTCTCAGCCCTCTGCGCCAATAAAATCGCTTGAAAAAATATGGCTTCCCCAACCCGTCCAACAGGATTCCTGTGATGAGAAATCCGGAGAGGACAAAAAACAGGTCCACCCCCATCCCAAGATTCTCAACAATTGCGCGCAATAACAGCGAGTTTGGATGAATTCGCAGTAGATAGTATTCACCGTAATGGTGAAACATCACCGCGAGGATCGCGAATGCCCGCAGGCCATCCAGCGCCGAAATATGCCCGGCAATCACAAGCGGCGCACCCGCCGTCGTGCTGCGCGCACTCGACTCGCCGGCCCGAGAACCGAGCTCAAGGCTATTGCAGGTAAGAATGTTTGTCATCGCCTATCGTGGAGATTTCCTTTACATCAGCGTCCGACGGTCGGCGAAGTCTGTCGTGCCGCTTCGACTTTCGAACATCCTGAGGGTCTTAGGAGGTAGCGCTACTGATTGCCTTCCACCACTGTTTCTCGCTCCACCCCCAACGGCAACTGCGGCGGCGTCTCAAAGTTCACTCGTTCCCGCTCCACCGCAAACGGCCTCCGCTGAATCTGCGTATGAATCGCCCCAATATATTCCCCCATCACACCCATCGACACCAGCAGAATCGAGCTGACAAAAAACATTCCAATCACCACCGGGGCAATTCCGACTGAAAAGCTTCTCCAGAAAAGCAGCTTGTATACCAGGTACGTCATGCCGATCAGGAACGAGAGCAGCGCGCCCGCAAATCCGGTAAACGTCATCAGCCGCAGCGGCACCTTCGAGTGATTGATAATCCCCAGCATGCCGTAGTCATACAGCGTGTAAAAATTGTTTTTCGTGATGCCATGCGCACGTCCCGGCTGATCGTAATAAATCTTCTTGTGCGGCAGCCCAATCTCCGCAATCATGCCGCGAAAATACGGATACGGATCGGCAAACGACTTTACCAGGTCCACCACTCGCCGGTCATACAATCCAAACCCGGTAAAGTTTTCGAATGTTTCAATCGACGACAGCCGGTTCACCAGCGCGTAATATTTCTTCCGCGCCCAGAACATCAGCGGATGTTCCCCGCTGGTTCGCTTGATCGCCAGCACCATGGAGTAGCCTTCCTCCCATCCCTGCACCAGGTCGGCTATCATCTCCGGCGGGTCCTGCATGTCGGCCACAATGCCGACCACCGCATCTCCCTGCGCTTGCCAGAAGGCGTGCATGGGGCTGCGTACATGACCAAAGTTGCGGGCATTCACAATGATCTTCACGTTCGGATCGGCCGCCGCCAACCCCTTCAACACCGCCACCGTGCTGTCCTCAGAAGCGTTGTCGATAAAGATGTGCTCGTACTTGTAGCGCCCCAGCGCCGCAATCACCTTGCGCACCCGCGTATACAGTTCGACGACATTGTCTTCTTCGTTGTAACAGGGGGTGATGATGCTGATCGTCTTCACGTCGCCTCGCGTTATTTGGATGCACTCCAGCCGCCACATCAGCCAGATACCAGAATTGTAAGGGTTCTCTCAGCACTTCAAACGCGGTTCGTTGTATTCACCGCCGGCTCGGGGATTACGCCCTCCACCACATCCTCGATGGGCGGCTCCATTTCGGTGCTGGCAGCATCGTGCGACGCATCGTCAGGAACGCGAAAGGAAAAATGCTTGTGTCCAAGAAAGGTATAGAAAACGGTCAGCCCCATCACCAGCGCTCCTGCAATGTACGGCGCACTGCGCTCCAGGTGGAACCCATAATGCAGCCCCTCCACCAGCAGTGGCAATAACACCAGTCCCGGCAACATTCCGCTGCCATACACCAGGATGCAACGGAACCATTCCACAAAATAGTTGCCCCTGGTTTTAAATACGAAAAGTTTATAGCCAAAATATGCAACCGTGATATTCAGCAGGCTGGAAAAAACTGAAGCGTAAATGTACGCGAATCGCAGCCGGGGCGTCAGCAGCATCGTCAACAATGCGTAAGTGCTGTACCCGAACACGGTGTTCCACAGCCCAACCATCAGATAGCGCGCAAACTGTCCCGGAGGGATGTGCTTCGCATCTCGCAAGCGCACCCAGAATGTGGCTGCCGAGGTCTTCGCGGAGCCGCTCTCCATCTGTTTACCAGCACTACTCCACCGTGTCGCCACCGTCACCTAGAATAGCCCACTATCCTTACCAGCACCTATGCGCCGCCCCCAGTCCTGCCAAACGAAACCTGTGCCCGCACGTCTCGATTGGTTGTCAGTTGCAGGCAACTCCGGGTGATACATTGGTTACTAATCCATCATGACGGCACTCCGGCGAGTCTCCATCGGAATTCCCACCATCAACCGGAGCGAACTGGCCCTTCGCGCCATTCGCAGTGCGCTCGGCCAAACCTATCCCGACCTCGAGGTCATCGTCTCCGACGATGCATCCACGGACGATACCGTCTTACGAATCCGGCAACTCCGTGATCCCCGCCTCGTCCTGTATGAGCAGAAAGAACGCCTCGGCCTCGTCGGTAATTTCGATTTTTGCCTCCGCCACGCTACTGGAGAATTTTTCCTCCTGCTGGGCGACGACGATGTTCTGCTCCCCAACGCCATCGAGCGCCTCGTGGCTCCCTTCCTCGATCCCCAGTTGTGGGTCGACCCCGCGACCGTAGGTGTGGTGTGGAGCGCGTGCCAAATCGCCAGCGCCGACAACTCTCAGTTCTGGACCACCGAGCCGGGACCTGAAGTGGAATCTGTATCTTCCCTGCTGGTCGCTTTATTCGCAGGCGATCGCGGCCCTCGGCTTTCCAGCATTCTGGTCCGAACCGAAGACGCCATTGCCGTCGGCGGGTACGAAAGTAAATATGGAGACCTGTGCGATATCGGCAACTGGGGGCGCGCCGCGCTTCGTCACGAATTTGCCGTTTGCGTTCCAGAACCGCTGGTGCAGTACACCAACCATCTGGGCAGCACCACCAGCCAGTCCGCCGTTCAAAAATGGCAGCAATGGGCACGCATCGTTCATCGAGATTTACTGGTCAGCGCCGCAGCCAGCAAAGAAGCCGATGCCATCCGCAAGCTGAAAGCCGCGAAGCGCAACTTTATCAGCGGCATCACCCTCACCATCCTCATCCAGACTATCGGCAGGCCAGGATGGATTCGTAGCGCCCTGCGTGAATCCCTGCGTTCTCCCGGAGCCTTCTTCACCCCCTACATGTTGCGCAGATTGCTTAAAGACGGGCGAAAAGTCTTCACCGTTCGCCGTCATGCAAAACCTGGCCGACAATCCACCGCCTCCCAACCCGCCTCTAAAGCCCACCCCATGGAGAAAGTTTCTTAAATATTCTCCTCTCATCGAAATTTCCTTCTTGTATTTCATTTGTATAAATTCCAAGAATTTAGCCTGAATGTTGAAGCTTTTTACACCCCTCCTTCGTCTCTCTAAATAAGACGCAACATTTCGACGGAAAAGGAAATAGTCTGTGGCTCATCTGCGCTTTCGCATTTTTGCTGTGCTTGTACTGCCTCTACTCTTCGTCTCGACTTTCTTCGGGCAACAAGCCACCGGTAATTTACGCGGCGTAGTGGCCGATCCTACCGGTGCCATCATCCCCGGCGCTTCCATCGTTCTCTCCGGCAACGGCAAGACGGTCAGCACCACCAGCGGCGGCACTGGCCTCTATCACTTCAATGGCCTGGCTCCCGGTGAATACACCATCGACACCTCCATTGAGGGCTTCACGCCCTTCCAATCGAGCGGCGTCATCATCGCCCCGGGGAGCACCAAGACTCTGAACATCGCCCTGACGATTGCCTCCCAGACGCAACAGGTCCAGGTCACCGGCGAGTCCTCCACCATCGACACCACGCCAGAGTCGAATGCCAACGCCATGATCATCAAGGGGAAGGATCTTGACGCGCTTTCCGACGATCCCGATGAGCTCTCCAGCGAACTGCAGGCTCTCGCTGGCCCTTCCGCCGGCCCCAATGGCGGCGAAATTTATATCGACGGCTTTTCCGGCGGACAGATTCCGCCCAAGTCCTCCATTCGCGAAATCATCGTCAATCAGAATCCTTTCTCCGCCGAGTTTGATCGCCTCGGCTATGGCCGCATCGAGATTCTCACCAAGGCCGGCACCGGCGAACTGCATTCCCACATCTTTTCTCGCGGCAATTTTTCTGCACTCAACGCCCAGAATCCCATCCTGAATTCCAACCTGCCCCCGGGCGCTCCCCGCCTGACGGAGCCTCCGTACTATTCCTATTTCGTCTACGGCAACATCGGCGGCCCCATGACGAAAACCTCGTCATACTTCTTCGACCTGTTCAATCGAAAAAATCAAAACGTCAGCGTCATCGACGCCATCGATCCCGCCAGCGTGACTCCTTCCAATCCCAACGGAACGTATTTGAATGAAACCGTCAGCAATCCCAGCACCCGCGTCGATACCGAACCACGCTTCGATTTCCAGCTCGGCCAGGCGAATACCCTCACCTTGCGGTATGAGTTCTATCACGCCTCCTTCAGTAACGGGAACGTTGGCGAGCTCGCTCTTCCCGAGCAGGCCACCAACGGCCACAACGAAGAGAACACGCTGCAGGCCTCTGACAGCATCGTCATGAGCAGGAACTTTGTCGACAACATCCGCTTTCGCTATCGCCGCATTCGCAACAATCAGTCCGCCGCCTACACCATGCCCAGCGTCTCCGTGTCAGGCGCATTCACCGATGGCGGCAGCAACTCTGGTTCCGTGCGTGACAATCAAGACGACTATGAAGTCCAGGATTAC
Source organism: Acidobacteriota bacterium (assembly GCA_040389265.1). Lineage (GTDB taxonomy): Bacteria > Acidobacteriota > Terriglobia > Terriglobales > Acidobacteriaceae > JAKAAZ01. The sequence continues at coordinate 16,893 of JAZKAG010000200.1, forward strand.
TTCACTGGCTCCAAAGGCAGCCATGCCCTCAACTTCGGCGGCCGCCTGCGCGTCTATCGCGACGCCAATTATAGTAATGCCGGCACCAATGGCTCGTATACCTTCACCAGTCTCAACTCGTATCTGAATAAAACTCCACAGCAATACAGAGTTACGGTGGTGAATAACAATCAGTACACCGCGCGCGCCATTCCTTTTGACCTCGCCCTGTTTTATCAGGACGACTTTGCCGTCAATCGAAAACTCACCTTCAGCTATGGCCTCCGCTGGGAAACGCAAAACGAGATCCACGATAAGAGCGACTTTGCCCCCCGCTTGTATGTGGCCTACGCACTCGGTCACGGCAAAGGCAAACCCAAAACCGTGGTGCGCGCCGGGTACGGATGGTTCTACGAGCGCTTCACCATTCCCAACGGCTCCTACGGCACGCCGTATATCACCCAGACCATTCGCCACAACCTCCCCACCACTCCCGGAGGTCTGTCGAATCAGCAGATCTATGTCGTGCAGAACCCGACCGGTTATACCGAGACATCGCCCGGCAATCCAGTCAAGCCACCGGATCCGACAACTTCCACGTCGGCGCCGACCTACTGGACCCTCTCGCCCAACTTTCACGCCTCCCTCGATATGCAGGGTGCGATCGGCGTCGATCACCAGATTTCAAAAGGCATCACCAGCAATGTCACTTATCTGTACAGCCGCGGCGTTCACGATTACCTCAGCAACAACATCAGCGCGCCTTTCTTCGACGGTTCATCGAACATCTATCCTGCCAACCCGCTCACTCCCCCCAGCCAGAACATCAACCAGTATCAGTCCGGTGGAGTGTATCGCGAGAACCAGGTCATCGCCACCGTCAACGCCCGCCTGAAACGGTTCAGCATCTTCAGCTTTTACACCTACAGCAATGCCAAGTCAGACACGGGCGGTTTTGACAGCTTTCCTATGAACGCGCACGATCCCGGACAGGATTACGGTCGCACTGACTTCGCCGTCACCAATCGTTTCCTGATCCTCGGCGATGTCACCCTTCCCTATCAGTTCTCTTTCGCCCCCTTCTTCGTCTATAACTCCGGCCACCCCTATAACATCACCACCGGCAGCGATTTAACCGCCAACAACCAGTTCAACGCCCGACCAGCGTATGCGCCCGCCGCAGCCTGTGCTCCCGGGGCCGATCCAACTCGCTACTACTCCACCCGGTATGGATGTCTCGATGCCTATCCCTTCGGCACCAACGAGCAAATCATCCCCTACAATGTCGGCACAGGCCCGTCGAATTACAGCCTGAATCTGCGCGTTGCCAAAGTCATCGGCTTCGGTCCGAAATTGAAGGAGGCCAAGGGCGGCAATGGCTATCACGGTCATGGCCACGGCCTCGGAGGCCGCGGGCTCAGCGGCAATCAGGGCGGTCCCGGGCAACTGGACGCCTCCGTCGCCCGCAAATACAGCCTCACCCTTTCCGTCTTCGCGCAGAACGTAATGAATCGCCAAAATCTGTCACCGCCGAACGGTACCCTGGGCAGCCCATTCTTCGGCAAGTCGCAATCCCTTGCCGGCGGGTTCTTCGGGCCCTCCACCGCAGGCAACCGCAGCATCTTTTTGAACGCCGGACTCAACTTCTAGCGCAAGCTGCGTCGTTGGAAGAAACCAGGTAAGAGTGATCATCTCAGGCCAAGGTCGCGACAAGCGACCTCGGTTGAGGGATCTGCTTTTCCCTCCCAACCCTCATGATTCTGGGTTTGCATATTGCTTCGCGTCCGTGTCGCGCAAGCCACAAGGCATCCGCGTCATGACTCTCTATCTATTTGTTTGGGGATTCGCTCGGCGGGCGCCGTTTCGATCAGGGAGCCGAGGGCCGTGTTGCCAGTGTCCTG
>JAZKAG010000201.1:0-17370 GCA_040389265.1 Acidobacteriota bacterium
ATTGCAATGTCACCTTTCCTGTGGCAAGTTTTGTTGTTTGCAGCCGTCGGTTGGGCTCAGTTCGCACAGCGCGGCGGAATTGAGGGAACGGTCTTCGATTCTGCCGGGGCTGTTATTCCGGGTGCCGAACTGACATTGCGGGATATCGAGCAGAATCAAACCCGCGTGATCAAAGCGGATGGCACCGGTCATTTTGAGTTCGACAATCTTACGGCTGGGCAATACCAATTGACTGCGGTCATGCAGGGTTTCCAGACCAGTGTCTCCGGCGCGGTAACGGTGAACCTGGGCGGCAACACCCATTACAATTTCAAACTCCACACCGGCTCCGTACAGCAGTCCGTCACGGTATCTGGAGAAAATCATGGGCTGGAAACGGATCGAACCAGCCTGGACACCAACATTTCTGCGCGGCAGATTGCTGATCTACCGTTGAACGGAAGAAATTTCACGTCCATCATGGCCCTGGCACCTGGAGTCTCCACGTATCCGCAGCCAAACATTAATCCAGGTGGAACCTACTCGGTAGGCGCGATGTTCGCCATGGGCGGAACCCAAATCACCGCAGGCGGCTCATTTCAAGGTTCGCGTGACAACGGATTTTATGTGAACGGCGTCAACATCAACGACAACTACGAAAGCAGCATCAGCTTTGAGCCCTCTGTCGAAGCGCTAGGTACGGGAACGGTTCAGGTCGCGGATTTTTCCGCCGCTATCGGACACGATATCTCCGCGTTGGTGATGCAGACCAAGGGCGGTACCAATCGGTTTCATGGCGAGGCATTCGAATTTTTGGAGAACGATGCGCTCAACGCCTTCAATCCCTGGGACAAAGCCAACCAGATCATTGCAGGGGTTCCCGCAGTGAAGCCGATATTGCACCGCAATCAGTTTGGCGGAAACATTGGTGGACCTGTTTATATCCCCAAGCTTCTGCCGGAATTAAGAAACAAGTTTTTCTTCTTCGCTAATTACGAAAACTTTATTGAACACGACGGAAATCAGCTGGTGGCAACGTCGGTTCCATCTGCGGCCGAACGTAATGGAGACTTCAGCGAACTGCTTGGCAGCAACCCCAACCCGGTACAGTTATATAACCCGTTCTTCACCACATACGACGCCAATGGGGTCAGTTCACGACCGCCGATTTCCAACGACCGACTCGACCTGGCCACGCGACCGGATGGATCACCCGTGGTCGATCCAGGGTCGGCCGCAATTCTGAATGCGTTATGGCCACTGCCAAATGTTCCAAATACTCCAAGCAACCAAATAAACTACGTGGCCTATCAGGCCCCGGGAATTTCCAATTGGCACATTGACACTCGCTTTGACGCCAGGCTAGGCGCTCACGATTCGGTGTTCGTCACCTGGTCACGATCGAGTGGACTGTCAACGTTGACAGGCGGCATTCCGCCGTTTGAATTGCACAACTTTCCGACGCAAGACCAGGCCTACTTGGTCACTGCAAACTACGTTCATCTGTTCACTCCGAACCTGACCAATGAGTTCATCTTTGGCACCGGAGATGGCGCGCTGGTTACGATGAGTTCGAGCCAGTTCGCGTATTACAACAGTGACAGCAATCCGTTGAACACGCTGTTTCAAAACACCGGCACAGGAATTACGAAAGGTGTATTTTCAGTGGGGCCGGCCAATCCCGACTCTGCCTACGCGACAGCCGGTGCAGGTGAAGTGTTCCGAGCGGAGAATGAGTCCTTCCAGTACTCCGACAACCTGGACTGGGTTCACGGCCGGCATTCTGTGACCGCGGGGTTCAACTACTTTAAAAAGAGCGAGATTGACTGGGACATCATGCGAAACGTGACCTTTGGCGGTTTTAGTTCCAGCGGCGGCGACCTGGGTTACGTAGGCGGCGATAACATCGCCGACCTGGTGATGGGGCTGCCGCAGAATCTGTGGGTTCGGTACAACATTAACGGTGGGAGTCCCACCGCGCCAGACTACAACATCATCTTTCCTTACTGGGGCTTTTACGCGAGCGACAAGTTCCGTATCAACACGAAATGGACGCTTTCCGTTGGCCTACGATATGACCTGAGCATCCCGGACTATACCCCGAACCCGTCCATTGCGCCCTGCTGCGCAATCTACACTCCAACGCCGGATGGTGGAATTCTGAAGTATCCGGGTATCGCGGCAGGCGTGCCCATCCATTATTTGTCAGCTTCCAAGAAAGACTTCGCTCCTCGGATCAGCATCATCTACAGTCCGAGTCCGCAGACGGTGTTTCGTGCGGGGTACGGAATCTTCTATGACGACGGAGCCAGTCAGATTTCAAACAATGTTGGAAACGCGATCTATGGGACTTCCGCTGCGGTGAACTACAACGTAAATAACGTGACTCTGGGTGCGCCGCCGGACACTCCAGTTTTGAACCTATCGAGTATCTTTCCGCCTCCGCTGACCACCACCCTGGGAACCTTCCCGGTTTCAACCGGCACGGGTGAAGGATACGAGGGCGACGGCCAGTTGAGTTCCATCACGTATTACGATCAAAAATCGGTGCCGCTGCCGTACTACCAGCGCATGTTGGTGGACTTCCAACATCAACTGGGAAGCCATGACGTATTCACCATTTCCTACGCGGGAGCGCAAGGACGCAAAGGGCAGAATGAGGTGAACATCAACCTGCCACCGTATCAAACCGGATGGACCTATGGCGGAGGTGTGGGAGACCCAACCTTTAATGCGGCTCGACCGAATAATGCCGGAAGATTTGGCGACATATATGTCATTCGGCCAAATCTGAACTCGTTTTATAATGCGCTGATTGGGCAATATCAGCATCAGTTCAGCCGTGGATTGCAGCTAATGGTGAACTATACCTGGGGTAAAACAGTCTCCGATTATCCCTGGGTTAATACTCTAGGGAATAACGGTACAGCGGGGGGCGGAGTTCAGGGATTTCAATACCGGAATGTCTACGATCGCGGCGAATCAAACCAATCCCATCGTCACCGGTTTGTATATAGCTGGATCTGGAGTCCGGTCTACGGCAGTAGCTGGCCAGGGTGGGCGAAGGAAGCGTTCAGCGGTTGGCGCATCAGCGGAATTGGAACTATGGAGTCCGGCGATGCGTTGACAGTAATGAATGGCGGTCCGAGTACTCCCTGTTCTGTTGCCGACGCCGGTAACCTCCGATGCCCGAATGGATACGGGTCAAGCGCGCAGGATGGCGCGGGGTTCGACCAACTGAATTTGTCAGGAAATCCCAACATTGGACATTTCCAGAAGACAATCTTCCGACAGTTCGATACGTCGAAGTTTTCTGTGCCACCTATGAATGTACGAGGAAACTCCGGCTTGGGAACCGTAAGAGGCCCAGGACAGAACAATCTGGATCTCTCGCTGGCAAAAACGTTTAACATCTATCGAACATTCCATCTGGAGTTCCGGGCCGATGCATTCAACGCGCTGAACCATTCGCAGTGGACGGGAGTGAATACCACTTATCCTAGCGGTAGCGCTCAATATCCATTTGGCCAGGTGAACGGAGCCAGAGAAGCACGCATCGGGCAACTGGGAGCGAAGCTGGTGTTCTAGCCAACAACGAACGAATTTTTTTTTGGCGTACTGAGGCGAGTTCTTTGAACTGAATGAGAAGGCGCGCACTGATTGAGCTATTGTGATTTTCTTGCCCGGGCAGAAAACAAACTGACCCGTCGCGTATCTTCCAACCTGCACGGGAGCCCTTGTGTACCAGCCAGAGACCTACACCGTTGCCTTATTTTTCATGGTCGTCAGCATGCTCTGCTGGGGATCGTGGGCGAATACTGTCAAGTTGTGCCCAACCTATCGCTTTCAGTTGTTCTATTGGGACTACGTAGTGGGTTTGCTCGCCGGTGTATTGCTGTGGGGACTGACGCTTGGTTCTACAGGGCAGATCGGGCAACGATTTATCGCGGATGTTTCGGGTGCCGGACGAGTCAGCGTGTTAGATGCGATCCTCGGCGGAGTTGTTTTCAACATTGCCAACTTATTACTGGTCGCGGCCATTGAGATCGCGGGCCTGGCGGTAGCATTTCCGGTCGGCATCGGCCTGGCGCTGATTGTCGGAGCCGTCAGTAGCTATATTTTATTGCCGGCGGGTAATCCGATCCTCCTGTTTGGAGGGATTGCACTGGTCGTGGCAGCGATCGTTTGCGACGCCCTTGCGTACCGGTTACGCGAGCAGGAGCATCGCGCGATGAGCCGGCGCGGACTGGTGATCAGCCTGATATCGGGCGTGTTGATGGGCAGTTTTTATCCTTTGGTTTCGCATGCGATGAGCCTGCCTCACGCACCCGGACCGTACGCCACTTCGTTTTACTTTGTTGTCGGTGCAGCCGTGTGCGCATTGGTATTCAATGCAATGTTGATGCGTAAACCGCTGGATGACCAGCCTCCGGTGAATATGGCCGCATATTTCCAGGCTCCGTTTCGCTGGCATGTGTGGGGCATCGTGGGTGGAGGAATCTGGTGTACTGGGACGGTGTTTAACTTCGTGGCGTCTCGTGCGCATATTGTGGGACCTGCGGTTTCTTATTCCATTGGACAGGGAGCCACGATGATTTCCGCCGCCTGGGGAGTGTTTATCTGGAAAGAGTTCGCAACCGCGCCGCAACGATCGAAGAGATTGCTGACGCTGATGTTTGTTCTATTTATTGTGGGGCTGTGTGCCATCGCATTCGCGCCCATTGTTGGGACACATTAGTATGCCTCCGGGCAAGTAGCGGGGGATGCTGATTGTGGCTTGGGTATGTGCATTGAGTTGCCAGTCTGCAGATTGAGTTGCGAGTCAAGGAAGGTTGCAGCGATGCCATTTGAGATGAGCACTGCTCATCCTATTCGCGAAGGAATTCAGGAAGGGAATGAAATTGCGCCGGATCATCCCATCATCCTCTTGCATTGTTCTGGAGCTAGCGGCGGCGTTTCTGGTTCCGGTCTCAACCCTTGGGCAGAAGGCGGAATCGGCTGCACCGGTTCCGTGGTATGTTTCAGCGGCGGCCATTCATCGAGTCACTCTAAAGACTTCAACGGAATATTGGCGCTTTGAGCATCTGTCTATGGATCCCGCCACCGCGACTCGGCAGTTTGCAGGCTGGAAAGACGAAGGCATCGACGCACTTGAGATTTTTGCGCCGGAAGAGGGCGGCAACAGCTACGACGGATTGGACGCGAAAGATCGCTTCCGACTGGATCCTGGACTGGGTTCTATGCAGGATTTTCGCCGCCTGGTGCTGCAGGCGCACCACGAGGGTTTTGCCGTTGTTACCTTCCAAAACCTGGGATACAGCAGTGTGGATGCGCCCCAATTTCTGAAGGCGGAAGATGATGTTCGTGCGGGGCGCGACACGGCGGAAAAGAATTTTTATTTTTGGAGCAAGTCCAAGGACGCCCCCCAGCCTGCGACCAGCAATAGCTATTTTCTTGTTCGTCCAAAGCAGTCGGGTTACGATCCGCTGAAAAATGAGTTCTGGCAGTGGAGCGATCGCGCGCAGGAATATTACTGGACTCGCTGGCCGGGCAAAGATGCAAACGGCCAGACGGTGCGGCTTCCGCAATATAACTGCGCAGGGAAGGCGTGGCCCGCCGAAGCGGAAAAGGTTATAAAGTTCTGGATGTCGACAGGACTCGACGGCATGATCCTGGATGCGGTGAATTGGTATACCGGGGCGACGTGGCAGAAGATTGACGAGCGCATCACCGACCCCATCGCCAGCTTCGGCAACAAGTTTATCCAGCCGGAGGGCGGCGGCGCATTCCACACAGACGATCCGATGGGCTGGGTGACGGAAGGACACTTTACCAATCTGTACGATTACGGTTTGGGTATCTGGTGGGAGAGAGATAATCAGGCTTTGAAGCAAAGCGTAGAGGGCGGAAATCCAGACTTATTGGAAAATGCACTTCGCACCTATCACGATCGCGTGGTGGCTGTAGGCGGGACGCTCTACATGCCGGTACCTGACATGCATGATGCGCATCGGCAAACTCTGGTGGAAGCCCTGCTGGCAACTTCCGGCGACATGCTTTGTTATTGCGACCCGCGGGGTGGAGTCACGCAGCCAGCGACAGGCATCCCTGCGCTGCTGAAACTCAAAGCTCGTCATGCAGCGCTTTATCAAAACAGTATTCGACGGCGCATCCCGACAAATGACGATACTCATATCTACGCGACTTTGCGAGATGCGGCTGACCATTCGGAGCGCTTACTGATCGTGTTTAACTTTCAATCGCAGCCGGCGCAGGTCCTGGTAGACAGTGGCGCCGTGCATGGCTCTAAATTCAAAGGAGTGGAGAATGTGGCCGCCCCGCCGATTCGGAACGGAATGCTGCAGGTCGATCTTCCGGCTTACGGGTATCGTATTTTTGGAGTATCCAGATAGGACTCAAGAACAAGCGGCCGCCAGCAACCGCGACAATGCCAGAATATTTATTGATGGGAGATTGTATGACTCGTATTCGCAGCCAAATATTTGCCGTGATCGCCGGGCTCGTCGTTACTGCGACGTTATGCCCCGTGGTAACCGGACAAGACACGCAGTACCGGCCAGAGAGGGAGCAGATTCCGGTTCCAGACTGCCTTACGTACAGCAATGCATACTCGGCTGCGCTCGCGGGCGGATATCAACCGTGTGCGGCCAGTAAGCATCAGGAATGGCTGAAGGACATCACCCATTGGCGCACGGAGCGCCGCATCCGCGTTGGCTACGATAGCGCGCGCTACAGTATGCCCGCATTGCAGTGGACGCAGTCCAGCTTTATTCAGCCACAGATGATGGTGCAGGATCGTTACCTGTACGATCCTGTCTCCGGTAAATACACGGTGGACCGTTATCTGGACGATCTGGAAAAGCGGTACGGCGGAATCGATGCAGTGCTGGTCTGGTCTACCTATCCAAACATGGGGATCGACGATCGCAATCAACATGACATGGTGCGATCGATGCCAGGTGGAGTTGCGGGAGTACAGCAGATGGTGGCGGACTTTCATCGCCGCGGCGTGCGGGTGCTGTTTCCAATGATGATGTGGGATCAGGGGACTCGCTCGCCGGGGATGCCGTGGCCGCAGGCGATTGCAGAATTCATGAAGCAGTTGAATGCCGACGGCATCAACGGCGATACACAGGATGGTGTGCCTCTGGCATTTTCTCGGGCAGCGGAAAAGGTTGACCATCCGTTGGCGTTTCAGCCGGAAGGACAGCCTTCTGATGAAGCGCTTGCATGGAACGTGATGACGTGGGGTCAATACCAGTTTCCATTTGCGCCTGAGGTGGACCGCTTCAAGTGGCTGGAGAGTCGCCACATGGTCAACATCTCTCACCGCTGGAACCGCAACAAGACAGATGATCTCCAGTTTGCATTTTTCAACGGCGTGGGATGGGAAAGCTGGGAGAATATCTGGGGCATCTGGAACGGGATTACGCCTCGAGATGGCGAAGCTACGCGGCGGATGGCCACGATCGAACGTGGCGTAGCACCATTTCTTGTGAGCCCAGGTTGGGAGCCGATGTATCCAATCACGTTCTACGGAATCTTCGCCAGCCGTTGGCCGCTGGGAGATAAAACCGTGTGGACCATCGTAAACCGAAATGAATACGACGTGTCGGGAAGGCAAATGTCCGTTTCTGCAAAGGACGGAATGCACTACTACGACCTGTATCACGGGGTCGAACTAAAGCCGGATCGCGAAGGCGGCAATGATGTGCTTTCCTTCTCTATCGAGGCGCATGGCTTTGGAGCCGTACTTGCAACCCCGGAGGAGGCCGATGCCGGCGTGCAAAAACTGATGGCGAAGATGAAAACTATGACAGCGACTCCACTCTCTAGCTATTCGGAGGAATGGAAAACCCTGCCGCAGCAGATCGTCGAAATCCCAGCGACCAAACCGGCAGCCAGCGCGCCTCAAGGCATGATCCAGATTCCCGCGGCTGACTTCGTGTTTACAGTTCGCGGCATAGAGATTGAAGGCGGCGACGATATCGGGGTCGACGTTCAATATCCGTGGGAAAACATGCCTCGGCGTTTCCACGAGCACAAGATGCACATTGATCCCTTTTACATCGACAAGTATCCGGTGACGAATGCGGAGTTTAAGAAGTTTCTCGAAGCCTCGCACTATCAACCGAAGGACAGTATGGATTTTCTGCGTGACTGGAAGAACGGGACCTATCCCGAGGGCTGGGGCAACAAGCCGGTAACGTGGGTTTCGTTGGAAGATGCTCGAGCTTATGCGAAATGGGCCGGCAAGCGCCTGCCGCATGAGTGGGAATGGCAGTACGCCGCACAGGGAACGGATGGTCGCACCTACCCGTGGGGCAATGATTGGAATCCGCAGGCCGTGCCGGTGCCAGATATGGGAAGGATTATGGCTAGCGCCGCCAATGTCGACGCACACCCCGCCGGCGCCAGTCCGTTTGGGGTAATGGATATGGTGGGAAATGTGTGGCAGTGGACGGACGAGTTTACGGACGAGCACACCCGGGCAGGAATTCTGCGAGGTGGAAGTCATTATCAGCCGCAAGGCTCAATTTGGTATTTTCCCCAGGCCTATCGCAATGATGAGCACGGGAAACTGCTGCTGATGGCGCCGAGCTACGATCGTTCCGGCGGAGTTGGATTTCGTTGCGTGATGAATGCGAAATAATGGTGCGGCCGGGAGTGACTGCTTGTGATTCGGCGATTGCGTTGACGGGGAAGCGCAAGCAGGGGCACGGCGAATTACATATTGGTGTGTCCGTGGCGCATTTCTTCGTTGAAGGCGGGCTTGGTGATTGCCAGCGCATCCGCCAGGACGGTGTGGTAGTGCTCGGCGCGCTGCAATAACAACGGGGTAGCCGCGGCAAACTGCGGATCGGCTGACAGTGTGGCGATCCACACCGGCTTGCTGTCGCCCAACACTCCGCTGAGCCAATAAAGTTTCAGGGCCAGAAAGTCAGTTCGCGCCTCCTCGTCGGTATCGCTAAAGACAAACTTCTTCTGCCAGCGGCTGTAATATCGCGTGGTCACTGGAACTGGCTGGCGATTGCCGCTCTTGATCAACTCCATCTGTCCGCGGTCGAGCGTCTTGCGGACCGCGTTGTAGATAAACGTTTCCGAGTAAGGCTGTTCGGGCGCGGGCACAATCTCCGCGAAGGTCACCGTCATACTGGCGGCGATCTTGGCATGCAGTGGACTGGCACTTCCATCTTCAAGATGCGCGACACCGTGAACGACATACGTGTCAGAGCCTGATGTGGAGCGATGAAAGGGCCAGCGAAAATCGGCGAGGCGAATTGGCAATCCCTCCAAGGTGACGTAGCAGTCCGGCCGCGGATTGCGAAGGCGCAGCGCAGATTCCTGCAGGTAGCTGGTTAGTTCGGGAAGCAGCGCGGTCTGAGTCAGATCGAATGTGTTGCTCAATTCCAATTGCAGCGTGCGGTCGCTGGCTGTATCAGGGTTCAGCCCAAAGACGAAGCAAGTGGTCGGAGATCCGTTGAAATCAGAACCAGCTCGAGTTGACAACACGACCAGACCCGCGGTTGTGGCCGCGGATTCAATTGCAGATGTAAGAGGAAGATTCATCGAATCGGCTGAACTTTCTGTCATAGTATTGGCTTCTTATCCTGTGGTTTAGTTTACTAGGATTGTGGTGCGGCGTACGCGCTGGGCAGATTGTCGCTCGTATGATTGGATGGCTGCGTTTGAAAGGAGCTAAATGACTGTTGGAATGGTTTTTTATCGCAGGGCCCGTTTCGTCGCGATCGCAAGTCTACTATGTCTGTGCGCAAGTTTACCCACGGGGATGCTAGCTGAGAATTCTCTTTCCGCCGATCAGCAAGGCAAGGTGGACGCAATTGCCCAGCAGGTACTAACGACGACCGGAGTCCCGAGCGCTTCTGTAGGAATCGTGACCGATGGCAAGATCGCCTACGTGAAAGCCTACGGCAAGGCTCAATTGGACCCGCCGGTCGAGGCGACGCCGCAGATGCGCTATAGCATCGGCTCTATCAGTAAGCAATTTACGGCAACAGCGATCCTGATGCTGCAGCAGCAGGGCAAGCTAAAACTCGACGATCCCATCTCGACCTGGCTGCCGAATCTGACCCGTGCCAACGAAGTGACCCTACGAGAAGTTCTATCGCATACCTCGGGCTATCAGGACTACTACGCCGAAGACTACTCCATGCTGCAGATGAAAAATTCGACCACGGCCGATGCCATTATTGACAAGTGGGGCAAGAAGCCGCTCGATTTTGATCCGGGCACTCAATGGCAATACAGCAATACAAATTTTGTCATTGCGGGAAAAATTGTGGAGATCGTCAGCGGGATGCCGGTGATGAAGTTTTTACAAAAAAATATTTTCACTCCACTGAACATGACCGGGGTCATGAACTCTGACATGCATCACTTGGAGCAGACCGATGCGCATGGATATATTCGCTATGCGCTTGGCCCTTTGCGTCCGGCCCCGCAAGACGGTCCAGGATGGATGTTTGCCGCCGGTGAGTTGGCCATGCCAGTGCGTGATTTGCTGCTATGGGATATCGCGATGATGAATGAATCGCTGTTACACCCCGCCTCCTATAAAGACATGTTTACGAGTGTGAAGTTGAAGGACGGTGAAGATACGCACTATGGACTGGGCGTGGAAAGATCCACGCGCGACGGTCACATGGTGATCTCGCACAGTGGAGAGGTGTCCGGATTTACGAGTGAAAACATGGTGCTGCCGCATGACAAGATCGCGATTGCGGTATTTACGAACCAGGAGGCGGTGGGCACAGCGGGCGTGATCGCCGGCAAAATCGTCGCCATGCTGATTGGACTACCCCCGGATGAATCCAAGCGAAGCCAGGAACAGGCACGACAGATTCTCATTGGGCTGCAGCATGGCAACATCGATCGTTCGTTATTTACGGAGAACTGCAATGCTTATTTCGATGCGCAGGCACTCGGTGACTACGAGTCGAGCCTGAGGCCACTTGGCCCGCCCATTGAATTTCGCCAAACGTCAAAAGAATCTCGCGGTGGCATGACCTTCCGCGTGTACGACGTGGTTTTCGCAACCACTCACGTGGAATTGACGACCTACCAGATGCCGGATGGAAAGATCGAGCAATTTATTGTTGCGCCGGCAGAATAGGAGCGCTTAGAAGCGCAGCAGGTACGTCATCTTCAGGTAGATGGTTTTATCGTCGTTCATCAGGGAAGAATTGGTAGTTGGCAGAATTGGATCGCTGAGGTTGCAGGTTCCATCGGAGTTGCGCGTGCACAGGGCACGGTTCAAGTTGGCGAAGTTCCCAATGTAGCCAAAGTAAATGGCCGTACCTGGATGCGGCAGATAGGTAAAGAGGGCATCGGCGAACAAGTCTTTGGAGTTAGGAGCGCTGGTGTACTGAGGGTTCGGCAAGGTCGAAATATACTGGCCAATCAGATTGAACGAGATGGATTTCGTCATCTGATAGTTCCAGCGGGAAATCAGTTCGTGGTTGTCGTAGACGACAGCGCCGTTCGACGGATTGGTGAAATGTGTATAGACGTAGCTGTTGTTCAGATCGATGGATCCGATCGGCTTGATTTCGAGGTTAAGGTCTGGAGATGTGACATTCACGGGGTCGGGGCCGCTGTTGCTCGGTGGAGAATAGTTAATGGTACGGCCGGTGTAGACGCCGCCGCCGACTGCGATGTACGGCAGCGGCGAGCTGTAAAAATTTACGCCAGTGGTGTGGTTGTGATACTCCACGTTATGCGTGAGCGCGGGATAGTCGATTGGGCGCAGCCGATCCTGACCAAACTCTACGTTGGTGGAGAGTGAGGTTCGATATTTGAAGCTGAAGCTGTATCCAGGATTGATATAGAAATCGAGCGGTAATCCGGTATGGTCCCAGATGCGCTCGCTGTAGACGCTCGGACCGTGAGATTGAAGCCACCCGCTCTTGGGTCGAAAGGTGTACGCGTAATAGCCATTCGGTTCGCGAACATCCGGACGGCGAAAGAATCCTGTATCGGTTACATAGCCCGCAGAGGTGTCGTTATAGCCTACCCACCAGTCCTGGTGCAAGTCGGAGTAACTCAATTCCTGCGAATAGACCTGACCGCTGCAAGTCAGGCTGAGATTTTCGCAAGGCTGTTCTCCCGGGGTGTTATTGCTGAGATTGACTGTTGCGGAAGAGATGGCTTGGCCAGTCAGTGTCCAGCGGTTTTTCAATCGCGACCGGTAATCAAAACCTCCCGCGCGGTTGTAGGATCCTTGGTATTCGCGATCGGCATAAATAATGCCGACATTCGAGAGAGATCCGATGTCCCGATTCACGCGCCCAATGTAGAACTGCGCGCGCGTCCCATGCAGCGGATTTCCTGGAGGCACATCCTGCCCGGGGCTGCGATCATCGACGCCGAGAACTCCCAGTGCCCACGGGCCCAGCTTTCCGGTGAGGCGTGCGCCGTACTGCGGCAACACAATGTTGTTGGTGTAGTAGAGATTCACCGGCGTCATGAAATAGCTGCTGTTCTCAATGAAAAATGGCCGTACCTCAGGGAAATAAGGAGGGAAACGTTGATTGGGGGTGGCAGGATTGTTGATACCGACCTGACTAAAATCAGGATTGAGCGTGATATCTAGAATGAGGCTGTTGCGCAAAATAAACTTTGCGTCCAGGCCTGCATAGCCCTGCAGCGACTTGTGCTGGAAGTAGGGATTGTTCGGGTCAATGACATTCAGCTGACGAAGATTTCGCGCCAAAACGTACGGTTCAAATTGCCAGTTCTGCCCATGCGCAATATTCATAAAACCGTCGGCAGCAATATCCTGGGTGAGATTGCCCGCGACGTTGTGAGTATTTCGCGGCCAGTACACACTTTCGTTCGCGTGGGAGATGTTCCGCTCCAGAATGATACCCCACGTCAGCGCTTCCCCGGGACTTGCCTTTGCAAAATAGAGGCTGGCGAAGGGTATGCGCATCAGGACCACGTAGCCCTGAGGCGTGCGTTTTCCCCAGGTGTCCCACACCGTGTCGAAGGAATAGTCAGAGCCGTTTTGTTCGCTGTACAAAGCGTCCGACTGTATTCCGAGTGCGTTGGTCTCAAACAGAAAGGCTCGGCGCTGATCGTGAAAAGTATCTAAAAATAATTCGACATGATCGTCATCGCCCAGACTGTCACGGGCCAACATGTGCGCGCGAATCCGCGCCGGAGTTTTGTCATGGCAGATGAAGGCGGCGTAAAAATATTTGTGTGTATATCCCAGGTAGGCGATGGTGGATTCGGTAGAAGGCTTTCCGTCGTCCGGGTATCTCTCGACGAAGTGGCTGATTCGCAACATTTGCCGTGCGATCTCGGATGAAGGCGGGGAGACCAGGAAGTCGCTCAATTTTGGTTCGCCCTCGAGCATAGGAACGGTGACGTGAGCGGTATGACGAACAGAGTGGTGCGCCGAAGCATGCAGCGCGGGTTCTGGCGCCGACGGCAATGAAGATGACACCGCATCCTCATCCGCGTTAGCGGCGGCGAGCGTACAGGTGCAGCAGCACACAAGGACAAGCACCAGCGGAAAAATCACATGCCTGAATAGGTTTCGGCCCATCAACTAATACAAATGTCTTTCAGTTTCGATTGCATTGACCCTGTATCCATTGTAGGGGACTGCGCCAGCGCGCTGGATTGCCTGCGAGTATTTAGATGCAAAGGCTTTGTGATCAAGTTATAAGCGCACACAGCGCAGAGCGGCGAGTGTATGCAGTTCTCAGAACAGAAGACTCTGTTTGCGCGGTGGTTCGAGGCCAAAGTGCTGATACGCCAGTCGCGTGGCAACCCGTCCGCGTGGTGTTCGATCGAGAAATCCAATCTGAATTAAAAACGGCTCGTACACTTCTTCCAGTGCATCTTCTTCTTCTGCCAGCGCCGCCGCCAATGTATTCAGTCCGACTGGGCCACCGTCGTATTTGTCGATGATGGTGCGAAGCAGACGGCGATCCATCTCGTCGAATCCGTGTGCGTCCACTTCCAGCAGGTTGAGCGCTGCCATCGCAGTGTCGCGATCGATGTGTCCGTTGGCGCGAACCTGGGCGTAGTCGCGCACCCTGCGCAGCAACCGGTTGGCGATGCGGGGTGTCCCGCGGCATCGCATCGCAATTTCAGCGGCGCCGTCATCAGTGATCGGCACGTTCAACACCTCTGCGGAGCGATGCACGATGATGCGCAACTCCTCATCCGTGTAAAACTCCAGGCGCAGCAGAATTCCGAACCGGGCCAGCAAGGGAGACGCCAACAGTCCCGGTCGTGTGGTCGCGGAGACGAAGGTAAAGGGATGGAGATCCATCACGTGTGTACGGGCGGCGGGGCCTTGCCCGATGATGATGTCCAGCTTGTAATCTTCCAGCGCCGTGTACAGCTTTTCTTGTAAGGCCGGTTGCAGCCGATGAATTTCATCCAGAAACAGCACCTGCTGCTTTTTTAAGTTGGTGAGGATCGCGGTCAGGTCGCCCTGGATTTGAATCGCAGGCCCTGAGGTTTGCTGAAATCCGACGCCAAGTTCATTCGCGATAATGTTGGCCAGGGTGGTTTTGCCCAATCCTGGAGGGCCGGAGAGTAGGACGTGATCCAGGGCCTCGCCGCGATTCTTAGCTGCTTCCAGCGCGATCGCTAGCTGCTCCTTCGCCTTACGCTGCCCTATGAATTCATTGAGACGCTGTGGGCGCAGCTTTAGATCGAGGGCAAGGTCGTCCTCGACGGGTTCGGTGGAGACGATGCGTTCGGATGAGCGATTCAAGTCCATGCAAGCGGATGGTATCGTGAGCGGCGGTTGGATGCAACGGTGGCCCATGGTGCGCTACAGCTATTTTGCACGGTCGGGGTTGGACGGCAGCTTATTTACGTAGATCGTTTCGTGAAAGGGCGGCAACCAGGTCGTGTAACGAACTGGAGGAAAATCAGCGTGGACAAAACACCACGAAGGCGGAGGGAACGAGGGATTTTTGAACCAGGGAAAAAGGACGAAGTACTTGGGATGAATTGCCGGAGCGAAGTTTGTAAAACCATCTCGACATCCATCGGGAACCTTGGAAAAAGAAACGGGGTTATAGGCGTCGGCAGGCACCTTGATGCGCGGCTCGTTGATATGGCCGCCGTTTTCAATCTGGATCCATCCATCGGCGGGGAAACCGGCTTGAATCTGATTTCTGGCAACGCCGGCGCCCTCCACCATTTGGATTGCATGTACCTGCGCCCTGGATTCCGCGTAGAAGTCGTGAGTTCCGGCAACTGCATATAAGGCGAACAGCACCAGCATGGCGACGCTGACCGGGGGCAGCTTCGGACCGACTCGCTCTTCATACAGCTTGATGAGAGCGACCACAATCGAGGGGACCAGGCCGATCATGTACCTGTCCTGGATCAGGTCGAAAGCTCCTCGCGGCATCAGCAGCAGAACATAACTGAGAGAAAATGGCCCAAGAAGCCACGCAATTTCTGTCCAGGAAGTTCCGGTGCTGGCGCCAGTAAGCGGCTGGTTCCACCAGACTCGTCCGGTCGGCCTTCTTTCCAACTCGTGTTCCAAGGCGATCGCTGCCGCTGCGATGACAAAAATCGAAATAGCAAACCTGATCCAGAGGGTCATCGCAGGTAGCGTGCCGAACATTCCTGGACGAAGCGAGGATTGCTCCGGCAATAAATACATCAGCCAGGGCATGAGCCAGGTGTCCATCCTTCCCAGTGCGTTGGCAAGAAGTTCAAATGCAATAAAGATGGCGAGCACGCCGATGACGCGCAGCCACGCGCTGCGTCCTAGTTCATGTGCAGATGGCAACCACGCCACCGAGAAAGGAAGAAGAATAAGCAGAAGGCAAAGAATCATCTTAGCCAGCTGTGCGGCCAAATGAGGGAAGGTGAGCCATGTAATCTGCGCCCAGATGATATGTTCCGGCACAGAATATGGCTGGCCGTTGAACCAATGCAGAAAGACGAGAACAGCGACGATACTGAGGGCCCACAGAACTATGCCAGCCGTCTTGATTCCACGGCGCTTTCTTAGCAGCCATACTGTCGATGGCACCATCACCAGCGCTCCAAGCCACGCGATCTGGCGCACGGTTCCGGCGGCAACGTTGAATGCAGCCGCAGATGCCAGCCACATAATGGCAGTTCTGTCGCTCGCAGTCTTAACTGCCTGCTGGCACATATACAAGCAGACGAATATGATCATCATGCCCGGCACATCGGTCATAAAGCTGACAGCCGAAGGCATAAAAATGGGTGACAGCGCGAAGGCAAGAGTTCCGAAGATGGCGTTACGAGAATTGATGCCGAATCGGCGCAGAATCTGGTGAAACAAGTACACGGTCGCCGCATCGATCGGCAGCATGGAGACGCGCATACCGGTGAATGAGAAACCGAAGATCTTGATAAAAATTGCGCCCCATGGAATCAACCATCCCAGCATGGCGGTAGCCCATCCGTTGTAAAGGACGTGCCCAGTACGGGCAAATTCCAACGCGGTTTTGTCGTAGGAGAATTCGTCGCTGAAGGGCATGTTTGCGACGGGATTGGTGAGCAAAGCGCAAACCGTGAAGACCAAGACGCAAATCAGAGCATTCCGTTGCGAATGAGAGGTGTCAACTTCTGGAATCGGAGAGACGCGCGGCGTCGTAGACGCGGATGACCTGTCTTCTCGGTCCATGAATGCGGGGGAACTCATAGATCAAGGCCCTTCACCGATCGAGCCATATTGCGGCCCATTCGCACACTCTCCGCGATGCCACGATCTTCGGGATAGTAATAGCAGGTATCCGCGATCTGTAAACCGTGGATCGGAGTTTGAATCGGCGGAATTTTGGAAGCGAAACCTGGCCCACAAACCGGCTGCCCGTGGCGAAGGCGTACAACTTTTACGTCGACGACGTCTTGTAGCTGAAGGGTTGAATTGATGCGTTGTAAGCAGGCAAAGGCATCCTCGCGAAGGTCGTCGTCGGGCCATGAAAACTTCGCATTTGTTATCGGCATGTAGTAGGGCACATACACAATTGCGTTGCCGCCAACGTATCTTAAATTAGAAAACTCGATGATACCGGGTATTTCGATGCCATTCTCCGAAATGTTGACCCAGAAATGCGGGCTGACAGATCGCTTTAACCTAAAGATGACACAAATCACGCCAATGCTATGAATCGCGTGATATCGGGCCCTTAATTCCGGCGGTAAATCGGGTACCATTTCGGGAACCAGCGGGATCGGGACCGTCGAGATAACATGCTCGGCAGGGAAATAGCCGGCAGCGGTGGCTACCCCCGCGACTCGACCATTTTCAGTGACAACACGATTCACGGGTGTTTTTATGTGCACACGACCACCGAGCTGATCAATAGCTTTCAGCAACGCGTCCACCAG
>JAZKAG010000201.1:17380-18800 GCA_040389265.1 Acidobacteriota bacterium
ATCCTCCATCGATGTAGCCCAGTTCCTCCTGCATGATGTTTTTTCGTGACTTCCCGATTCTGCGGATCCGGGTCCATATCCACGCAGCGGAGATATTGTTGGCGTACTCGTAGTATTTGAAGTCGAGCAACGGATGCCAGAATCGTTCGTAAGTATCCTTTCCACAGTAACGTGTGATCCATTCTCTTGCGGACTGATTTTCCAATGCAGGCCAATGATCGCGATGGGTGCATACAAACACGAAAAGTCCATATCGCAGCTTGCTGACCAGACTGACTCCCGGAAGCGTCAACAGGGAGATCGGGTCGCCCCATTGATGCAACTCTCCCTCGTTAAAGAAACCCATGCTGGTGGGCACCCAGCGCATCTTGTCGGCAATACCAAGATCCTTCATCAATTCAAACGTTGGCTGATCTGTTTTGCATACAAAATGATAAAAACGCTCGATCGAGAGGCCACCAAAGTCGAAATGGGCCGCCATACCTCCCGGCTCAGTGGAGGCCTCGAGAACATCAACGTCGCATCCTTCTAACAGGGCTTGGTAAGCGGCTGCCAATCCCATGACACCCGCACCGATGACCACGACCTTCGGCATCAAATAAATCCTTGTCAGCCATCGTCTTCGCTGATTTTTGGGGGTGGAGAAACTAGTCTAGCAGCATCGGCCAAGGCTAAGGGTTCGTCGCTAGTTTTAGATGCGGGGAAAGCAGGAACGGTCGGAGGACGGTCTAGGAATTCCGCCTAACTCTAGTAAACTCAACAACAGCCGCATGCGCACTCCCAAATTTGAAATCCACAAACCGCAAATGCTGGCAGCCGCCATGTTGTTGGTATTTGCGATTCAGTGTTTGTGGGTGGTTCATCATCAGGCGCTGACGCGCGAGGATTACGCGTACGCGCGCTGTGGTCGCGAGCTCTGGGAAAGACCCTCTCCACTGGCTGGGTATCTAACGTCCTGCGGAAATATCAGCGATGGAACTTTTGCCTATCGCGTTGCCGGATTTCCGTTGACGGTTGAGCGCATTCTTCTAGGACAGCCGAGCAATGTTTCGCCTTGGGAAATGCGGCATCTTGCCGGCAACGTTCTTTTGCTGCTCCGATTGCCTTTTATCTTTTTTGGCATGTGGCTTGGCGGCGGAATCTGGTGGGTTTCGCGACGGCTCTATGGAAACGCGGGTGGTTTTTTTGCGCTTACCTTGTATTGTTTTTCGCCAGAGATGATTCGTGTTTGCGTTCGCCCGAACAATGAGATTCTGGCAGCATGGGGTCTGTATGGGGTTCTTTACACTGCAGTCGGCTTGGCGCACGCGATGCAGGGCCCACGGAGAAAATGGCGTCCGCGGATGGTTCTGCTCACCGTGGCCTTGGGACTAACAGCCACAGCGCATGTGGTGGCCGCGCTTCTGGGTGTTCCGGTGCG
>JAZKAG010000202.1:0-7357 GCA_040389265.1 Acidobacteriota bacterium
AACGAATTGGGCGAATGGCTACGATCTGAAAACTGGTCTGCCGGAAATCAACGAAGACAAGCGCGTCCACTTCGGAAAATACACGATGGATATTTGTCCGTCATCCACCGGAGGCAAGGATTTTATTCCCTCCGCGTTTTCTCCAAAGACAGGATTGCTGTACATACCAGCACACAACACCTGCATGGATTATGAAGGAACTGCCGTCAATTACATTGCCGGCACTCCATACCTCGGCGCCAGCGTCCGCATGTACCCGGGACCTGGCGGCTATCAGGGAGAACTGATCGCGTGGGATGTCGCGAAAAGAAAAGAAGTCTGGGGAATTAAAGATCCCGTGTTGCCGGTGTACGCCGGTGTGCTCGCCACCGGAGGAGACCTGGTCTTCTACGGGACGATGGAAGGCTGGTTCCGAGCTGTCGATGCGCGAACCGGGAAGATTTTGTGGCAAGTCAAGACCTCTTCCGGAATCATCGGAGACCCCATCACATTTGTGGGACCGGATGGGAAACAATACATCGCCATCTATTCCGGCATTGGCGGGTGGATGGGAGCCACTGCGCTTCCTTCAATCTCTACCGATGATCCGTACGGGGCCCTCGGCGCAGTTGGCGCCATGAAGCCGATCAAGGCGTACACCCAGCCAGGAGCAGTTCTCTATGTCTTCGGTTACTAAGCTTCTCGTGGTGCTGGCTCTTGCTTCGACGTCGGTAAGCCTGGCTGCGACTACGACCCTGCGTGTGTGTGCGGACCCAAATAACCTGCCTTTCTCTAACCGCGCCCAGCAAGGGTTTGAGAATCATCTCGCGCTAATGGTCGCGAAAGACCTGGGCATGCAGTTGAGCTACGACTGGTTCCCGCAGCGCTCCGCATTTTTCCGTAAAACGCTGAACGCTGGTCAGTGTGATGTGGTTATGGGAGTGCCTTCTGGAATTCCTGTGGCCCGCACAACCATCCCTTACTACCGCTCCAGCTATGTCTTTGTCACACGGCAAGCCAGCCACCTTGAGCTTACCTCGATGGATGATCCGCGTCTCCATCAACTTCGTATTGGGGTTCACATCACCGGCGATCAGGACAGCAACCTTCCTCCGGTGAATGCACTGTTGCGTCGCGGCATTGTTCGAAATTTGGTCGGCTATAGCCTTTACGGCAAGCTTTCGGAGAAGAACCCACCTGCCGACCTGATCGAGGCGGTCGAGCACAGGAATGTCGATGTTGCAATTGCCTGGGGACCGATGGCGGGGTACTTTGCGCGCCGCTCATCGATTCCGTTGGCAGTAACTCCGGTGGACGTTGTCTCGCCGGACCCAAAAATGCCCTTCACATTTGCAATTTCCATGGGCGTGCGGCGCGGAGATCGCGCGTTGCTGCAGCAACTGAACGCAGAGATTCAGAGACGAGAACCGCAGATTCGCCAAATGCTGAAATCGTACGGTGTGCCCTTGTTGGCTACACCACCGACCGTCCGAGTGGGGAACTGACTTATGCCATCCCGTGTTCGAAGCAAATTAATTGTCGCCGTCAATGCTTTCGTGATGGCGGCCATACTCGTCATTGCCGGTTGCAATTCCCACCGTTCGGCCCCGTCGGGAGCATTACCGTCCCCGACGAATGTTGGGCCGGTTCCTGGACCCCAGTTCGCGGCGCCTGTGGCGTTCAATCCGCTGGCGGGTGATCCTGTGGCGTTACAAGACGGTCGTCGACTCTTCAACTGGTACAACTGTTCGGGCTGCCACGGAGGTCATGCCGGAGGCGGAATGGGTCCAAGCCTGCGCGATAAAACCTGGATATACGGCGAGCGCGACGATCAAATCTTTGACTCGATCGCCGAAGGTCGCTCCAAAGGCATGCCCGCCTGGGGATCGAAAATTCCCTCTGAGCAGATTTGGGAGTTGGTGGCCTATATCAAGTCAATGCGTACACCTGCAGAACCGGAGCCCCCAGTGGAGCCCGCAAACGAGGAGACGCCAAATCCATCTGACAATACACCGTACGGCATCGGTTCCCACCAACACTAAGCGAGGAGAAATATGCGTCGCCTTCTACTGATCAGCCCGTTGCTTTTGGCGATAGTCGGATGCCGGCATGCCCAGTCGACGCTGTACGGCAGTGGGCCTGCGGCAAACCGAATCGCAAATTTGTCATGGCTGATGGTCATCCTCTTTTTGGCGATCACAGCATTCATGTGGGGATTGATTGCACTTGCGGCCATTTTGCGGAAAGGAAATCTTGAAGAACATGCGCCGATTGACGTGGGCGGTGGGCAGAGTTGGATCGCGTTCGGGGGAGTGGTGTTTCCATTCGTGGTTCTGTGCGTACTCTTTGTCCTGGGATTGAGTTTGCTTAAAAGATTTCCCCTCCACGACGCCTCGGACGCTGCACTGAAGCCACAGATCCTCGTTGTGGGCCACCAATGGTGGTGGGAAGTCCATTATCTGAATGACAATCCTTCGCTGCAGGTGACAACGGCAAACGAAATTCATATTCCGTCCAACCAGCCCATCACCATTAAGTTGGAGTCTCGTGACGTCATCCACTCTTTTTGGGTGCCTGCCCTGCATGGCAAGGTCGATCTGATTCCTGGCCACCCGAACTTCATCCGCATTGAAGCCAGCCATCCGGGGACATATCGCGGAGAGTGTGCCGTGTTTTGCGGAGCGCAACACGCGCACATGCGCCTGTTGGTGATCGCTCAGCCACCGGATGTATTTCAGTCCTGGTTAAACCAGCAAAGACAGCCTGCTCACGCGCCCACGACGCCAGAGGCAATCGCCGGCGAGCAGGCGTTTTTGAATGGTCCCTGCATCATGTGTCATACCATTCGCGGTACCTTGGCGGGGGGAGCTGTCGCGCCCGATCTGACTCACATTGGAAGCCGCCGCATGATTGCTGCCGATTCATTTCCAAACAACAGTGCTTATCTTGAAGCCTGGGTCACCCATGCGCAGTCTCTCAAGCCCGGCGCACTGATGCCCAACCTGGCAGCATTTAACGGTCCACAGTTACGCGATCTGGTGGTTTACCTTCGACAGCTGAAGTAGTCTGGAACTTTTTGAGTAAGGAGCACGATATGCAATCTAAAACCTCCCCGGCACGATATCCAATTTCGTTTTTGTGGATTGTCGCCCTCGCATGCACCGTCAGCCTTCCATCGCTCGCGCAATCCGAACCAAATTGTCCCGGACTTCCAACTGCCGATCGATTGAAGAGCGTGCTGCAATCGGTGGTCAAGGAGGGTCCGAGCAAGAATGGTGGCATGGGAAATCAGGAGTGGGCAGTCGTGGTAAATCGCGAGGGCGTCGGATGTGCGGTCGTCTATAGCGGAACCACCGCTGCGCAGGAATGGCCCGGTAGCCGCGTCATCGCTGCGTCCAAAGCCAATACTGCGAATGGAGTCAGTAATGATGACTATGCGCTTTCCACGGCGAACATCTTTGCCGCTTCGCAACCGGGGGAAAGCCTCTACAGCCTGGCGACGAGTGCTCCCCCGAATGCCAAAGCTGCCTTCGGCGATCCTGCGACCTATGGCACACCCAACGATCCCATGATCGGCAAACCGGTTGGCGGCATAATTGTCTTCGGCGGCGGCTTACCGCTTTATAATGCGCAGGGAAAAGTGATCGGCGGACTCGGTCTGAGCGGCGACACGTCCTGCACCGA
Source organism: Acidobacteriota bacterium (assembly GCA_040389265.1). GTDB lineage: Bacteria > Acidobacteriota > Terriglobia > Terriglobales > Acidobacteriaceae > JAKAAZ01. Next base: position 3,664 of record JAZKAG010000202.1, read on the forward strand.
TCACATCATTGCCTGGAAAGTTCGACACAAACTCGAGCTCGACAACGTGCCCATGGGCCCAAGCCCGGCGCACAACGACAACATGATTCTCGATTTTCAGAATGGCAAGAGTCCCAGCGGCTTTGGTCATCCTCCTTGCAAGGGTGGCATGAATCCTCAATACATCATTCAGAGCCTGTCCAAGGATTTCCCAACCGGCCCCGGCCATAAATAAAACCGGAAGATAAGGCTCCAGTGAAAGCGATGGATGGTGCCCTTGCGGCAACTACAGTTCGCGAAACCCTGCCGCATCAAGCCGTCTCGGCGTCGCTGCAGGAATACCTGACGCTGGTCAAAATCAGAATCACTGTAATGGTAATGTTCACGGCTTGGTGCGGCGCGTATGTTGCCACGAATCCTGCAACCGAAAGCGTCCTGAGTTGGCGCTTGACCCTAGCAATCTTCGGCATCGGACTGGTTGCGGCCGGTACAGCCGCAGCCAACCAGATAATGGAGCGACATTCTGACGCGAAGATGAAGCGCACATCGCAGCGGCCGCTCGTTACCGGAGCGATCCCATTGGTGCATGCGGTTGCTGCAACAGTGCTGATGATCGTTGCAGGTACCTGCGTGACGGTCATCTCTGCAAATCTGCAGACGGCGCTGCTGACGCTGGGGACCGCACTTGTCTACATCCTGCTCTATACGCCCCTCAAAAAGGTGACGCCGCTTTGTACCGCCATTGGCGCCATTCCGGGAGCGATGCCGATCCTTCTCGGTTGGGTCGCGATTCGCGGCCGCGTTGACTGGCAAGCGGCACTATTATTCGCAATCCTCTTCTTCTGGCAGTTCCCCCACTTCCACGCCATCTCGTTACTGTATGCGGACGATTATCGACGCGGAGACATCCGCATGCTGCCGGTCGTTGAACCCGACGGAATTTCCACTCGCCGCAGAATTGTCGCCTATTCCTTTGTCCTGCTGAGTGTGACCTTGATTCCAACACTGTCTCACATGACGGGAAACACGTTCGGCATCATCGCGATGATTCTTGGGGCGGCTTTGATTGCGCAGAGCTTTCGCCTCGGAATGCATCCCGACCAGCAAATCGCCGCGACAAAACGCCAGGCACGCCGCATGCTGGTCGCCACGGTGCTCTATCTCCCCGTGCTGATGATTGCTTTGGTTCTTGACCACGCGATGTAATGCAGGGATCGCCGTCCACCGGTAGAGCAACCATCAACCCATGCAGTCTATGCAGCAGATTTCTCAGCCCATGGATCGATTACGATCTTAGTGACTCGATCCTTCTTATCACGCCAGATTTCATACATCTTAGGTGCTTCTTCCAGGGTGATTCGGTGAGAAATGATGTAACTCGGATCGATCTGACCATTCTCAATTCGCTCCAGCAGAGGCTTCATGTATTTGTGCATGTTCGTCTGCCCCATCTTCATGGTGATTCCTTTCCCGAATGCAGCGCCAAAAGGCACTTTATCGAGCAGGCCGCCGTACACACCCGGAATGGAGAGAGTTCCGCCTTTCCGCACTGCCTGGATTGCCTGTCGCAGAACGCTGGGCCGATCGGTCTCAAGCATCAACTTTGTCTTGATTTCATCGTAAATTCCCTGTAACTCGGTCGAGTGAGCTTCCAGACCCACCGCGTCAATACAAGAATCGGGGCCGATACCACCGGTCAAGTCCTTGAGTGCGGTGAGCACACTGACATCTTCATGGGAATAATCGACAGTCACCGCACCCAGCGAGCGAGCTAATTCCAGGCGCTCGGGGAGGCGATCGATGGCAATCACACGGGCTGCGCCCAGCATGAATGCGCTTGCGATCGCAAATTGGCCGACTGGCCCGCACCCCCAGATGGCTACCGTATCACCCGGTTCGATCTGAGCATTCTCGGCTGCCATGTAACCCGTGGGAAATATATCGGACAGGAAAAGTACTTTCTCATCGGGTAAGTCGTTCTCAATTTTCAATGGTCCAACGTTGGCGAAGGGAACCCTGACATACTGCGCCTGTCCTCCAGCATAACCGCCCATCATGTGCGAATAGCCAAACAGTCCCGAACCCGAGTATCCATATGCAGCTTCCATCAGGTGCGCATTCGGGTTGGAGTTATCACAGGCTGACCAGAATTGCTTCTTACAGAAAAAACAACTTCCGCAGGCGATAGTGAAAGGAACTACGACTCTATCTCCGCGCTTCAAGTTAGTAACATCTGGACCTACTTCTTCGACAATCCCCATAAATTCATGGCCGAGAATGTCGCCGGCCTCCATGGTTGGAATAAATCCATCGAACAGATGTAAGTCAGAACCACAGATCGCGGTCCGAGTGACCTTAATAATTGTGTCGTGCGGATTCAACAACGTTGGATCTGCTACGTCCAAAGTCTCGATTTTGCTTTTTCCCATCCAACATACAGCTTTCATTGCCTACTCCATTCCTGAAAGTTTGAATTGTTCGTTAATTTCGATTAGGCCGGTCGAGCTAGCTGGCTCGGCGATCATTTCCAGTTGGGATTTTGACCCTTTCGCCGTACATGGATTTCTTTATCTGGCCGATGGCACCGCGGGGCCCGTGTGGCTGCCCCTCTGTCCGAGGTATCTCTCCTGTCTCTGCAAGCGCTTTGAAGTGGCGTAAGTTCTCGATGACCGACTGTTTCGGGTTGCGATCCATCAGCGTTTCCCACGCGTTGCCAAATTTACCCAGCTTAAGTTCTTGCAGCACAGTCACAATGGTTCCGTGACCGCCGGGAGCAGCCTCGAAAATCACTTCCCCCGCATTTTCTGAGTCCCCTCCAATGGTTCGCCAGGCAATGCGCTTTCCGGGTTCATCTGCAAGCACTTCGGAATCCCACTCTAAAGTTTTTCCAGTCGCACCCATCACCCAGTGGGAGGTGGTGTCGCCGGTGCGGGTCACCTTGGAAATTTGTTCCTGCCAATGCGGAGCCGATTCAACGTCGCGCCACCTCCTATACAGATCTTCCGGAGAGGACTGAATCAGCGCACTCGTTCGCACCCATCGCTGGTGATCGTTATCCTCAGGGGGCGCCAGATAGCGTCCGTTCAAAATAGTCCCTGCGCTCCCGCTTTGCGGTAAGGTTTCAGCGTTCGGTTTTTCAGTAAATGAATTCAGCATCTCTCACTCCTCACTTGGCTTTCTTTATTGGGTTGCTGACAAGGCCGCCTCGACATCGGTTGAACAAACCACCTCTCGAGGGGAGCGGTTTCAGTTTTTACTTAAGGGCTTGGCCATCCTCTCGTGCATGGCCCCTTTCATTGTTCCCGGAACAACATTGGCAACCATGCCTTCTAATTTTGTTTTCAAGGAAGCGGAGTAAACGTGATCTTCTCCCGCCAGGAGAGCTTCGATTCCCTGGCGTGCAACGTCGTCGGGCTGGCTCTCCGATTTCCCTTCCGACCCGACCTCGGTGTCGTCCATTCCCGCACGGTGGAAAAAGTCTGTGTCTGTTGGTCCAGGCTGCAGTGCAGTAACGGTAACGCCAGTGTGCCGCAACTCGTATCGGAGACTATGTGCAAAAGAAAGCACGAAAGCCTTGGTCGCAGCGTATACGGCCTCACGCGGTGCGACCATCTCCCCGGCGATTGAAGCCGTGAATAATATTTGGCCTGACCCGCGACCCTCCATGCTGCGAGTGACGTATTTCGCCAACTGCACAGTTCCGGCGCAGTTTAAC
>JAZKAG010000202.1:7367-12676 GCA_040389265.1 Acidobacteriota bacterium
ATGGAACTCCAAAGCTGATCGACGCCCTCGCGCTTGGCAAGGTCCGCCTGTACGGGTATGACTTGGACAGCTTTACCTTGGATGGCAGCTACAGCAGACTTCAGCCGATCATCTTCCGCACAAACAACCAGATCGTATCCTCGAGCGGCGAGTTCCTTTGCTAGTGAAACACCAATGCCGCTCGATGCTCCCGTCACCGCAGCCAACTTTTTCGCCATTTTTCTCCTCCGTACTTCCGCAAATCTTGTTACTCGGTAGGATGCGAATGGATTTGTGTCATTAATGTAGGATTTTGACCAAAGCAAAAGATAAATTGGATATGACGGTCGCATTCCATCGCACGCAAACATAAGTACGATGTATGGGCGCGGGTAGCTGTCCTGCAGAATATTCTTGGTGCCCGTAAGCCAGAAAAAGCTCACTCGAATCGACCTGCTTCGGCAAGCCAGCATTTCGCTGCGAATTCAAACTGCCCTGTTTGCCGCCGCAGGCACCAGAATTACTTCATATTCGATCAGCCTATTGACACTCTCACTCTTGGAGATTGGGGAATCCAGAACACATTTCTCCGGCGGAGGGAATTCGAGCCGCGTGCAATCGCTCAATCTATTGCCCGGTCGATTTAAGAACACTGAAATCTTCGCAGTATCTCGGCCGCGCGCAGCGGGCCGGTCGGCTCCTCCTCATGTTTGAAGTAGGCGAAGACCTCGCCCTCGGCAGACCGTCGCCGCAAAATATTCTCAATCGAATCAAGTTGGGCTGCGGAGTATTCGCTCCTGCGAAACCGATAACAAGCGAACGGGGCTGTCATAATATCCGGCGTCTCCAGTTCGTCGCTTTCTGCAACGCACAGCGCAACAGCGCGATTCCGTAGCACGTCGTACACTTCATCGCAAAACCATGAAGCGTGCCGGAATTCAAAGGCCATTCGAAGGCTGTAGCTACCGGTCTCGCTAAGGAAGGAATCGAGGCAAGGCACGTCAATTCTGAAATTGGGTGGAAGCTGAAACAGCACCACGCCCATGCGTTCTGCCTCTGAGACGGGAGAAAGCGCTCGGCCGAGTTCGCCAACCCCTCCCGAACAGTTCCTGAGCCGCTGAATATGAGTTAGCCGCTGCGGAGCCTTAAATGAGAAGCGGAAGCCCGCACCGCTTGCGGCCAGCCAGCCCGCGAGTGTGGTCACGCTCGGCAACTGGCGAAAAGTGTAGTTCACTTCGACCGAACTGAGATGGGTCGCGTAGTAGTCGAGAAACTTCTTTTGCGGAAGCGACTGCGGGTAAAAGCCGGGCTTCCAACTCCTGTACGCCCAGCCGGAGGTGCCGATGAAGATCGGTTTCTGCAATCTTTCGCTCACAGAGGACAGGCTAGCGCGTTTTAGAAAGTGGTGCATCCTTAGCGGCGGCCCGCTGATTGGCGTCCTTGAATGAGTCACCACCACCGCCGCCTTGCGGTATCCAGCCCACGCATGCGCACTAACCTGGCAGGTTCGGCTGGTGCCCGGAGGGGGACTTGAACCCCCATGGGATTGCTCCCTGCGGATTTTAAGTCCGCTGCGTCTGCCGATTTCGCCATCCGGGCAATGGGGCGGGTGATGCAAAACCGATTCTATCGAATATTGTGAACGATCAAGGGCTGCGCCAGGAAACTGGCAGTCGCAACTCCGGAGGAAGAGTCTCGCTATTGCGCTCCCGCATCGCTGTTGCTATGGCTTGTCGCTGCGGGACCTGTCGTCGCATCCTTGGTTGGGGTGACCGCGGGAACAGCATAGAGGCGCCGATACATTTCGCGGTTGCGCATGATGGCCTCGACATACTCGCGCGTCTGGGTAAACGGAATCGACTCGACAAATTCCGGCAGACTGCCGTAGGGGCCGTTCGCCAACCATGTTTTCACACGATCGTCGCCCGCGTTGTACGCGGCCAGCGCATATTCCGGTTGACCATTGAACTCATCCATCAGCTGTTTGAAATAAACCGTGCCCAATTTCAAATTCACCTGTGGGATCAGAAGAAATTCCGTACGATAGGGACGCACATGTTGCTGCCGGGCCAGCGCGCTGCCCACCCGCGGTAACAACTGCATCAACCCCCACGCGTTGGCGTAGGAAATGACAGTGGGATTGAATTCCGATTCCTGGCGAATGAGCGAGGCGACAAGAAACGGATCGAGTCCCTGCTGTTGAGAGTCGCCCTGCAACACGGGCCAGTAGGGCTGAGGAAACAGCAGATCCCAATACGGCCGCGGAATCGCATCCATGGGCAGCGCGAAGTAGGACTGCAGCTTTTGCTTGAGCACTCGCATCGCGCGCCAGTTTTCTCCATAGGAACTGTACAGCTGAGCCTCCGCGTATGCGCTCCAGGTGCTGCTGTCGGGACTATCGCCGATTTCCGAAACGATATATTGATTCAGTCCAGCATTGGCAAGCAGCTTGGCGCGCTCGACATGAACATCATCCTCCGGAATATCCGTAGTCAGCTCAGGAACTTTAGGTTCGCGCAAATGCGCCAGTTGCGGCAGGCTTGCTGGTTCCACCGCGCCGAGCGCATCCAGACGCTGCTTCGCCAATTGGGCGTAGTAGTACTGGCTGTAGGAGTGAACCAGCTTCTGATAGCAGGCCGCTGCGGATGCAGGATCTTTGTCGAATTCCTGGTACACCACCCCGCGCCAGTAAATAGCCGCGGAGATGTGCGTGTCATCCGGATAGCGCTCGATCTGCTCATCAAACAACAGCCCCGCTGTCTTTTTGTCACCCACGCGGTAGGTCAGCCAGGCAGCGTGCCAGTGACTGGTCGAAGCCATGGCGCTGTCGGGAAATCGCTGCGCTAGGTCGCCGTAATACTGAATGGCCGTCGGAATGTCGTTGGTGACCAGCGCCATATTACCGGCGGAAAATAGCGCTTCCGCCGTCCACCGGCTTTTGGGGAATCGCTGTTCCAACTGGCCCACCAGCGCTTTTACTTGGGCCACATCCTTGGCGTCACGCGCTGTCTCCATCCTCAAATAGAGTCTCGTGGCACCCGCTTCATCGTCCGTATCTGACAACCGAACCAACTGGGATGGATTAACGTGCTTGCTCTGCTTGAAGGTCGCGACGGCAGCGCGCGCCAGCAACTTGTTCACTTCCGCGGTGCCGATGACTTGTGGATCCTGCGCCAAGGACTCATATTCGGCGGCAGCGGCTCCATATTTTCCCGCCAGGTATAAGCCATCCGCGTGGCGAGTGCGCTCGGCAATAGTGAATGGCGGATTGATTCCCATCTGCTGCATTTGCGCTGGAACCTGGATGGACTCCGCGCTGGTGGGATCGCCGACGTAGAGACGGGTATACATTTCCTGCGCCAGCTTGCGATTTCCGGCGAGCTGATTGGCTTTGGCGTCGGCAAATAAAAATTCCGAAGACCGGGAAAGCCTGGTTCCATCGAGCTTCGCAATTTGCCGCAAAGCCGCTTGTGGATCGCCTTCGCCCAGCTTGACGTTGGCCAGCAGCAACGTGGCGCGATCAATTAGGATGCTATCGGGATGACGCGCTGCAAATTCCTGCAATAACTGTTCGGCGGCAGCATACTGCTGTTGCGCATAGTTCGCCTTGGCTCCCAGGTAGTCCGCATAGTCGTCGAGCGCGTGACCGTAATGGTTCGCTAATTCGAACGAGGAGGCGGCTTGCTTGAATTTGCCGTCTTCCAAATAGGCCTGACCCAGCGCCATGTAGGCGGCTGCTGCGGCCTCACCGGAGTGGGAGCGAGCATAACGGAGAACACCGGCGTACGCCTGCGGCGTGCGCTGCTGGATCAGTTGCTGCGACATGGGGCGCAGCTCAGAGGATGCGACAAACGCATGATGCAGTTGATGCGCGCGAGCCAACTCTTTGGCGCTGACGTGGCGATGATGTCTTCGCCGATTCGCCTCCTCCTTCTTGCTGGTAGAACTGTTCCGGGCAGAATGACCCTTTCTTCCGGAGTGCGTCGCCGACTGATAGTGGGTCGGGCGGTGACTGCTGGAGTGGGATGACGCGGAATGGTGGGTCGGTTTGGTCGCGTGCCTTGATGACTTCGCAGTTGTGTGCGATTTGTGGTGCGGTGGGGTCTCCGCCTGCTGGGCGACAGCAGGAATCGTGGCAGCGACGGCGAAACTAAGCAGGACCAGGAAAGTCCACGCGGCGCGTGAAAGCCTTCGAAAAATGCAACAGCCATCGAGCGGCCGTGGAAGGCGCCGGCATGGCAGATTCAACTTTAAAAACGGCATATATCTATGAATCTAGCGACATGCGGGTGAAAAACAAAGTGGCGGCGCAAATACTTACTCCCAGGCGACGATTTGTCCGCAACCGCTGCGCCGTTCTACCATCTAATCAGCTGCAGGGACATTGTGACTTCGGAGTGGTCGTCCGGACGCGATGGCGAGCAGCAAGATGGAAAGGGCCGCCCTCGAATCATGCCAACCATGTTGACTCCGGAACAAAAGGACGCAATTGCGCAACACCCAGACCTGTTGCTGGTGGAGAAGGTCAAAGGTGGGGATTTAAGCGCATTTGAGCAACTGATGCGGCAATATGATCGCCAAATCTTTCGCATCGCGCTTCACATTACGCAGAACCGTGAAGACGCGGAAGACATTGTGCAGGACACGTTTTTCAAGGCGTTTCAAAAGGTCAATCAGTTTCAGGGCAATTCAAAGTTTTATACCTGGCTGGTGCGCATCGCCGTCAACGAGTCGTTGATGCGCCTGCGCAAACGCCGCTCGCAGAAAACGGTATCCATGGACGACGAAATCCAGACCGAAGAAGGTTCCATCCCCCGCGATTTCGCGGATTGGATGCCGAATCCGGAACAAAATTACAACCAGGCGGAGCTCGCAGACATTCTTCGCAAGACCATCAAGGGACTACCGCCGGGGTTTCGTACGGTGTTCGCGCTGCGGGATATTGATGGTTTGTCGACGGAGGAAACCGCGCAGGCTCTGGGGCTGAGCGTGCCGGCGGTGAAAAGCCGTCTGTTGCGAGCTCGCCTGCAGTTGCGCGAACGGCTGAGCCGATACTTCCGGGTTCCCACAGGAGAGCATGCGTCGTGAACTGCACAGAATTTCTAGCCAACTTGACCGACTACTTCGACGCGAAAACGGCGACGGCTCTCCGCTCCGAACTGGAACAGCACATGGCCGGCTGCAGTCATTGCCACGTTACGGTCGATACCACCCGCCAGACCATCGAGGTCTACCGCAACGATGAATTGTTCGAGCTGCCAGAGTCGATTCGCACCCAACTGCATCACGCGGTGCTTGAAAAGTGCGAGAAGCTGAAACGCAAAAAACAA
>JAZKAG010000203.1:0-969 GCA_040389265.1 Acidobacteriota bacterium
ACCGTACCGACGATGGCGGCTGTCACGGTCTGGCCCCATGCCGACTGACTGAAAACTGAAAAAACAAGCAGTACGGCACCCAGCGCCGCCGCTGAAAACAACTTCCTCTTATGCATCCCCGAACCCCCCGAAAGTAAAAGTTTCTAATGCCAGCGATCTTTCTTTACGAATCTTACGAACTTGTAGGGGATGTTAAGTTCCGGCTCAGGGTATTGTCAACAAAAGAATTTCTAGGGCAAAGGGCCTATCGATCAGCCGTGCATTTCAGAGCGACAGTCCGCGAGGTCGGCTTTCTGGGCGTCAGAATTTCGACGACAATTATCTGTGCCGCCTCTCGTTCGGGGTATGGAAAAAGAACGATTCGACTCCCTCGATCTAGTGCTTCTTATTTAAAAAGCCGCCCAGCCCCTTACTCAGCTGCTGCTCTGTCGAGCTTGGGCCCGACACTTTCCCTTTAGTCAAGCCTCCAAGCGAGCCCGCCAGGCCGGTGACAGCACCACCCACTGCACCCCCAACATCGGGAATAATCTTCGGCTGGCTGGCCGTTCCCTGCACGGCGAAGGGCAGTTTTGTCGTCGCTACTTCTTTTCCCAAAGTATTTCCGAGTACGCCGCCTCCACCACTGAGTTGTGCAACCAGGTGAAAGTTGAGGGCATTGTTGGCGCTCATCGTTCCGCTTCCTGTCACCTGGCCGATGCCGGTCACGACAAGATCAATATTCGACGCCTGTATGCCCGCTGGACTGTAGTTGACGTTGCTGGTCAGGCGCTGAATCTGCGTGTCACCGCTGGGGACATGCGCGCCGGTGAGTTTGGAGACGGTGGAGAGCTTGGAACCTAAATCAAACCCGGCCAGTCGAGTGTTGAAAACTCCTACATTGCCAGTTGCCGTCAACGCTGACGTCGGGCCTTGTCCATGGATATTCAAGTTCAACGTGCCGCCGTGAAGAGCCGATCCGGAGGGCAAGAT
>JAZKAG010000203.1:1027-10834 GCA_040389265.1 Acidobacteriota bacterium
GTTCAACCTGCCGGAGGTGTCGGGCATGCTGTAGTCCAGGTCGAAGTCCATGGAAATCGGCACACCGGAGGGTGCGCCATTTGGAGCTAACTTCAGTTTGTGCATGGTGGCCACACCTTTCAGGTGGGCTTTGGCGTCGGCTGCGATCAGGTGGTTTGTCAGATCGACAACGCCGCTTATGCCGCTGGCTGGCTCCACGAATCCGCTCTTTGCTATGTCGAAGGAGTCGATTTTGACGTCAGCCTCGACCGGTGTAAACGTAGCGTTGATCGAGTTGACCGGACCCACCGTGCCGTTTAGTTTCATTGTGCCTCCGCCCGGCAGATTCATCGAAAGAGTCACTGGGAAGGCTGCGGTGAGGGAGAAGTCTTTCGTTTGCATCTCAACGTTGCTGTACACGCTTGGTGCTTTTGCGCCTGCGGACATGATTGTCACTTCGCCGTGGTTGACATTGAGTTTGCCGACTGTAAGATTGCTGGTTCCTTGCGAGGTGGGCTGCGTGGTTGTCGACTTCCCAGTGTTGGCCAGGGTGGAATAGTTCCACTGGTTCGATGTGTTCGAGATCAGGTGAACCACGGGCTTGTCGATAGTTATACCGGTGACCTCAAGCTGCTTGGAGGTGAGGAGGGGCCAGACTTTGACGCCAATTTTGACCGACGATGCGGTGAGGAATGGCGATGGACTGAAGTGAGGATCGTCGGCAATCGACAGGTTGTCAGCGGTCAGTGATCCTGAAAACAGCGAGAATCCAAGATTGCCGATCTGAACGTTGCGCCCCAGGGATTTTGAGGCCATGGACTCAAGCTTAGGCCGGAAGGTATTGGCACTGACGAAGAGCGGAATCAGGATCAGGATGAGGATGAGTACGCCCAACGCTGCGCCACCGATGGTAAGAATGCGCTTCATAGCAAAACCTCCGAGGATGCCCTTAGATGCAATTGGAAGCCTTCAGGTGGGCTCGGCAGAAATTTCGGTCGATTTCGAAAAGCCGCAAATCCTGTGTGGGGAAGTCTACTCCTTGGAGGAGAGCAGAAATGTTAAGAGAGGCGATACACTTCAGAAGAATCGAGCCGCGTTCGGCGCAAAGTATCAAGTCAGGGAAGGTTACGGATGGCAACTTATACGGCTCGACCTCGCAGCCACCCACACGCGCAGAAGGCATGGGACGTGCTTGCAGCGCGCTACCCTGCAATGCAGCCGACCGCGCTGGTTAGTCGACTGGAAGATACACGGGGTTGGCAGTGGTCCATGCAATTCAACTCGCCAGACGACAAATCTGAGTTCTGGGATAGTGTTTCCGTGGACGAGATCCGCGAACTTGTCGCGATGAAGAGCGAAGTGAAGCGAACCCCGAAGTCGAGCGGATTGCAAGTCGTCCGGGAAAATCCAAAATCAAGAAAATAAACGGCTCTAAAAATCGTCTGGTTGGTCGTTGATTGGAGCAGGGCATCTTGACCATCGCATCGTTCTAGCGGCAAAGCCAACCGCCGTCTACGACAAGAATGTGTCCGTGCACGTAATTGCTGGCGGCGGAGGCTAGAAAGATTGCGGCACCTGCTAGATCCGCCGGCAATCCCCATCTTTCGGCGGGAATTCGCGACAAGATCGCCTTTGATCGTTCGGGATCCGCACGCAAAGGAGCTGTGTTGGCTGTCTCCATATATCCCGGTGCGATGGCGTTCACGTTTACACCTTTCGACGCCCATTCATTCGCCAGCGCCTTGGTGAGTTGCCCAACGGCTCCTTTCGCAGCGGCGTAGCTGGGTACGAGAATGCCGCCTTGAAACGTCAACATGGAAGCAATGTTGATGATTTTGCCGGATCCCTGTGCAAGCATTTTGGTCCCGGCATACTGGCAGAGGTAAAACACGCTGTTGAGATTGGTGTCGATGACGGTCGTCCAGAATTCGTGGGAGTGTTCGGCAGCGGGTGCTCGACGAATCGTGCCCGCATTATTGACGAGAACGTCGATGGAGCCGAAAGCGTTCACCGTCTCGTCGACGATACGGGTAGAAACCGCGGGATCACTGACATCGCCGATCACAGTTACCGATCGCGCGCCCGTTTTCTCGATCTGTTCGACTGTGGATTTCGACACGTGGTTACGCCCGTGTAACGCCACATTGGCGCCGGCCTGCGCGAAAGCCAGAGCCATGCCCGCGCCAAGGCCCTGGGAGGAGCCCGTCACCAATGCGTTTTTACCTTTCAGGCTGAACAAATCGAGGACTGACATCGCCAAACTCCGTGCGTTCTGATGAATGATCTGTTTAAGAAGTGGCTGCGTGTTGATTCGAATTCATATTGGGCGGAAGGTCTAACGTTCAAAGTATCATTCTCCCCTTTGAGGTACGGCGAACTGCAGTGGCTCCGACCAGCTTCGACTTTTCTTCCAGCGGGTGCGGAGTGCTATTGGCCGGTGACTTGCGGGGGTGCTGTGGATTTGGGAATGCCGTGCTGGTGGCAGTCAGTGCATTTGACCCAATGGATGTTGTGAGCACTCTTCGAATTGAAGTACGTGGTGTCCATTTTCTCCACGTCAAGTTTGCACTCGCCTTTCGCCGCGTGGCAGGTCGCGCAGGAGGCGCGAGTGTTCTCGCTGTGCCCGTTATGGCAGGAGACGCAACTGAGGCCCTCATGCACGCCGGTCGGAGTGCGATCATCTCCGGTACCGACTTGAGGACCCCAGTGATTGGTGGCTGCGACGGTGCCTGTTTCTGCAATGCGGGGACCGTGGCATTGGCAGCACATTGCCTGACGAGGATCGGCGCTCATCTTCACCATGCGGGCCCCCTCCTGCAATTGTGGGACGAGAAGCGATGTCGCGGTAAAGTGCATACGTTCCCGACGATCAAAGAAGGCCAACGAGCCGTCGGCTGCGCTGCCTGCAACCGAAAAGCGAGCGGACGGCTTCTGCTGAACTGCACCGGGACGATGCACCCAATGGCAACTTTGGCAGGGAATGGTGGGTTGCCCGGCGAAGCCTGCCCGAACCAGATGCCAGGGCCCGTTGGTATTCGCTGGCTGAACCAGGTCGCGCACAGACCCATCAAAGTGCATGCCGTGGCAGCGGAAGCAATCCTCCATTAAATGTTGCTTGGAGTTTTGCGCGTCGTTCATGAAAATCTGACTGTAAGTCACACTGTGCGGGCCTGCATGCCATGTCGCGTATTCCTGTTGGTGGCATTGCTGGCAGTTTTTGGTCATACGGACCACATCGACATCGCGCAGGCGAATTTCTTCCGGCCATGTACGAGTGAGATGCACACGAATGTGGCGCAGCTTGGTCGAGAGGGTTGCGGTGTGACAATCCTGGCAACCGACGTTGCGGTGATTTGAAACGTGGACGGCGCCCACGTAGTCTGCCATCTCATGGCAGTTGGCACATCCCGATCCCAGTTGCGAGGTGTAATACTCCGATGCGCCGAAAGTTCCGAGCACAGCGAGAACTGCGATCGATGCGGCTGCGACAGTGATGAATTTAAGGATTCGCATCATGAGCGGAATCCTGTGCCCTTCCAGTTCTGGACGAGCGAGTGCGAGGCAAAAAAGGCAACCGACATGATGGTGAGCGCAGGATTGAATCCTCCGTTCGTGACATGGACGCTCGAGTCGATGACAAATACGTTGTCGACGTCGTGGATCTGGCAGTCGCGGTTGACGACGGAGGAGCGAGGATCGTTGCCCATCCGGCAGGTGCCTGCCTGGTGCTGGCTGGCTTCGATCACTTCGGGCCGTACTTCCGGGCGGGATGTCATCAGTGAGGTGTCGATCGCGCCGGCTTCTCTCAACCAAGCGGCTGCGCGTTCGGCTTGAACATCGCCGATTGCGAAGGTATGCGGATGACAATTTCCCTGAAGTCGCGCGACCGGCAATCCCCACTTGTCTTTCACCGAAGTATCAACAGTGACACGCGCATGCTCGGTAGGAATCTGTTGCGTGGGACCGATCACGACAATGGTGCGCTTGTGATAATTGCGCATGGCACGCTTATGACCGAACCCCCAGCGCGGAGTGCCGGTGGGCAGACGATCCAGGGAGTGGATCGGCAGGCGAATAAACTCATTTGCCAGCATACCGCCGCCGCAGAGGCCAGGTGTGCCGTGGTTATAGTCGGTGATGGCTATGTTGGCGCCCGGGCCGATGTCGTCGTAGGTTTCGAAATCGAAATAACCGACCGCGCCGGTGTAATGATGGCCTTGTAAATTTCTTCCAACCTGGTCGTAGCGATTCCCGATGCCGGCAGGGAACAGGCGGCTCTTCGAATTCAGTAGCAGGCGGGCCGATTCGATAGCGCAGGCAGATACCACGACGATGTCGGAAAGCTGCTCCTGGAGACGGCCATCCCCATCGTAGTAGGACGCGCCGCGGGCACGACCGCGATCGTCCATCAGGATTTCCTTCACCATGCACTCGGTGCGCATCTCACAATTTCCGCTTGCGAGAGCAATGGGGATGACAGTATTTTGCGAGCCGTTTTTCGCGTCGACTTCGCAGGCGAAACCACAGCACCAGCGGCAGCGCATACAGGGGCCGCGTCCGTTGTACGGAATGCTGTTACGCGCCATAGGGATGTTGATCGGATGCAGACCGAGGCGCCTGGCCGCAGGCTCCAGGACTTCAAACTCGCGAGTCTGGGGCAATGCCGGCATCGGCAGATCGCGGCTCCGTGGTCCGCGAAACGGTGTGGCAGAATCGTCCCCAGAGACGCCGATTTCATGTTCCGCTTTGACGTAGAATGGCTCCAGGTCGTCGTAGGAAATCGGCCAGTCTTCCAAAGAACTACCAGCCGGCAAGCCGTAGGTAGAACGCATGCGGAAGTCCTGCGGCAAATATCGCCAGGCCTGGGCGCCGTAGCTGAGCGTCCCTCCGCCAACGCAGGTAGCATTATTTTGATAGTCGCCTTCACTTGGAAGTGCGATATGCGAAACGCCTTTTCCATCGACCCAGACGCGGGGATTGCCTTCATCGGGCGGTCCAAAAGCATTTCCTAAAAGAGTGGTGCGTTGATTGCGCAGATCGTCTTTGCGGCAGTCACTTGCGGTGTACCACTTGCCGCGCTCCAGCAGGACTACGCTAAGGCCGGCGGTGGCTAGTTCCTTGGCGACGATACCGCCAGCCGCACCCGCGCCGATGACAACCGCATTGACGCGCTTCATGACGGGGTACCTTTTTTCAAGTCATATCGCGAGCGGCCTCGAATCGGCGGTTCGTCGAGCCCAAGCATGTGCCAGCTGACGGCATTGCGATTGCCGCCATGACGCGGGGAACCGTAGTAGCCCTCGAACGTATGACTGCGAACCAAATCAAAGAAAATCTTGTCGGATTGTTCGAGTGAAGTGACCACCCGCAGTTGCTCGGCTGAAGAGGCGGCGGCTAATGTTTTGCCACAATGCTGCTGGCTGAGCTGACTGGCTCGCACCAGCCCTTGCCGGTAAGCGCGTTGATGGCGGCGATAGTGGCGCGTAATTTGTTTGTCGATGTAATTCAGGACACCGGCCTGGGAGGCGCTGGGAAAGTCGTCGGCAGGAAGAATCTGATCGCAGATGGCAGTCAGGGTTGAAGCTTCATCTTCAGTGAAGAATTCCCAATTGCCGCGCTTGCCAGACGCACAACCTGTAGCCAGCGCCGCCCCGGCAACGGCCGTCATCTCGAGGAAGGTTCGTCGCGACATTGCGGTGGTTTTTCGATTGGCCCCCATCGGCAACTCCTCACGGGAATGCTGCAAGCTCGTCATCTCCGGTGGAGAGTTCTCTCTAAACGGGGCGACTGGCCTTTGGGAACAAAGCTTAGACTTCGTAACCCTTGCGTGTCCGTGATGAGAATCACCGAGGCGGAGCTGCTAGAGCGACACTCGCAGCAGGATAGGAGACTCGCAGCGTGTGATCCACATGGATAGTGACGGCAAACATTTCTCCTGCTGCCTTGCCGCCCTGCGCTGTCCCTCCAACTTGAATGCGCTTTTTATTGCCGCTTTGGTGGTGACTAGGGCCACATTCGGGGATTTTGCAAGGTCATGGGCAACAAAAACCTGTGAAACTGATGTGAGGGAATGATCGAACTCATCCGTCGCCCGAATAACCGTAAATGACATCAAACAAAACCCTCCTTAGAGTTCATGGTTTTGCCGTAAAATAGGCAGTTCGCCGTCCGGAACCTGAGGCAGGGCGACCGCCGACGCAATCCGATCTGAAAAGGATCCAAAATGGCAGCAACGCACACCGCGGCAGCGACCAAAACGCTGGTTGAGACTCGCGGACTTTCGCACCAACAGATGATTCAGATGTACCGGTTGATGTACCAGTCGCGCCGGATCGACGATCGCGAAATTATGCTGAAGCGCCAACAGAAGATCTTCTTCCAGATCTCGGGCGCCGGCCATGAGGCTTTGTCAGTGGCCGCGGGAATGGCGTTGCGATCTGGTTATGACTGGTTCTATCCGTATTATCGCGACCGGGCCTTGTGCCTGGCCCTGGGAATGACGGCGGAAGAAATGCTGCTGGCAGCGGTTGGCGCAGAAGCTGACCCGGGAAGCGGCGGTCGACAGATGCCTTCCCACTGGGCGAGCGCGCGATTGAACCTGGTCACCCAGTCGTCGCCGACCGGATCCCAATGCCTGCAGGCCGTCGGCTGCGCCGAGGCAGGACGTTACTTCAATCATCATCCGGAAGCTGCCAAGAAGCCTGAGCTGAAGGCCAACGAGAAGGATTATCGCGCCTATAAAAACGTTGTGTTTCACGAAGATGAAGTGGTGTATTGCTCGCTCGGCGACGGTACAACCAGTGAGGGCGAATTCTGGGAGGCAATGAATTCCGCGGCAAACTTGAAATTGCCGGTGTTGTTTGTCGTGCAGGACAATGGCTACGCAATTTCAGTTCCGGTCGAGGTGAACACGGCTGGCGGTAACATTTCAAAGCTGGTAGCCAACTTTCCTAACTTCTTCTTCGCGGAGATTGATGGCACCGATGCCATTGAATGTCACAAGACGATGCAGGAGGCAGTGGCTTATTGTCGCGCAGGACACGGGCCGGCGTTTGTGCATGGTCATGTGACGCGGCCCTATTCGCACTCGCTTTCGGACGATGAACGATTCTATCGATCCGAAGCCGAGCGCGAAGCTGATGCCATGCGAGATCCACTGCCGAAGCTGCAAATGCGTTTACTGCGCGAGGGAATTCTGGATGAGAACGCTATTACGCGGCTGGAGCAGACCGTGGATGAAGAGATTCGCGTGGCTACTGAGATTGTGCTGCGATCCCCATTTCCGGCGACCGACTCCATTTATAGACATGTGTACTCTGAAGATCTCGATGCGACGGCAGATTCATTTCTGACGGAGCCGGCTGCGATTGTCGAAGATCCAGGGCGTCCAGTTACGGAACGTACCATGGCGGACCTGATTAACGCGTGCCTTCGCGACGAAATGAAGCGCGACAATCGCATCGTGGTTTTCGGCGAAGATGTTGCGGATTGCAGTCGCGAAAATTCTCTGCAAGAGAGCGGCTTTAAAGGCAAGGGAGGCGTATTCAAGCTGACCAGCGGGCTGCAGCGCGAATTTGGTTCCGATCGTGTCTTCAATTCTCCGCTGGCCGAGGCCAACATTGTGGGCCGAGCGGTGGGCATGGCGACCCGCGGAATGAAACCTGTCGCGGAGATTCAGTTTTTCGACTATATCTGGCCTGCCATGCATCAGTTGCGCAATGAGCTACCACTGATTCGCTGGCGCAGCAACGGCACCTTCTCCAGCCCGACCGTAATTCGTGTGGCCACGGGAGGTTATTTGACCGGCGGGGCAATATATCACTCGCAATCCGGCGAGAGCATTTTTACTCACACCCCTGGTATTCGCGTTGTGTATCCCTCGAATGCGCTGGATGCTAATGGCCTGTTGCGGACGGCGATCCGTTGCGACGACCCAGTGCTGTTTCTTGAGCATAAGCGGCTTTATCGTGAGACCTATGGCCGGGCCGCTTATCCAGGGCCGGATTTCACAATCCCTTTTGGCAAGGCGAAAATCGTTCGACCGGGTAAGCAGTTAACCGTGGTCACTTTCGGCGCAGTGGTTCCGCGAGCGCTGCAGGCAGCGCATCGTGCCGAGCGCGAAAACGATCTGGATGTTGAACTGATCGATCTGCGCTCGTTGAGCCCATACGATTGGGACGCCATTGCGACCTCCGTGCGCAAAACCAGCCGCGTGCTGGTTGCGTATGAAGACATGCGCAGTTGGGGATACGGCGCGGAAATAGCGGCTCGGATCGCCGATGAACTGTTTGACGACCTGGACGCTCCGGTGCGACGCCTTGCCTCCAAGGATGTATTTGTTGCGTACCAGCCAACGCTGGAGGATGTCATTCTTCCGCAGCCGGAAGATCTTCGTAAAGCGATGGTCGAGTTGGCCGGATATTAGATCTTTGTGCTTGAGGATCTGGCCCGGATTTGCTATTCGATGATTCGGTGACCAGATGTGGTTCCATCGCGGAATCCATTTGTGCCTGCTGCTTGTGGAGTGTACGAGATTCCCATGGTACGAAAAGAATACTGTCGCGCATCCAACCCTGCAGGGTGGGTGTGGCTGCCCCACGATATTCTGAGAAATAGTGGGGATCCAGTCTGTGGCGAAACTGAAAGCAGCCACGCAAGCGCGCGGCAAGCAAAAGTCAGCTTCGGTCAAACCTTCGCCGGATGGGTCGAAGCCGGCGAACCCGCCTGTAGATAATTCCTTCGATCCGCTTTCCTTATTTCATCCTGTAACCGCGGACTGGCTGCGCGCGGTCTTTGAGCGGCCTACGACACCTCAACGGCTGGGATGGCCGGCGATTGCGAAGGGCGAGTCGACACTGATACTTGCGCCGACTGGCACAGGAAAAACCCTAACCGCTTTTCTGTGGTGCATTGACAAGCTAATGCTGCAGCCTGCGCCGTCAGATCCCCATGGATGCCGCGTCGTCTACATTAGTCCGCTAAAGGCGCTGGCCGTCGACGTGGAGCGAGACCTGCGATCGCCGTTGGCAGGAATCAAGCAGATGGCCGAACGAGCGGGAATACCAGTCCGCGAACCTCGAATCGGCATACGAACGGGCGATACTCCGCAGACGGAGCGAGCTCGCTTTCGCCGTGATCCCGCGGAAATTTTAATCACCACGCCAGAATCGCTGTACCTGCTGTTGACCAGTGATGCCGCCTCCTCCTTGCGTTCTGTCGAGACAGTGATTGTCGATGAAATTCACGCCCTGGTGCCGACCAAGAGAGGTGCACACCTCGCCATATCGTTGGAGCGCTTACAGGCGCTGGTCGGACGACCGGTTCAGCGGATTGGGTTGTCGGCGACACAGCGCCCGCTGGAGGAAGTGGCGCAGTTTCTCGGCGGGGTCGAGGTTTCGAAGGAGATCTCGCGTGGAATTTCTAGGTTTGAAGCAACCCCAGATTTGGTCAGCGAAAATGTGGAGGCTCTCGACACGCTTGAGCCTGAGTGGCTGACCAATGCTGCGGATATTGCAACACCCGGCACGCCACGATTTCGACCTGTCACGATCATCAACGCCAGCGAACCGAAGCGGCTGGACCTCCGCATTGAAGTGCCGGTGGAGGATATGGCACGCCTTGGTCAGCCGGAAGAATTGCCGAGCGGACCCGCCTCGCAAGGGCCGAAACGTACCTCCATCTGGACTGCGATTCATCCGCGGCTGCTGGAGTTGATTCGCGAAAAACAATCAACGTTGATCTTCGTCAATAGCCGGCGGATAGCGGAGCGATTGGCAGGCGCAATTAATGAACTTGCGGAAGAATCGATCGCGCGGGCCCACCATGGTT
>JAZKAG010000203.1:10844-16587 GCA_040389265.1 Acidobacteriota bacterium
GGTTCGCTGGCGGCGGCGCAACGATCTGAGATTGAAGAGCTTTTGAAAGCGGGACGGATTCGCGCCCTGGTCGCGACTTCCTCCTTGGAACTGGGCATCGATATGGGAGCGGTCGATCTAGTGATTCAGATTGAAGCGCCGCCTTCCATCGCGAGCGGCATGCAGCGCATCGGCCGCGCTGGGCACCATGTAGGTGCAGTGAGCGATGGAATTATCTTTCCCAAATTTCGTGCCGACCTGATTGCATGTGCAGCAGCAACAAAAGCGATGCATGAAGGGCTGGTCGAGTCGACGCGATACCTGCGCAATCCACTGGACGTGTTGGCGCAGCAAATCGTGGCGATTGTGGCCGAGCCGCCCGACAAACCACACACGTCCAAGCCGGGTGGGAAGAAGACAAATTCACGCTCCGCGGCCGCAAATTCGTTGGATGACGAACGAGAGATCGTTCCGGTTGATTACGATGCGTTGCACCGATTGATAGCAAGCTCCGCACCTTTCGCCACCCTAAGCCGAGCGGCATTCGACGGCGTTCTGGATATGCTTTCCGGGCGGTATCCCTCGGACGAGTTTGCAGAGTTGCGCCCTCGCATCACCTGGGATCGCGTACGGAATACGTTGACACCTCGTCAGGGTGCTAAAAGTCTGGCGATTTTGAATGGTGGCACAATCCCAGATCGTGGTTTGTATGGCGTGTTTCTCTCCAGTTCGAAAGATAAGCCAGTGCGCGTAGGCGAGCTGGATGAAGAGATGGTGTTTGAAAGCCACGGCGGTGACACCTTTGTTTTGGGCGCAACCACATGGCGAATTGATGAGATCACACACGACCGCGTCCTTGTTTCACCTGCACCAGGTGAGCCAGGAAAAATGCCGTTCTGGCACGGCGAAGGGCCGGGGAGACCTTTGGAATTTGGGCGGCGGATTGGAGCCATGGTGCGCGAACTGCGCGGCATGGAGCGGAATGCGGCTGTTAGTCGCCTGACGCGGGAACACGATTTGGATCCGCAGGCGGCCGACAACCTGATGCGTTTTCTGGTCGATCAGGAAATTGCCACCAATGAAGTCCCCGATGATCGCACCATTGTGATCGAGCGATGCCGCGATGAGTTGGGGGACTGGCGCGTGTGCGTGCTGACGCCATTTGGCAGCCGCATTCATGCACCCTGGGCGATGGCGGTGAGCGCGCGGTTACGGGCCGCAGGTCATGTCGACATTGAAACGCTGTGGACGAATGATGGCTTCGTGTTGAGATTTCCGGAGACGGCCGAGCCTCCGGATATCGATGTGTTGATACTCGATCCTGTGGAAGCGACCGACCTGGTGTTGCGCCAGCTTGGATCGACGGCCTTGTTCGCAGCCAAGTTTCGCGAGAGTGCGGCCCGGGCCCTGCTGCTGCCGCGGCGGCGCGCGCAGGGTCGTGCTCCTCTGTGGCAGCAGCGAAAACGCGCCTACGATTTGCTGGCTGTCGCGTCGCGATACGCTTCCTTTCCAATGCTGCTGGAAGCCTATCGCGAAACGCTGCGTGATGTGTTCGACATGCCCGCGTTTCTTGAAGTGCTGCGGGGCGTTGCCAGCCGCAACATCCGGGTTCATATTGCGGACACGCGCACGCCTTCGCCATTCGCGGCGTCCCTGCTATTCGGATATGCGGCCAATTTTATCTATGAGGGGGATGCTCCTTTAGCGGAGCGACGGGCGCAGGCTCTCACCATCGATCAGGATCAATTGCGTGATCTGATGGGCGACGCCGATCTGCGCGAGTTGCTGGATGTATCGGCGATCGAAGAAGTCGAAGAGCAACTGCAGGCGCTTGATGAAAGCTACCGCGCTAAAAATTTGGATGGAGTGCATGATTTGCTGCTGCGGCTGGGCGACCTGAGTCGGGCTGAACTTGCGCGTCGTACTGCCGGGTTGGATGTGGATGCAGTCGCGGCGAAGTTGCTGCGGGCACGGCGGATACTTGAAGTTCAGATCCTAGGCGAGAAGCGGTTGATTGCGATCGAAGATGCGGCCAAGTTTCGCGATGCTCTCGGAATTCCATTGCCGCCCGGCGTGCCGAAAGTATTTCTCGATCCCGTAGATGAGCCGCAGTTGGAACTACTAAAGCGCTACGCGCGCACCCATGGTCCATTCACCGTGGAAGAGGTGGCGACCCGATTTGGATGGAATGCTCAAGCGGTGCAGAGCGGGCTGCGCGCCCTGGTTCATAGGGGGCGGCTGGTGGAGGGCAATTTCCGCCCAGGCGGAATCCATCGCGAATGGTGCGATGCCGAAGTGTTGCGATCGGTCCGACGCAAATCACTGGCGAGGTTGCGCAAACAAGTGGAGCCGGTGGAACAGCAGACGCTGGCGCGCCTGGCGACGCACTGGCACGGGTGCCTACATAAGCGGCGAGGTCTGGATGCGGTGCTGGATGCCATCGATCAGTTACAGGGCGCTCCTTTGCCGGCTTCTGTCGTCGAACGCGAGATATTGCCCGCTCGAGTTCTCGGATATCAAACCAGCGATCTGGATACTTTGATCGGCGCGGGAGAAGTGGTGTGGTGCGGGGTCGAGCCGATTGGCGAGGCCGACGGCCGGATTGCACTCTATCTTGCCGACAAGCTGCACGAATTGCACGCTCCTGCGGTGTCGAAATTACAGATGGATCCATCCGAAAATTCTCTGGGCGAGAAGCAAAAGCAGATCCTCGATTTGTTGGCATCGCGCGGGGCTATGTTCTTTGGAGTGCTGCACGAAGCTGTCGGCGGAGGTTTTCCGGGCGAGACCATTGATGCATTGTGGGGACTGGTGTGGACGGGGCGGGTCACGAATGATACGTTTCATGCGCTGCGAGCCTACATGGCGCGGCGAGCCAGCACTCGAAGTTCATCGCGGCAGCATGTGCAATCCAATTTTCGCTCGCGCCGGACTATGGCGCCGAGCGCTCAAGGTCGGTGGACGCTGGTGGATGCCGCGGAGTCGCAGCCGATTTCGCCGACGATTCGGAGCCACGCCATTGCCTTGCAACTGCTGAAGCGGCACGGCATGGTGACGCGCGAGACGATGGGACTGGAAAGCATTGCAGGCGGATTCAGCGCGGTGTATGACGTGTTGAAGGCGCTTGAGGAATCCGGCCGCGTACGGCGCGGGTATTTTGTGGCTGGCCTTGGAGGAGCGCAGTTCGCGCTGCCTTCCGCAATTGATCTGCTGCGATCCTTGCGTCTCGATCGCTTGCCGGAAAAGCCAGAGATGCTCTGCCTGGCCGCAACCGATCCGGCAAATCTGTATGGTTCGGTTTTGCGTTGGCCGTCGAGTTCGATCGTGGAGGAGGCCGCCAGTCCGGAGGCGATCGAAGCTGAAACCGCACTCGAAGGAAACACGAGAATGCTGGCGCGGGCGGTAGGGGCTCGCATCATTTTGCGAAATGGCGAACTGATCGCCTACATGCGGCGGAATAATCCGAACTTGATCGTCTTTCTCGCTGGGGAGGAACCTGATCGAAGTCACATGGCGCGTGATCTGGCGCAATTTCTGGTGGAATTGGGGCAGCAGGATTTGCAGGCGCAGGGCAAGGCGCGTTCTGGCGGACTGTTGCTGGCGACCGTGAATGATGTCCCGATCGCGGAGCATTTCCTCTCGCGCTTCTTGCTGGATGCCGGCTTCCACGCGTCTCCGATGGGTTTTCATCTACGGCGCACTCTTCTATCTCCGATCGCGCATGAATCTGTAGGGTCGGCTCCCTCGAGCGAGGTGCAGTAGGGGTGCCGGAGGGCGACACAATATTTCGCTCGGCACGCGCTCTTCATCGAGCCCTGGCAGGGAAAGTGGTGACACGATTTGAAGCAGTCTATGCTCACCTGGCCAGAGTCGACGATGACAAAAAGCTTGCGGGGCGCACAATTGAGCGGGTCGTGGCGCAAGGAAAATGGCTGCTGATGTATTTCTCCGGCGATTTGATCCTGGTGACGCATATGCGCATGAACGGTTCGTGGCATATCTATCGAAGCGGGGAGAAATGGCAGCGGCCGCGGCGAGATATGCGTATTGTCATCGAGACCTCCGATTGGAGTGCAGTAGGTTTCACGGTCCCGGTCGCAGAGTTTCACACGGCGCAATCCTTGTTGAGGAAGTCATTAATTTCTGAGCTGGGACCGGATTTATTAAAACAAGATTTTGACTCAGAGAAAGCCGGCGCTGCGATCCTGGAGTGTTCCGGGGAGCAAATTGGGGAAGTGTTATTGAACCAGCGGGTGATGGCTGGAATTGGAAATGTCTATAAGTCGGAAACTTGCTTCCTATGCGGGGTGAACCCATTCCGCGAGGTGAGAACTCTGGATCGGAGCCAGTTGGATCAGCTGGTTTTTACGGCGCGAAAATTCCTTGCGTTGAACGTCACCGAAGATGCGGACGGAAAAATCTCCACCTATGTGGGACTTCGACGAACGACCCACAACTCCGATCAATCTGCACGTTTGTGGGTCTACGGACGCCGCGGACAACCGTGTCGACGTTGTGGGACACCCATCGACATGCGAAAGCAAGGTGTGGGCGCACGAACCACCTTCTGGTGCCCAGTCTGCCAACCAATTGAGTGAAATTTTGACCCACTGCGAGCGATTTAGATAGATGGCCTTGATGTGATGGGGAACACGCAGTTCAGGTTCGCCTGCCGCCTATAATCCGGTGCGTATAGGCACAGAAATGGAGGCCGAGATGAAGACTGTCTCCGATATAGGAGCGAGCCGGGATCGGCTCATCGCCACGCTGAATCACAAGCAGCCGGGTCGCATTCCCATCGACTTCGGCGGGACGGCGGTGACCGGTATGCATGTCAGTTGCGTGGCCGGCCTGCGAGAGTACTACGGTCTGCACGAACATCCCGTGCGCGTTCATGAGCCATTTCAAATGCTGGGGCTGATTGAGGATGACCTAGCGGATGCGATGGGAATCGACGTGGTGGGCGTATTTCCGCTGAAGACCATGTTTGGATTTCCCGCCGATAATTGGAAAGGCTGGCGGCTGAATGGGCTTGAGATTGAGGTACCGGGAAACTTCAACGTCACCGTCGATGCCAAGGGCGACACGCTGATCTACCCGGAAGGCGATATCTCTGTTCCGCCGAGCGGACGGATGCCACAGGGCGGATATTTCTTCGATGCGATTGTGCGCCAGGAGCCATTCCAGGACGAGACGCTGAATGCCGAAAATAACATAGAGGAGTTCAGCGATATTACGCCGGAGGAACTCGACCACCTGGCGCGATCGGTGCAAGCGGCGTCAGCTACAGGGAGAGGGGTGATCGCCACCTTCGGCGGGACTGCTTTCGGAGACATCGCGCTGGTGCCAGCACCATCGCTCAAGCATCCCAGGGGAATTCGGGATATTACGGAGTGGTACGTTTCGACCA
Source organism: Acidobacteriota bacterium (assembly GCA_040389265.1). Taxonomy (GTDB): domain Bacteria; phylum Acidobacteriota; class Terriglobia; order Terriglobales; family Acidobacteriaceae; genus JAKAAZ01. Next base: position 16,234 of record JAZKAG010000203.1, read on the forward strand.
GCAGTCGTCAGGATTATGTCCACAAGATTTTCGAGCGGCAGTGCGAGATTGGAATTCAGAATTTGGAACGCATCCATGCTGCGCTGGGAGATACGGTGCAGGCAATGTTTGTTTGTGGCACAGACTTCGGCACTCAAACATCGGCTTTTTGCTCGGTCAAGACATTTCGCAATCTCTATTTCCCTTACTACAGACGCGTGAATGACTGGGTCCACGCGCACACGACTTGGAAGACCTTCAAGCATTCCTGCGGATCGATTGTTAAATTTCTGCCTTCCTTTATTGAAGCGGGCTTCGACATTCTGAACCCCGTGCAGTGCTCGGCTACGGGGATGGATCCCGCGGAATTGAAAG
>JAZKAG010000203.1:16597-20190 GCA_040389265.1 Acidobacteriota bacterium
CTATGGCGATCGTCTCGTTTTCTGGGGGGGAGGGGTAGATACGCAGAAGGTGATGCCGTTTGGTACTCCGACGGACGTCCGCGAACAGGTTTTGAGGCGGTGCGAAATTTTCTCTCCTGAGGGTGGATTCGTGTTCAACGGCACCCACAATATTCAGGCGGCCACGCCGATCGAAAACATTGTAGCGATGCTGGATGCGGTGCACGAATTCAATGGTTGAGGCTGACGCGATGCAATCGCGGCCGCAACGTCATGCGGGCTGCTGAGCTTCGGGAAAGTTCATGCAATTCACAAACTCGTCCTGAAAATCAGGGTCGGCGGCCAAAGCCACATGTTCCATTTCTGGCAATGCAGGCAGACTCGTGGAGAGCAACATCATTTTCGCTCCACGCAGTGCGGAGTTACCCGAGGGTAAGATGCGATGCCGAGAAAACTCCAGAAGGCCGATACGGATGGCACTCACAGCTTGTACGTAGTTGCCGAATGCTCCGGCAAGATGGATACGCCCAAGACTTTCGGCCTCCACTCCCAGCGACCGCAACAGCAATTTGAATCCTGCAGCAATAGCGGCCTTAGCGAGTTGCAGCTCTCGAATATCCGCCTGATATAACACCACGGGGTCTGCAACGGAGAAGCGCTTCGTCCCGTTCGCGATGCGTCCGGAGCTGAGAATTGCGCCGGTTTCGAGTCCCACTGCAACAGCGTCGACCAATCCGCTCCCGCAAATACCGCGCGGCTCCTGCTCGCCAATTACCATCGCGTCAAGTTCGCCATTGGTCATTGAAACGCGCGAGATAGCGCCGGTAGCGGCGCGCATCCCCATGCGAATGGAAGCCGCTTCAAAGGCGGGTCCGGCGGCGGTCGAGGCATACAAGATGCGATGGCAATTGCCGATAGCGATTTCGCCGTTTGTACCCAGGTCGACCAGGGCGATCATCTCTTTCGAAGTTGGCATGCCAACAGCCAGCATGCCGGCCAGAACATCGGAACCGACAAAGCCTCCCAGGCAGCGAGCGAAGTGAATTCTGCAGGAAGGAGGCAACGGCCAGCCCAGTTGTTTGGCAGAGAAAACCTGTTCATCCAAATTCGGCGAATCGAAGGGAGCGTGCGACATTGGTTCCACATCAAGATTTGCGAATAGGTGATGCATCACGGAATTGCCGACCAAAAGGACTTCTGCAACTTCTTGTTGTCGACGCCGAGCCAGCTTTTCAACCATGGAGCCAATGGTGGTGCGAACGGGGGTAGTGAGATCAGCGCCGGCAAGAACGGCTCGAATTCTGCTCATCACATCCGAGCCAAAGGGAGCTTGAGGATTTAACTCTGTTTCCACGCTGAGTACATTGCCGGTTGCGAGATCGACCAGCTGCGCGGCGATGGTGGTTGTTCCGAGATCGACCGCGACTCCCAGGCCCTGTTTGCCTTTTCCAGACAAGAGTGAATTGTCACCCAGGATTTCCATGTGCCATTGCTCGCATTCCAGAACCAGAGGCCCGTCTGCAATGGCCTGGCAGGCGAGCCGCCAACCACCGGCAAGGTCTTCCGCCGAGAAGAATAGATTGTCCTGCTGTGTGACCGAAAGCGATCCCTGGAGCACGCGAACTCGACACCCGCCGCAAAGACCTGTCCCACCGCAGGGGAACTCGATTCCATGCAGTGAGAGTGAGGAACGAAGACTCGCGCCGCGCGCAAGTTCAACAACATTTCCTGACGGTTCGAGTTGGATGCGAACAGTCTCCGTGGTCATTTGATGTCCACAATGCCTTCGCCCAGGGTTGCGCGAACGGCTGATCCCGGTGGGACGATGAGAAAATCCGCATCATCCCATTCGCCGTTGACGAGGCGCTGCAGCAGGGAAAGTGACCCTTGAACTTCTTCAAACCTCCAACTCTCTTTCTTTGCTTCCTCGCGAGCCTGGTCACGAAAAACACTTTCTCCCGCAACCCCTGGAGAAATGTAGGTGAGTTGGGAATAGTGGTTGCGGAATGCGTTGAACTGCTCGAAGAGGTAGGCACCATTTTCCTCGCCGTACTGCGCGATGAATTCTTCGCGGCTTCGACGCTCACCCAGAACGCGTCCTGCCGTGGGTCCGGCTTGCTCGAGAATCTGTCCTGGGGTTTGAAACTCAATCCATCCCGGGGAACGGTAATAGACTCCGGAATGGCTGTCGAAATAGGCTTGGTAGCGATGCCGATCACCCATCAGCAATCCAATGCAGTCGTGTGCGCGTGGCAGGACGAGGTGAGTTTGTTCCGCGTGCAACCCCTCCGTACCTCGACCACAAAGTGCATATCCAAGAAGGATGGCGTCATAACCCAACGGGTCGGCTGCGTCGATGTGTTGCTGCAACTGCGGCCGCATGCCGGCACCCAGGTCATGCAATCCCATCGTGAGAAATTCCACGTCAATAGCATGCGGAGAAGCGGGAATGATGGCTTCCATCTCGCGTGTGAGGACCTGACAACTAATGAGTTTCAGGCGCATCGTGTCACCTTTGAAAATATCAATTGATCCCACCTTGCTCGCGCTTCGATTCAGACACTAACGCGTCAGAACGATTGCGGACGCACGCCAGCATTGCGTAGATATTTTTAGAAGGAGTATCGGCGGGTAGCGCGCAACCGCTATTCAGCACAAAGCGAGGATTATCCGTAAATGTATCGAGAAGTTCTTCCGTCTTGTTCCGCACCAGCTCGGGAGTTCCGCGTGCGAGCACTTCAGATGGATCGATGTTGCCTACGAACGTGATTCTATCCTTTAACGTGTGGTGGGCCAGCTGCAAGTTAGTTTTAAAGTCGATCTCCAAGGCGTCGGCTCCGATGGTTGCCATTTGCTTGAGGATTCGATCGGTGTTTCCGCAGATATGCAACAAATAGGGCAGACCCAGTTCGTGGGAGCACGCAGTGACCCGCTGTTCATAGGGCAACGCGTACGCGCCGTAAAAACGTGGGGATAGCATATCCGGCCCAGCCGGACTATCGCCGTTGGAAAGCATGTGAGCTCCGGTTTTCGCCACCAGTTTGAGGAGCTGGCAGGTTACCTCGGTACAGTATTCAAGCAGTCCATGCACGAGCTCATCGTTATCCTGAGATGCGACATCCATCAGCCATAGGTCCAGCCCGCGCATTTCTCCGGCGAGCGAGAAGGGTGATTGGTCGCAGTTGCCGCGGATGAAGGTTTCATTTCCATATTTGCGCACCAGAGTGGCGACCGCTTCCACCAGGATCTGTACACGTGGATCGTCAGATATGTCGACAGGCTCCAAATCCCGCACTGCTTCGAGTGCAGGCAAGCACGATCCCCGAGAACGCGCCGGATTGTCTTCTGGAAAGTCGATCGGCACGCCCACAGCTCCGGCGAGGGTCACTGTATCGATATCGACCATGATTCCGTCGAGAGCGTACCGCTCGACAGCGTCTCCGAAACATCGGGCAATGAGACTCGGACTCTCTCTGAACTGGCGCATCGAAAGCCCTGCTTCTCGGGCAGCCATCATAAAGTTGTGCAGCATCACCGGCGTCCGGTCAGCCCACCTGCCATTTAGCGCTGCCTCGATCCTTTGCCGTCCATTCAACGCGTGACCACCCTTGATA
>JAZKAG010000203.1:20217-20466 GCA_040389265.1 Acidobacteriota bacterium
GACCTCAGCCACCGCGCTGAACCCATAGCTGGACTTGTCGTAGAAGTTTCCGTACTGCTCATCCATGGATTCAATCAAACAATTCTCATCGGATGGGAAACTATCGAGGGACTGATCGATTCGCGCTAGCCATTGCTGCTCTTTCTTTGACAGTCGAAGCTTGCCCTCGCGGATGCCATCATTGAGGATTTCGACCGCGGCTCGTCCAGCAGCGATGGTTCGATGATAGGGAGTGTCGGCGGTCACGAT